>DATJRJ010000136.1:0-7618 GCA_035504735.1 Binataceae bacterium (SeqCode)
ACCGACCTTGGTTGAATAGCGGACATGCGCAGGATCCGGAGGATCGGTCAAGCGCGCAATCGCACGGTTCGCCAATGCCGGGCCAGGCGGCTGCGGAGGCTCGTCGAGCAGGCGCTCGATGTGTCCGGTCAGCGCAGCCAGCGAATCGGTGAAGGTTGCGAGATTCTCGAGTTCCGCGGAACTCGCCCTACCGATATACGACGGTCGGAGCTGGATGATGCGGGCACCGAGACGGTCCATCGCCGATCGCGCGCGGGTCCGCGAGACGGGCGGCGGCTGGTCGACGCCAACCGCGATGTAGGTCGGCAGTTCGCGGACGATCTCGTCCAACACCGCCGAAATCGCGTCCACCGTCGCTTGTAGTTCGGGCCCCAGCATAGCGCGAACCTCTGCGGGTACGTTCTGGCGCGCTGCCACGATCAGGCGATCCACTTCAAGACCAATGCGCGCGACGCGCGTTATAGCCGCGAGGAGGATCGCGTGGCGATGCGCAGACACACCCTCGGCGACCGCTCGATTCAAAAGATCCATGTGTGAGGGCAGGTCAGAAGTCGGCGGTGGCAGCGGCGGTCGCGGCGTGTTGCGGCGATCCAGGTAAAAATTTGTAGCCTCGAGGAGCCGCGAGCGATCGCGCGCGACGCTCGCGGCCAGCGATTCCAACAGAATCGCTTCGGCGCGGTCAGGCCACAGCCAGTTGTCGAACAGCACAACCGTGCCGAAAGCGATCACGCTGCCGCCGAAAGCACCGGCCGCGCCCCAACCGATTTCCCCGGGCGCGAATACGACAGCGTAGAAGGTATCGAGGCAAACCACCTCGATGAGCAAAAGTCCCGCCCCGAGCTTACGGATCGTCCCCAGGTAGGTCGAAAGCCAAATCATCGCGAAGAGAAACGGCAGCAATAGCCACGGCGTTTCCACCAATATCCCGGCCATCACTACTGAGGCAGCAAGTGCAAGCGCTTCCGCGAACAGAAACGTACTCGCCTCGCTAAGAGACATCATTGGTCCAGCGCCCACCAGGAGCCACACGATGTAGGTGCCGAGCTCGTTGTTGACGTGGCAGCTCACGATCAGGCCAGCCCCGAACACGGCAATGATGGTCATTCGAAGGGCAGTGCGGACTTTTCGTGCGCTGGGCGCAAGCTCCCGCGTGAGCAACGCAGCGAGCTGATCGAACCAACCGGACGGCTGCGCGAGGCGGATTCCTGGTTTGACGAAGCCGGCCATCGAGTCCTCAAAGCAAACGCGGCGTCACCAAGTCAGATGGAAGTGTTAGTCCTTCGTTGTTCACGCGGTTCAGGAACGGACGACTTTTCCTAGGAGTCGTGTGAAGGCGAGGTTGCCACGCCCGTTTGCACCATAGCGCCGCAGTATTCACGGCATACGAGTGCTAGCGTTTCCGGATAGGATGATTCTTTGGGTGGGTTGCGCATGGGAAGGTATTCGAAACCGGCTGAGACAAAGGTCTGGCGGCACATCGGTGCAGTAGAGCGCCTGCACCGATCCGGCTGCACTCACATCGATCGCGACGAGAAAACCTCCCAAGAGTGTGACCTTTTTCCTTTCGGTCCCTGCGGCATTAGGATTGCGGATACGCTATCCGCAGCCGAGAGGAAAGTGTAACTGGCTACGCCACGGTGGTGAATACCGTTCCAGCAAGGCTGGTAGATAAATGTTTCTATTACTTGTAATTGCGCTAGTCGTGATCTTCGCGTTCCATCGGCGCCGACGATGGCGCGACCTCCTGTGGGACCGCGGGGATGGATACGATCTGGGAGATACTTCCTACGACACCGGTGCCGGCCCGTGGGCCTGGAGCGACCAGATCCGCAGCCACATCCATCGCAAGGCGTGGGACGCGGAACGGCGGGCCAACGATAAACATGCGCGCCGAGCCGAGCGTTTCGAACGCAAGATGCGACGCAGCTTCGATCGGCAGACCGAACGATGGAGCGGCACGAGCGCCGAGCCCGAAGCCGACCGCGATCACCGGCAATTCGCTGACGACCAGCAGCGTCGGACGTATCAACGGGCCCGACGACGAGCTGCCGCGGAAGCGGGCTTCTATGTCCATCTGATGTGGTATGGGCTGATCATCGGCTTCTTGTTCCTGATCAACCTGCTTACGACCGGTTTCCAATGGTGGCTGTTTCCGGCGATCGGCTGGGGGTTCGGTCTGTTGAGCCACTTCGCCGCGGTTTTTGGATGGCGCTGGATCCATGAGCGGGTCTTCGAACCCGCCATCCAGCGCGAAGTTGAACGCGAAGTAACCGAGGAAAAAGAGGTCTTGCGCACCGAAAAACAGGCCTCGCTGGATGAGCTAACCGCCACGTTCGCCCACGAGATCCGAAACCCGATTGCGGCCGCCAAGAGTCTGGTGCAGCAGATGGGCGAAGATCCGACTTCGGCCGAGAATGTCGAATACGCCAACGTCGCTTTGGACGAACTCGCTCGGGTCGAACGGAGCGTGTCTCATCTACTGAAATACGCCAAACAGGAAGACTACCGCTTCAGCCAGGTCAACCTGGCGGCCGTGCTGGATGCTGCCTTGAGCCAGATGCGCAGCAAGATCGAAGCGAATTCCGTTCTGGTGTCGCGCAACTACCTGGGCGGCCCGGTGGTTCGTGCCGACCCCGATAAGCTGCAGAGCGTGTTCACAAATATCGTCGATAATGCCATCGACGCGATGGCCGGCATCAGCGGAGAACGGAAAATCGAGCTCAAGATCGAACGCGACCGTCCCGCGATGGCGACGGTCAAGATTCGTGATAGCGGTTGCGGAATCGCCCCGGAGCAGCTCAGCAGAATTTTCAATCCCTTCTACACCTCAAAAGAGAATGGAACGGGACTCGGCCTGGGAGTCGCTCGCAAAGTGATCGATGCTCATCGCGGCACGATCGACGTCACCAGTGAGCCGGGAGCCGGGGCAGAATTTGGCATCTCGATTCCGCTAGCGCGAGGAGACCGCGGAGAGGAACAAGACCGGGCTGATGGCCCGGATGGCGGCGGGGCTGGATCGATGCCAACTGCTGGAGTCGCGGACGGGCAGGTGCGGGGCTAGCAATGAGGGGCCGCTTGCTCATCGTTGACGACGAACGCGGCATCGTAGTCGCGCTCAAGGCGCTCTTCTCCAAGGAAGGTTACGAAGTAGAGACCGCGCAATCGGGAGAAGAAGCCCTGGAGAAGGTGAAGGCCGGGCTCTTCCACGTGCTTATCACCGACCTCTCGATGAAAGCGATGAGCGGGCTGGAGCTGTTGCGGCAGGTGCGCGAGCTCGACCCTAAGTGCGCGGTGCTGATGATCACCGCGTACGGCAATCAGCGGATCGCGGTCGAGGTGATGAAGGCGGGCGCAGAGGACTACCTGCCCAAACCATTCGACAACGACGAATTGCGGCTGAAGGTCCGTAAGGTGATCGAAACTCAGTTGCTGCGCCGCGCCCACCATCAGCTGATCGAGCAGGTACGGCTCGAAAGCGGCGCCTTCGAGAGCATGATCGGACGCTCGCGAGTGATGATCCGGGTATTCGAAACGATCGAAAAGGTCGCGCCGACAGATGTGACCGTGCTGGTGCGGGGCGAATCGGGCACCGGCAAGGAGCTGGTTGCGCGCGCGATCCATTTTCGTAGCCCTCGCGCACGCGGTCCGTTCATCGCCGTGAACTGCGCCGCCTTCTCTCGCGAGCTGGTCGAAAGCGAGCTCTTCGGTCATGAAAAAGGTGCCTTTACCGGCGCCACCGCACGGCGCGAAGGGAAATTCGAAGCCGCTGAAGGCGGCACCCTGTTTCTCGACGAGATTGGCGACATGAGCCTGGAGACCCAGGCCAAGCTGTTACGCGTCCTGCAGGAAAAGCAGTTCGAGCGTATCGGTGGCAACCATCCGCTCAAGGCCGACGTCCGCATCATTGCCGCCACCAATCACGACCTCGAGGCAATGGTGGCTCAGGGGCGCTTTCGCGAAGACCTTTACTACCGCGTGAAGGTCGTGGAGATCCGGCTGCCTCCGCTGCATGAGCGCCGCGAGGATATCCCCTTGATCGTGCAGCAGTTCGTCCGTGAGACCGCCCGTCGTCACGGCCGTCCCGAAATGCAACTCTCGCCCGAAGCGATGCGTGCCTGCGTCGAAAATCCATGGAAGGGTAACGTGCGATCGCTGAAGGCGGCAATTGAGCAGGCGGTTATCCTGGCGATCGGTCCTGAGTTGACTGCGGCAGATCTGTTCCCGGTCTCGGACACCGTCGTGTCTGCTCGCGTCGATGGCGTGTGCGAAGCTGTCGGTGGGCCGGATACAGCCCGAATGTCCTTCCGCGAAGCCAAAGAGAAATTCGTGGGAGAGTGGGAGCGCGCCTACTTCATCGCCGCTTTGCGCGCGACCGGCGGCAATATTTCGCGCGCCGCCGAACAGACCGGCATGTATCGACAAAGTTTTCAGCAGAAGCTGCGCGAGCTTTCCATCACCGCCGCCGACGTGGGACCCGAAACGAAGGACGAATGAACCAGGCTGTATATGGAACCTCACTTGCGACGGTGGCTTGAGCATTAAACCTGGCAAAAGGCGACGCGGCTCGTCGCCGGGAAGGACAAGATGATTATCAAGCGATTTTTCAGTCTGATCGGCGGAAAGCTTCGTCGCTGGGTCAAAGCCCAAGAGGCGCGCGATCCCGATGCGGTCTATGAAGCCGCCATTAACCAGCGTGTAAAGCGCTACCAACAGCTCAAGAGCGGGGCCGCAGCCGTCATCTATATGCGCAACAAACTCACCGGCGAGTTGGCCGCCAAGCGCGCCACCATCGACGAGCTCTCCGAGCAAACCGCGCAGGCCGCGGATCTTAACGAAGACCAGTGCGCGCTGATCATGATCAGGCGCCGCCACGAACTGGAAGCCGACTGCGCACGCCTGAGGGAGGAACTGGCGGAGGTCAGTCGTGAAGCCGAGGAAGCAAAGGGCAACCTGATCTCGTCCAAGGACGAGATCGAGAAGCTCAAGGTCGAAAAAATAAAAATGCTGGCGCGGCTGAAGAACGCACAGGCCCGGATACGGATCCAGTCGACGCTCAACCAGCCCTCTTTTGAAGAAGACCTGCGCGCGCTGGAAGAGATGCGTGACTTGATCGGGCAGACTCTCGCGCAGGCGGGCGTGAATCACGAACTAGGCAACTCAGAGCTGGATGCAAAACTCGCCGACCTCGGACGCCGTAACGTGGAAGCCAAAGCGGCCGCCGAGCTGGATGAGCTCAAGCGTAAGCGTCGGCCTCCACTGGTCCCGATGGACCTCTTCGTACGGGCCGGTGATCCCGTCCACGCCGGCTCCGACAGCAAACCTGTGCAATAACGGCAACGTACCGATTCAGATTAAGGAGTCGAAACATGACGTGTGGATTTACCGGTTCTCGCCGCCATTCGCGATGGGCCGACATGATGGGATGGCGACCATTTGCAACTTCAGGCGAACTCAGGCTGGCACTCCTGGTGCTCATCAGGGAAGAGGCCGCCACCGGATTGAGGCTGATGCAAAAGCTCGAGGAGCGCGCCGGCGGCTACTACCGCGCTCACGCCCAAACGATCTATCCGCTGTTGCAGCAGCTCGAAGACGAAGGTCTCGCAGCGGTGGAGCTGCAGGAAGGCCGCAGGGTCTATCGCATCACTGAGACTGGCCTCCAGGAACTGGCGCGGCGCGCCGCCGAGGTCGAAGATTTGTGGCGTGGAAGGCGCGGCCCGCGCGAATGGTACCGGGATCTCGATGCAGCCGCAGGTGAGGTCAGAGACGCGACCGAGCGGCTGGTAAGAGGCGTGCGTCGAACTTTGTCGGATGAAATGAGTACGGCCAGACTTACGCGGCTTCGGGAAATCCTCGGACGTGCCATGAGAGATCTTGATAACGAGTTTAGAAATTCACGTTGATGGCCTGAGGCTCGCGGACCCGGACGGCAACGTGATCGACCTGGAAGCCTCATCCGCCGGAGGTATACGCATACGACGGCTCCTCGCTCCGCGGCGAAACGGAAACCAGCCAGGAGCGTCAGTCTAGGCGTGTAAGATAGTGACGCCAATCGTCAGATTTACGCTCACTGTTCTGGGCTCGGCTGCCTATCTCGGCCTGGCTGTCCTCGGCTGGGGCGGGCTGGCTTTCTTTTCCCATCCGGCGCTGATCACGCTCGGGGTCGTGCTCGCTGTGATGGCTGGTGTAGCGTTCTTCGCCGGCGGAAATTTGAGCCCAGGTGTGCGCGAGGACCGTGGCAACCGTTGGGTCATCGTCGCCTTTGTGTTGATCGGATTGCTGGACGCCTATCTTCCGGCCTACACGGACCGCAAAGAATTCTGGACCATCGACGGCAATACCATTCGATGGCTTGGCGTCGTTCTTTTTGCTGCCGGTGGTGCGCTGCGGATCTGGCCGGTGTTCGTGCTCGGCGACCGATTCAGCGGGCTGGTTGCGATCCAGCCCGGGCATACACTGGTCACGACGGGCATGTATGGCGTCATTCGCCATCCAAGCTACCTGGGCTTGTTGCTCAACGCGTTGGGATGGTCTCTGGCTTTTCGATCGGGGGTTGGCGTGCTGCTCACAGCGCTTCTGATAGCGCCGGTTCTCGCGCGCATCCGTGCTGAAGAGCGGCTGCTGAGCAGCCAGTTTGGCGACGAATATGGTGCCTACTGCGCGCGGACATCAAGGCTGATTCCCGGACTTTATTAGCGTTCGCGTCGGAAGGGGACGGCCTGAGAATCAACGGCAACTTCCGCCAAGGATGCCCTTCGCCGTGCCAAGTCCTGTTGGCGCTTCTGCCAAGTGGCAGGATATGATTTTCGGCGGTGATGGATGTCGCCAATCCAGGATCCGTCCTAAATCAGGCGCTTTTCCTTGGTGATCTTGGCGGCACAGGTGTTGCTGGCCCTACCGGTGGCGTTCGCGACGTTGCCGAGAGGGGCCATGCAAACTTACGTCAAAGAAAAGCGATATCTCCACGGCGTTTTTAGTAGCCGTCAGGATTCTAGAACCCGTCCTCAAACTAATTTAGAGCACGCAATTCTGAGCGTCGTATCGGTTCGATTCGAGGCGTTCCGCGACCATTTCGGACGCGAGCCGCTCCCCGACGAGCCCTTGTTCTTCAACCCGGAAGCAGATCCGCCGGTGCCAGCTAACGATCCGCAGTTGTGTGCCCAGATTCTTGATGCGTGTCATGAAACTGGCGTGGCGCTGTCGCTGTTGATCAAGTTCTGCAATCTGCTCGCGCCGGGCGTTACGATCGCAGCCGGGGATTTGGGTCGAGCAGCAGGTGCTTGATTTCGTGGATGTAGCTCGTGTTTTGGATTTGCTCAATTCCCAGTTGTTGAATCAGCGATAGCACCGAGTCGAGGTCGCTTCCCTCCACCGCGACCGTATGGCGCCGGAGTCCGTTAATCGTTACCGCGGCATATTCCGTTTCACACGCGTTCATTTTGAATTGAATCCGCTCCTTCGACACGTTAGCAGTCACGAGCGCGTGCTCGGATTTGACTACCTCGTCGAGAAATTCGTCGAATGAGTAGTTCGATCGTAATAGGCGTGGCGGTTTGAGTGCTAACGATTCGAACAGCGGTTCAATCGTGGAGGCGGAAAGCGGGAATCCAGCTTTGACGAT
>DATJRJ010000137.1:0-3123 GCA_035504735.1 Binataceae bacterium (SeqCode)
ATTCGAAGCCCGATGTGCTGGTCAGCGCTATCGGCATGCCACTTGAAGAAGGCTACAGCCTGATTCGCAAAATCAGGATCTTAGGTTCCGAGCATGGCGGCGATATTCCCGCCTGCGCGTTGACCGGATGGATGGAGTTCAGCCTCGGAGCGCGAGCGTGCGATCTCTGCCGGCTACCAACTTCATCTAACCAAGCCAGCCCAACATCGAACGGCTGATTGCCGCGATTTGCACTCTCGCCAAAAACGCTGTTCATCATTAGCAGCGTTCTCGCCCTGCCGATGTTGATTCGAATGTACTAGTCACTCCGCGTCCGCGGGACACGCAAAAATTAGCACTGGTCTGATGCCGGAGGTCGGTGATAGCTTCGGCACGTACTTCCCGGAGCAGGAGGCTCGCCGATGAAAGTGCTATTCGAGAAAAAGGGACCGCTCGCCTACGTCACGATCAACCGGCCCGAACGGCTGAATGCTTGCGACTTCGAAACCTATGGGCGTCTGGCCGAAATATGGCGCGAGTTTCGCGACGATGCGAGTTTGCGCGTCGCGATCATGACCGGTACCGGCGAGCGTGCCTTCTGCGCCGGCAGCGACATCAAGTCCAATTACGTCGAGCGCGGGGGAGAGGCAGTGCCGGACTCGCCGATGCCGGTGATGTACGACTTATACAAACCGATCATCGCCGCGATCAACGGTCATGCGAATGGTGGCGGACTCGAGCAGGCCCTCGCCTGTGACATCAGAGTCGCCGCCGAGCATGCGCAATTTGGCCTGGGCGAAGTGCGGCTGGGATGGCTGCCCGGAGGCGGAGGAACACAGCGTTTGCCGCGGCTGCTGCCGCTCGGACGGGCGCTGGAGATGCTGTACACCGGCAACCGGATCGACGCTCACGAGGCGCTGCGTCTGGGCCTGGTCGATCACGTCGTGCCGATGAATTTACTGATGAGCAAGTGCGAACAGATCGCGGGTGAAATCTGCCGTAGTGCGCCGCTTGCAGTCTCGAAGATCAAGCAGGCGGCTCTGCGCGGCCTCGACCTGCCGCTCGGCGAGGGCATCAAATTGGAACGCGAACTATACACGTTCCTACAAGGTACCGAGGACGCGCGCGAAGGCGCACAAGCCTTTGCGCAAAAACGCGCGCCGCAGTGGAAGGGAAGGTAAGAATCCATCGGAGCAGCTGGGTTCGTCTCATGCTCAAGGCGATGCTGAGCGGCCGCGCGAAGTGATCGCGTTGGCAAGAGCCAACATCCTCCGCTGACGAAAAACGCCCGCCTTTTTCGTCAGTACCGCATCGTTTCGGTTCTGTCTGCTTGGTTGCGCCGGCCAACATCTTCAAAGTTCATCATTTGTTAACCATCCGTTAATCATCGCGCCCATCAGGATCGTCCCAACGCAGGGTACAATCGAATTTCTCATTCAATCGACATACGAACGTAACATTTTTTTGATGGAGTGCAGTCCTTTGCCAAATCTCCCGCTTGAGGAAAACTCTTGGAGAAATAGATGAGGACTACGCACATCAAACTTCTTGTACTGGGGATTCTGTTCATGGGGATGGTGAGCTTCGCAGGAAGTCTCGCAACACTCGATGGACAATCGGCGGCTCTAGCTGCCGATAGCGAGGGACCCGTCACACTGCAAGGAACCGGTGCGACCTTTCCCGCGCCCCTCTATGAGAAATGGTTCACCGATTATAACAAGGCGCATCCGAACGTAGAGATAAACTACCAGGCGCTGGGTAGCGGCGCCGGTATCAAGCAGTTTCAGCAGGGACTCGTCAACTTCGGCGCCAGCGACGCCGCGATGACTGACGAACAAATGGCGGCCGTCAAGCAGGGCGTGGTGCTTATCCCGATGACTGCGGGCTGCGTCGTGCTGGGGTATAACCTGCCGGACGCACCTTCGGAGTTGAAGCTCTCGCGCGAGGCCTATGCCGGGATTTTTCTGGGCAAGATCACGCAGTGGAACGACCCCATTATCGCCAAGGCCAATCCGGGTGCGAAATTGCCCGATACCAAGATCACGGTGGTTACCAGATCCGACGGCAGCGGCACCACCTTCGTCTTCACCAGTAATCTGAGCGCCATCAGCGAAGCCTGGAACAAGGGGCCTGGTAAGGGAACCTCGGTTAACTTCCCGGTCGGTGTGGCCGGCAAGGGCAACCCCGGCGTGGCTGCGCTGATCAAAGAGACGCCCGGCGCGATCGGCTACGTCGAATATGGTTATGCGGTCCAGACCGGGATGCCGATGGCGACGCTCGAAAACAAGAGCGGGAAGTTCGTCAAACCGAGCCTCGAAGCCGGCCAGGCGGCCCTCGCCAGCGTAGAGCTGCCGGCCAATCGCCGAGCTTGGATTCCCGATCCGCCGGCCGCGGAGGCCTATCCGATCGTCAGCTACACGTGGCTGCTCTGTTATAAGAAATACAGCGATCCAAAGATTCTCGCGACGCTGAAATCGATAATCGACTACGGCCTCACCGATGGACAGAAGTCGAGTACCGAACTCGGCTACATCCCTCTGCCCGCGAGCGTCATCAGTGCGGATAAAAAGGCTCTCGGCGAGATCTCATGAACGCTGCGCAACCCGAGTTCGCCGGTGGACTGCTCAGCTCCGGTAGTGGCAGCGCGCCCACGAGCATGCCGCCGGCAGCCGAGATTTCGCAGCCTCCTTCCACGATGGAGGTCATGGCCGACCTCCTGTTCCGCAAATTCACCCTCGTGGTCGCCTGGTTCACGGTTGTCCTGGTGTTCTGGATCATCGTGAAGATTGGCGTGGTGGCAATGCCGGCGATACACACCTACGGCTGGGCGTTCATCAAGACTACCACCTGGGATGCGAATCGTGGGCAATTCGGAATTCTGCCCGCGATTGCCGGCACCCTCTACAGCTCGGTGCTGGGCTTGATAATCGGGACCATCTTCGGCCTGGCCATAGCGATCTTTCTGAGTGAAGGCTTTTTGTCGACTGGTCTCGACGCGAGCATCAAGTTCCTCGGCTTGCCGGAAAACGCTATCTGGAATTCCCTTCCCGCGCGGGTCGAAGATGTCCTGAAGATCACGATTGAATTGTTGGCCGCTATCCCCAGCGTGGTCTATGGCCTGTGGGGAATCTTCGTGGTGATCCC
>DATJRJ010000138.1:0-14946 GCA_035504735.1 Binataceae bacterium (SeqCode)
ATGGCCGCGCAGCCGGATGTGATTGATCGCTTCCGGTACGCCGCGCAGCAAGGCCGGATGAACCGTCACCTCGGTGCAATCCACGCTGACCGGAAGAATCACCCGGATCTGCACGCCGAGGATAATCAGATTGGGAAAGACCAGCAGATGCGTCCCGCTCGCTTGCAGGATTTCGGCCGCGCGCCGCTCGCCGTAACGGTGATGGATCGCGTCGACGAACACGCTCTGAAACGAATTCGACGGCGGGCCATTGTAGGTGGTGGTCATATTGAGGCTGCGGTTGCCCGGGCATTGCCGATAGTCGAGCATTACGTGGCCGCCGCCGAGGTCGCGGGTCATCGCCTTGGTCTGAGCGGTATAGGTTTCGAGCTTGCGGCCGAGCCGTTGTTCGAGCGCCTCTACGATCGACTGATGGACGACCGGCGGATGATACCCATCCATGCTGTTTTCGGCCTGTAGCTTCCAGTTACCGGCGAAGCGATATTTCTGCCCACCGGGCGACAAATCTATTTCGCCTTCGGGCGAGAGCTCGACGAACAGATCGATCTGTTCCCGCGCGCGACCCAGATGCTCCTCGAGCGCAATTCCGACCCGGCTCAGGCTGCCGAACAGAAAGCCGCGATATTCCGCGACCCGCGGCACCCGCACCAGGCCGAATTCCTCGCGCCGGAAGCTCGCGTCGTAGCCGTCGGGATAAGGCACGCCGGCCAGCGTGCCGTCGAGTTTGTAAGTCCAGCCATGATAGGCGCAGCTAAATGATCGAGCGTTGCCTCGCTCCTCAGAACAGACGGTGGCTCCGCGATGACGACATCGGTTGAGCAGGAGCTGAACCCGTCCCGCCTGATCGCGCACCATGATCACGGGCTGCAGTCCGATGCGCTTGAGACGGAAATCGCCGGGGTTTGGCACTTCCGAGGTATGGCCGACGAAGACCCATCCGCGATGGAATATTTTCGCCAGCTCGTCGGTGAAGATGGCAGGGTCGGTATAGACGCGTGAATGCACGCGATCGTTCTCGACTAACGTGCCGTAATCAATTCGGGCAGAACGATTTTTCATAGACGCTTGGGGCAGACGCTAAAACGTATCCGGGCGCCATTTTTTGATCTGGTAATGGTCCCATCGATTACGGATAAACGCGGTATCCTCGGGCCGGTTGCGGCTGACCGGCGGAAACTTCTCGTTGTTCCACTCCGCCCGGCGCGGAAAGCGCCAGGTCCGGGTGGCGTCGATCACGACGCGATTCCAGAGCCCGGTGCCGAGTTCCGGCGTATTGCGCAACTCGAGCGGCACGGCAGGGTCGAGCGGCGAACCGAAGGACCCACGCATCATGACGACATCGTCGGAGCCGGGGTCGACGCGGTAGTTGATTGCCCATTCGACTGCATCATGATTCGATGGATCGATATCATCGTCGACCACGATTACCCGTTTGTAGGCGTAGTTCGCGGCATTCGAGCCCCACAGCGCCGAGGCGATCTGCTTGGGTTGCCCCTCGTAATGTTTCTTGATCTGCACGATGACCGTGGTGCCGTTGGTGATCGGCTCGATGAAGACGTCGAGGATGCCGGGAATGCCGGCAGCGCGGAGCACGTTCCAGGCCGCTCCGGCCCGATGAATCGCGCCGTAGTAGGCGCTTTCGACTCCAGCCAGCGTGCCACGAAAGATCGGTTGATCGCGATGCGTGATTGCGGTCACCTGCACCACCGGCCGTTTGGTCGGCAGGTCGCTCAGATACTGCGTGAACTCCGCAAATGGCCCTTCGAGCATCATGGCCGCCGGATCGGGCGAGACGAAGCCTTCAATTACGACCTCCGCCGCCGCCGGCACTTCAAGCGGTACGGTTTTGCACTTCACCAGCGGCACCGGCCGGCCGCGATAACCGCCCATCACGTCATACTCGCAAATCTCGACCGGATGCGGCGTCGAGGCGACAAAATCCATGATCGGGTCCCAGCCGAGCACCCACGCGGTCGGCATCGGCTCACCCATCGCTTCATACTTGGTGAAATGGCCGCCCCACCCTTGCGACCTGATGAGCAGCGTCGCCATCTTGTCGCGATCGGAAATCATGCTGCGATAGACGCCGACGTTGGTGCGCTTGGTCTCGGGATCCTTGGTCACCACGCACCCCATCGTGCCGATATAGCGTCCGCCATCGAGACGATGCCATTGCGGCACCGGCAGGTCCGCCAGATTGACCTCCTTGCCGGTCACGACATGCTCGTGAACCGGGGCGTGATCGACGATCACTGGCGGGAGTAGCCGGCGGTTGCGCTCGAGCACATATTCCATCAACACCCGATTCGGCTGTTCGTCCTCGAAACCGAACATCAGCGACAACCGTCGCGTACTGCCGAGGAGCCCGGTAGCCAACTGGTTGCATCGCGCGCCGGGAGATTTGTAGTCCTTGATATTTGTGAAGAGCAGTGCCGGACCCTTGCGATCCTGGACCTCGCGCGCCAGCATTCCGAGTTCAAGGTTCCAGTCGACCTCGCCGTCGACGCGGGCCAGTTCACCGTGACGCTCGAGATGATCGAGCGCGGTACGGAGGTCGAAGAACTCGCGATCGGGCATGAGTTTCCCCAAGGCCGAGCCTGGGCCGGACCAGGGCGGGCTCGAGCTGAGTATAAGCGCCCGCAGTTCGCAGTTTCAAGTTTGATTATCGAGACGCCGGCGCAGGCGCTTGCCGGATCAGCTCGGCCCAGCTAATAACGTCTGCACCCAATAAGCTGGCCGACAGTTTTGACTCGTCCATTCGATCGCCGCGCTGATCTCTTCGTCGCGTTCGCAATTTATCTGGCACTTGCGATGGTGCTGCTTGACCGCGGTCTGGCCGGGAACCGCGTTCCACACTACATCGGGACGGGTACCGACCCCCCGATGATAATGTGGTTCATCAACTGGTGGCCCTACGCAGTTGCGCATCGGCTCAATCCGTTTCGGACCGACATGGTCTGGGCGCCGGTCGGGATTAACCTGGCCTGGACCACCTGCGTGCCGCTGCCGGCGCTGGCATCGGCTCCGATTCAGAGGGCCTTCGGCCTGGTGGCGGCCTACAACACGGTCGTCACGATCGCGATGCCGGCGGCGGCGCTATGCTGCTATCTGCTATGCCGCCGTCTGACCCAGGCCTTCTGGCCCTCGCTACTGGGCGGCTACCTGTTCGGTTTCTCGCCGTACATGCTGGGACGCGCACTTGGCCACATGAGCCTGGTCGTGATTTTCCCGGTACCGCTGATCGCAATAATCGGGCTGCGGCGGATTGCGGGCGAGATCTCGGCATGGCGCTATGCGGCCCTGCTGGCGTTGCTGCTGGTGGTTCAGTTTCTTTGTGCTGTCGAGCTGTTCGCCACCATCACACTCTTCGGTGGTATCGCTATCCTGCTGGCATTCTATTTCTTCGACGGTGAGCTGCGCTCCAGAATCGCCGGCCTGATTGCGCCGACCGCGGCTGCGTATGCGATCGCGATCGTGGTGCTGGCGCCCTATTTCTATTTTCTGTTCGCGCGGGGCTTCCCGAATGCGCCGCTTTGGGACCCTGGCCGCTATTCCGCCGATCTTCTCAACCTCGTGGTTCCCGTCGCGACCATCTGGATCGGCACGACCCGCGCCGCGGCGGCGATCGCCGCCAGTTTCGGCGGTTTCATCCAGGAAAACGGCGCCTACATTGGTATCCCGCTGATCGTACTGATCGAAGACTTCCGCCGGCGCAACTGGTCGACGCCGGCCGGAAAGCTTCTGATCCTTTTGCTGCTGATCACGATCATCGCGGTGCTGGGTCCCGGCCTGCGCATCCTGGGCAGGGAGACCTTTGCGATGCCGTGGGCGCTCATGCTGAAGCTCCCGCTTATTTCGAGTGCGCTGCCCGCGCGCTTCGCGATGTACGTGTCCCTGGTAGTCGCAATCATCGCCGCACTATGGTTCGCGAGTCCCACGCGCTCTGACACCACCAAATATCTGGCCGCAGCGGCGATCCTGATCTCGGTTTTTCCGAACCCGCACGCATCGTTCTGGACCACGCCTCTCGAACTGCCGGACTTTTTCGCCAGCGGTGCTTACCGCGCGGAAATCGCGCCCAATGAGATCGTGCTGGTCCTGCCGTTCGGGCAGAGGGGAGCCTCGATGTACTGGCAGGCGCGCACCGGGATGTACTTTCGTCTGGCGAGCGGATACACCGGGCCGTGGCCGTTCATGTTCCAGCGGATGCCTGCGGTGCAGTTCCTATTTGGTGCGATCGACCTGCCCGAGGCCGCCGATCAGCTCAAAGCCTATCTGGCGCACTTCGGAATACAGGCAGTGGCCGCGGATGAGCACGACCCGCTTTTTCCGGTTTGGCGCCCGGTGCTGGATTCCCTCGGGATACCGGGTATCGAGCGAGATGGATTCCGGATCTATAACATCCCGCCTGGCGCCTTCGCCGCGTATGGAAGGCTGAGCCCGGTATCCATCGAAACTCGGGCAGTTGCGATTCGCTTCGATACCATTCTCGCGGCAGTTGCGAAGTATCTGGCGGCGGGCCACGACCCGGCGCGATTATCAACGACTGCGCTCAAGCAACAAGGTCTGTTGCCGGCTGATTGGATGATCGACACTGCGGTGGTCGCATTCCGGGATTGGGGCACAATTGCATTGGACCACGACCAGATCGGCATCGCGGTGATGGGATCGTACCCGGTAGGGAAGCTTCTAATCGATCGCTACCGCGGAAAGGCCGCCGAAATACTTTATCCGGTGCCGTTCCGATGGACCGCGGATTCCAGACCGCCGCACGACCGGGTACAGCCGCTGATGCTCCTGGTAGTTTTCGATCGCCCGCATCTGATGGCGGCGGCCGAGCAACTCAAGTCGTCCCCGCCGCCCGAGTTGACGACGCCGTTCCTCCCAGCGCCGACGGCCGGGCATTAGGCCCGGCTTACCGCTGCAACCTCTACGGGACGATGCCCGGGTCCGGTCTCCGGCAGCAGGTAAAGCGCGAGCGTCGCGACTAGCGCGAAACCCGCAAACACCATCATCACCGGCAGCAGGCCAATCCGCCCCGCGATCGCTCCGCCCAGGAACGGCGATATGAATGCGCCTGCAAAGCCCATTGCCCATATGACGCCGTAGGCGCTACCCATCTTTACCGGCGTCATTCCCGGCAGCTCCATCATCGTGGTCAGAATGCCGCTGAGCGGTCCGGAAGTGCCGGCACCAAAGGCGACCATCGAAAGCCGGATCGCCATCGGATCGTGAAAGCCGACCGCCCCCACCGCGCCCACAAACATCAAGAACTGTATCGGCCACATGAACGGGCGGCGCAGTCCCGTAACCGCCGCACAAAAGCCGCCTCCGGCAGCCGCGAAGGCCGCGGTTAACGGCAGGATCGCGACGATCCCGTCAGCCTCTTCGAGCGACATTCCCTGGGTCGTATGCAGGTAAAGGGGCAAGAACGCGGTGAAGATCTGGAAGGTCCAGAGACTGCCGAAAAGCGCCACCGCGACCAACCTGACGCCGCGCATGCCGATCACCTCACGCATCGACGATCCGCCGGCCGCGCCGCCATGGCCGCCGGCTTCGCTTTGCGCGCCGGAGCGGTGAGGCTCGCGGCCGAAGATGGTCCACAGGATCGCTATCGCGGCAACCGCTAGGCCGGCATACAGCATCGAGGCCGCCCACTGTTTGCCGGTAGCGTGGTAGATGACCGGCATCACGGCGAATACCAGCGCGAGCCCGGCGAAGGGTGCGACTGAATTCGCGATGTTGACGTAAGCCCATTCCCGCGGTGGGAACCAGCCCATCACGAGCGTGGCTATCGGCGCCAGCAACAGGCCATAACCCAGCCCCTCGAGGATGCGGCAGAGCAGCAGCGACCCATAGCTGTCGGTGTAGCCGCTCAGCACGAGGCCTGTCGCCATCGCCCACGCGGCGACGATACCGGTGGCGACCGCGCCGAGCCGCTCGGAGACCACGCCACCGACCAGCGAAAAAATCACGATGCAGGCCGGGACGATCGAGATCAGCAGTCCGCCGGCGCCCAGCCCGATGCCGAGATGATTGATGATCGGACCCAGCAACGGCGCGGGCGACATCCACGCGACCGCCTGTGCAATCAAGAGCAGGAAGAGGAGCGTTTCGACCAGCCATCGGTAAGAAGGCGCTTTCGTTGCGTTGGTCTCCGTCATGATCGACACCCCCGCAGAGAGCTGGCGGCCATTCTACCCCCGACCGATGTGAACCGGATGCTACCAGAGGTCCGGCTCGCACGTATAGCGCGGCGGGGTGCGATGTTCAGATGTTCAGGGGACGCGAAGCGAGGCTGACCAGGCGACGGCGAAGCCGGCTTTCGGAAGCGCCGCGATCGGCGAATGTGGGTAGAGCCAGTAGAGCATCACGTAAACGATCACGCCGGTCACCGACACGTACATCCATATGGGCCAGGTCCAGCGGGCGATCGCGCGATGAGCACTGAAGCGGCCGGCCAGTGCGCGCCAGAGCGTGATCAGTACCAGCGGGACGATCACGAAAGCGAGCGTGATGTGGGTGATCAAAATCGTGAAGTAGACCGGACGGATCACGCCGCGGCCCAGGAATCGAATATCGCCGACATGGAGGTGATAGACAACGTAGGAGATCAAAAATGCGACCGAGACGCCAAACGCGGACAGCATACAGGCGCGATGGGCCCGCACCGCCCCGCGCCGGATGCAGATCAGGCCGGCCACCAGCAGCACCGCCGCGGTGCTGTTGAACAGCGCGTTCAGGAACGGCAGCGTTGCATAGTGGATCAAGCGCCGGACACCGTGGCGGCCCCGCTCAGATGCGATCGAGCACCAACACCACCAGTACCAACGGCAGGTAGACCAGCGACGCCATGATTACGCGGCGCGTCGCGGCGGCGCGGTCGGGGGTGAGAATCAATCCGTATCCGCACGCCAGCATCCCAAGCCCAAGCGCAATCGCGACCGCCAGGTAGATTCGCCCCGCGTAACCCATCAGCGCCGGCATCAGGCTCGCCGCCATCAGCATCAGGCAGTCGGTTACGATCAGGGAGTTGATGAACAGCCCGCGCGGGCCGTCCGGGGGACAGAGATGGATTCCGGCGGCCTCGTAGTCGCGGCGATAGAGCCGCGCGATCGCCAGCGTATGCGGCAGTTGCCAGAAATACATAATCGCGAACAGCAGGATCGGTTCTGCGCCGAGGCTCGATCGCGCCGCCAACCATCCTGCTACCGGCGGCAGCGCGCCTGGCACCGCCCCGATAATGTTGCAGGCCCAGGAGACGCGCTTGAGCGGTGTATAAGCGCCCAGGTAAAGCAGCGTGATCGCCGCGATCACGGCCGCCGACATCCAGTTGACCGCAACTATCAGGCAGACAAAGCCGACGCCCGCGGTTAGCAATCCGAACATCAGCCCTTCGATCGGGCGCAAGCGCGCGGCGGGCAGCGGCCTGCGTCGTGTTCGTTCCATCCGGCCGTCGAGGTCGCGCTCGAAATACTGGTTGAGCGCGAGCGTGCCGCCTGCAGCCAGCGCAGTGCCGATCAACAGGTTCAGTGCGAGCAAGGGGTCCATCGCGCCGGCGGCGCCGAGATAGTAACCGATGAAGGTCGTCACCAGGACCATCGAGACCACGCGCGGCTTGGTGAGCGCAAAATAATCCGCCATCCGGCGGCGCGCGCCGCCAATCGAAGTCGCGACCGCCGCTGCCTCGGCGCTCATGACACCACCCGGTTGCCGGCGATAGTCCGATCGCGCGGATACGAAGAGCGCGCCGTCACCGCTTGCGCAGCGCGGCCGGCGTAAGTCAGACGCGCCGCCCGGATCGCCAGCATGAACGAGGTCGCCAGCACCGCAGCACCGATCGCGACATGGGCGGTGGTCGGCAGGACAGCGCGGCGGCTCCAGATGGTCAGCGCGCCGAGCGTGATTTGAATCGCGAGCAGGATCAGGAGGCCGATTGCAGGCCGCATCAGGAGCGGCTCATCGCGATGGCGCCGCGCGATGCGCGCGACGGTCCAGACGATCATAATCGTGACTGCCAGCGCATCGCACCGATGGGCGAAATTGACGGCGATGTGGGAACTCCAGCCCGGCGGGATTAGATATCCATAATTCAGCGGAAAATCGGGAATCGCGAGACCCGCTCCCATATTCCGCATCAATGCGCCAATCAGAATCTGGATGTAGATGACCGCGGTGGTTAGCACGGTGAGGGTCGTGAGAGTGGGGCGCGCATGGTCGGCGGCGCGGACTGGCGGCATCGCTTGCCAGCGCGGACCCGTGAACATCGCGAGACCCACCATCAGGCAGAAAAATGCTTGCGCGGTCGCCGCATGGGCGACCGTTACCGGCAGCGGCAACAGGAACAACACGTTGATCGCGCCGAGCAGCGCCTGTGCGATCACCAGCCCGAACGCCACCAGCGCCAGGTTCCTGACCCAGCGCCGGGGTTCAGCAAACCAACTCCATATCGCGAGCGTGAGCGTCAGGATCGAGACGATGCCCGCCACCACGCGATGGCTGTACTCGAAGCGGATACCACCGACCCAGTGTTGTGGCACCAGCTTGCCGAACGCCAGCGGCCAATCCGGCACGGACAGCCCGGAGCCCGTCGAGGTGACAAGCCCGCCGACAAAGATCAGGATAAAGGTCATGGCCGCGGCGAACAGCGCGAGCCGATGGAGCATAGGCGGGCGGCGGGCCGCGTCCGGAGCCGGCGAAAAACTGGCGTCGATCACTGTTGGCGTCGTCCTGACTGCTGTCTGCGATAGCTCCGACGGCATCCTTTGCGCAAATGATTATGAGCGCCTTGACCGGCGATTTCCCGGTCGATACCTCGCCACTGAGACGGCCAGACACCATATCAATCCTGAAGCGGGTTTGCTACTGAAAGCGATCGATTTGAAGAGCTCCTAATGCATCACTGAGCCCTCGATACCATGAGACGCGTGACCCTGAACGACAAAACCCTGGCTCTAGCCTTCGAGGAGCGGGTCAGAAGATTCGGCGATCGGGTCTTCCTCAAGGAGCAGGTCGACAAGGCCTGGCGCGGCCACACCTGGACCGAAATCGACGGCGCGGCGGCGCGCCTGCGCGCCGGCCTGGCTGCAAGCGGGATCAAGCCCGGTGATCGGGTCGCGATCCTCGCCGAAAATTCGCCGCAATGGGTAATCGCCGACCTCGCGGTACTCGGGTTGGGCGGCGTGGTGGTGCCGCTCTACACCACCATTGCAGCGGAGGAGACCGCTCATGTTCTCAATGACTCCGGCGCCCGGCTGATGGCTATCAAGGGCGTAGAGCCGCTCAAGAAAATCCTCGCGTTGGCGCCCTCGATCCCGAAACTCGAGCGAATCATCACGCTCGATTCGCCTTCGGCATCCGATCCGATCGGAGGCGCACTGCCGATCTGGTCGCTCGAATCAGCCAGCGCGCCGTCGCCGATGCCGGCGATCGACGGCGGCCGCGGCGACCTGGCCACGCTCATCTACACCTCGGGCACCACCGGCCCGAGCAAGGGCGCGATGCTCACGCATGGCAACCTGCTCGGCAACTGCGAGGGCGCGCTGAACGCGCTGGAACTCGACGAGCGCGACACTGTGCTGTCGGTTCTGCCCATCGCACATTCCTTTGAGCGCACCGCCGGCTATTACACGGTCGCGATGTGTGGCGGAACGATTGCCTATGCCGAGGGCTTGTCGCAAATCGCGCAGGACCTGCAGGCGATTCGTCCGTCCGTCTTCCTGGTCGTGCCGCGCCTGCTCGAGGTGGTTTACAACCGCGTGATGCGTTCCGTCGACGAAGCCCCCGCGCCGCGGCGCCGCCTGTTCAGGACGGCGTTGGAAATTGGCAAGCGGGCCGCGTCATATCGCAATCGCCGAGCTCCGGTTCCGGCCCACCTGGAGATCCCGATGAAACTGTTCCGACGCCTGGTGTTTGCACGGATTCGATCGATCTTCGGCGATCGTATGCGTTACCTGATTTCCGGCGGGGCGCCGCTGCCAGTCGAGATTTTTGAGTTCCTGGCCGCCGCCGAGGTGCCGATCTTCGAAGGCTACGGACTGACCGAGGCCGGACCGGTGGTTTCGGTGAACCTGCCGGGCCGCACGCGTATCGGCACGGTGGGACAGCCGTTGATCAACGTCGAGGTCAAGACCGCCGGCGATGGCGAACTGATGGTGCGCGGGCCGAATGTAATGAAAGGGTATTTCGGACGCGAGGATGATACGCGCGAGGTCCTCGATGATAGCGGCTGGTTGCATACCGGGGACATCGCCCGGATCGACGCGGACGGCTATATCGCGATTACCGATCGGAAAAAAGAGATCATCGTGCTCTCCGGCGGCAAGAACGTCTCGCCCGCCAATCTCGAGAACCGCCTGATGAGCGATCCGTGGATCGCGCAGGCCTGTATCATGGGCGATCGACGCAAGCATCTCGCGGCGCTAATCGTGCCCGATTTCGAGCAGCTCGCTGCCGAGCTCAAACGCGACGGGATCGCGGCGAAGACGCCCGAGGAACTGGTTAGCGAACCAGCGCTCAAAGCCCTGTTCCAGCGCCGCCTGCGCGACTTCAACCGAACGCTGTCCGATTTCGAGGCGATCTCCGCGTTCACCCTCGTCGCGCATCCGTTCTCACAGGACAACGGCGAGCTGACGCCGACGCTCAAGCTGCGTCGGCGCGTAGTGATGGCGCATTATCGCGAGCAGATCGAGACGATGTATCGGGAATAGCTGAGCGGCGTTCGAGATGCGTTGCGGCGCGCCGCAGGTCAGCCGTCGCGCTCGCTGTTGCTGTCGCCGTTGGCGATCAGCTCGTGGATCGTGACCAGCTTGCGAATCAGGTAGGAGCGTTTGCCTTTGGGCGTCTCGACCTCGATATCGTCGTCGCCGGCCTTGCCCAACAGTGCGCGTCCCAGCGGCGAGGAAAGCGAGATGCGGTTGAGCGATCCGTTGACCTCTTCCGGCACTACGATCTCGTACGCGATATGGCTGCCCTCGTCGAGATCCTCGAGCTCGACCCGGCTGCCGAGGCCAACCGTATCGCGCGGGATGGAGTCGAGATTGATCATCGAGAGCTCGGCGATACGCGCCTCGTGGTTGGAGACTCGCGCGCGCAGAAATTCCTGACGCTGCTTCGCCATCGCCCATTCAGCATTCTCTGACAGGTCGCCATGGGCGCGGGCACGTTCCAGTTCCTTGGGCAGGTCGACCGTGAGCTCGCGCTTGAGCGCCTCCAATTCCTTACGCAGCCGCTTGATTACTGGTAGTTCAGCCATTGCAAATCATTTTTCAACCAATGCAGGCCATTCGTAAACCGCTAGCCCGTCTTATATCTCCACGTTAGGCGTGTGGCACTCCGCCTGCAAGTTAGGCGACCGCAAATTGTTACACAGTAAGCCGCGGCGTGAATTAATCGGCTACGATCGCGGTCAGACTGCGGTTCACGCCGGTTACACTCTGGATTCTCTGCACCACCAGCTCGCCCAGGGCTGAGACGTCGGCAGCGTCGACCACCGCGATGATGTCGTGCGGTCCGGTCACCGCATGCGCCGCCGAGACGCCGGCGACCTGCCGAATCTTGCCGGTAACTTCCCGGGCTTTGCCCGGCGAGGTGTCGATCAAAATAAATGCCTTCACCACGGTCGGAACCTCCTCTCGCCGTCGCCTGACCTCATCGATCAGGGTCGCCGCGATCGTAGACGTAGAATCCGCGCCCGCTCTTGCGTCCCAGAAAACCCGCATCGACGTATTTGCGCAGCAGCGGGCAGGGACGATATTTATCCTCGCCGAGCCCCGCATGCAGCACCTCCATCACATAGATGCAGGTGTCGAGGCCAATCAGATCGGCCAGTTCCAGCGGTCCCATCGGATGATTAGTCCCGAGCTTCATCCCGAGATCGATATCGGCGGCATCGGCCACGCCTTCCTGGAGCGCGAAGACCGCTTCGTTGATCATCGGCAGCAGGACGCGATTGATCGCGAAGCCGGGCGCATCCTGGACCGTGATGGTCTGCTTGCCGAGTCGCGCCGCCAGCTCGCGCGTGGCGTTCAGCGTTTCCTCGGAGGTGGTGAGTCCGCGCACGATCTCGACCAGCTTCAGCACCGGCACCGGGTTCATGAAGTGCATGCCGATGAAGCGCGCGGCGCGGCGCGTGGCCGCGGCCATCCGGGTGATCGAGATCGAGGAGGTATTGGAGGCGAGTATCACCCCCGGGTCGCAGATTTCGTCGAGCCGGCGGAAGAGCGCAAGCTTGTCTGCCTCGCGTTCGATAATCGCTTCGATCACGAAATCGGCTTCGGCCAAGGCTTCGAGTTCGGCGCTCATGCGCAGCCGGCCCACTGCGGCATCGCGATCGACCGCGGCGATCCGCCCGCGCCCGACGGCGCGATCGAGGTTGCGCCGGATCCCGTCGACTCCGCGCCGGCAGAGATCCTCCGATACATCGCTCAGGATTACGTCGATTCCGGCCTGCGCGGCGACCTGGGCGATTCCCGCGCCCATCTGGCCCGCGCCCACTACGCCTAGGGTTTCGATTACCATCGCGACTGCCAAAAAAATGAAGCGAGAGCCCCAGTTCGGCGAGGCCACGCTTCATCCGTGAAACTACCGCAGCCGACCCCGCGACGGCAAGGCAATTATGTTACCCGCTTGACAGTGCCTTCGATGGCAGCCTAACCTGTTCTTGAGAACGATTCTCAATATCGTAACACGTGAGCAACACACCGACCATCCTGCCGTATTTTCTTTATTCCTTCGGCATCCTCTTCCGCGAAGGCTTCGAGGCCCTGATCGTCGTGATCGCTTTGGTCGCGGGTACCCGCGAGGCCGGCGAGACCGGCAAGGCACGCGGAATTTATGCCGGCGCTGCGATTGCGATCGCCGTCAGCATCGGGCTCGCATGGTCGGTCAATCACTTCCTGGCTGATAATACCAGCGATACGCTCGAAGGTATTTTCCAAATCTTCGCCGCCGCGACGCTTTTTTATGTCAGCTCATGGCTGACGTCCAAGGCCCAGGCCGATCAATGGATCGGCTTCATTAACGCGCAGATCCAGAGTGCCCGACGGAGTATGCTGCCCTCTCTCGCACTCGGATTGACAGCCTTTCTGGCTGTGATGCGTGAGGGCGCCGAGACCATCGTCTTCTTCCAGGCGCTGCTATCCGGCGCCACCGCGACCGCTGAGAAGCACGCCGTGATGGCGGGTGTGGCGGCCGGGGCCGTGGCGCTGGCAATCGCCTTCATCGTGCTGACCCGCGCCGCCATTCGCATCCCGATCGGCTCGTTCTTTTCCGCCACCACGGTGCTCCTGTATGGACTCGCGGTGGTGTTTGTCGGGCAGGGCGTGGCGAGTTTCCAGGAATCCGGATGGATTGCTGCGACCTTCATCCCGCATCTGCCGACTATCCAGGTGCTGGGATTATTCCCGACCGCGCAGACCATCCTGGCTCAAGCCGTATTACTTTCGGTCGCCGCCGCCGCGGTTATCGTTCCACGTCGCCGGGCGGCACGGGCTCCGAAGTTGAGCCCGGCGAGGAGTGCGCAGCAGGCGCGGACAATTTGATCGATCCTAGGGCAGCGCTTTTTGGCTGATCGCCGCGCGCTTCGATCACTACCCGTTCCACCTCTGAGCTTACCCGTTCTCCCCGTCTAAGCGCCGCTTCCCCGACCTCCAGGCACTGCTCGACGGTAGAATTCCCGAGCGCTCCCGGCGCCGAGCGCACTCGCTCGAGGGTCGCGCGCAGGTCGCCGATCCGCTCGAGCATCGCGGCCAGCCGTATTTCGACCGCGGGCAGGGCACCGCGATGGGGCCCCGCACCGCCTTCGGCCTTGGAATAAAGATCGAGCGCGAACGCCTGCTGATGCTCCGCCGCCGCCAGACCACCGACCGCTCGGCTGATTGCGGGGCAGGCGTCGGCGGGCGCGATGGGCGGCGGCCCGGCCCAGGCCGGAGATCCGCCCGCCAGCAGCGCAGCTACCGCAATTACCCATCTGTCGATTGCTCGTGCCACGATATCCTAATATCCGGGCGCCGCTTGAAAATTCGCCAAACCGCAGCCAATTAGGAAACGACGCCGCCTCTACGCATAGATTACCGTATAATCGTGCCGATGGCCGTTCGATCTGATGAGATTGATCTTAACGCCGTGCGACGCCCCGGTCTGCTCAGCCGTGCCTGGGGTGCGATAGCGGTCGTGATGGCCGTGCTCTATACCGCGGTCTTGTCGATTGCGGCGGCTTTGACGGCCCCGTTTCACGATGGCCACGCGGTCAGCCACATCGGCCGGCTATGGGCCTGGCTGATAATTCGAACCTGCGGCGTGATGGTCGAGATCGAAGGGCTCGAGCATCTCGAAGGGTTGGAGTCATTCGTGATGGTCTCGAACCATCAGAGCATGTTCGACATCTTCGCGATCCTGGCCTACATTCCGGGCGAGACGCGTTTCCTGGCGAAGAAGGAACTGCGGCGGGTGCCGCTGGTCGGCTATGCGATGGGACGCTCGGGACACGTTTTTGTCGATCGGGAGCGCCGCGGCGGAAATGCGATTCGGCGCGCGATCGAAGTCTCGCGGCTGGGCTACAACCTGTGCGTCTTCGCCGAGGGCACGCGCTTTTCCGACAACCAGGTCCATGAATTCAACGACGGAGCGGCGTGGATCGCGATCGCGACCCGGCGCCCGTGCATCCCGATCGCGATCAGCGGCAGCGCGGCCATATTCCCGCGCGGCGCGAAAGTCGTGGTGCCGGGCCTGCGCATCCGGATAAGAATCGGCGCGCCGATCGAAACCCGCGATCTCAAGAGCAGCGATCGCTTCGCCCTGACGCGGCAACTCGAGGCGGCCGTCCGCGCCACCTTCATCAGCGAGCTGAGAAACTCACCAACCCGTGGCTCGGCGCCGCTGTAACCGATTCCTGCGCAACTACGTATCTAGTTGTGCAGGGGGGAATCTTTTCATTGGAGCGGAATA
>DATJRJ010000139.1:0-9845 GCA_035504735.1 Binataceae bacterium (SeqCode)
GCTGTTCGGCGCGCTGGCCCTTGGTAAACAGCAGCAGGCGATGGCGGGTGGCGAGTACGGTCAGCGTTTCACGGACGCCGGGTATCAATTCGCAATCGCGCGCGATGAAACGGGCGCCGATTTCATCGACCACCGGCCGCAGCGGTTCCACGGCTTCGGGCGGCACCAGCAGATCGAGCGCGAGATGCATCGCGCGCACGAACGGGCCGCGCCCGTAGCCGTGCGTGCGGATGATCTCGAGCTCGAAGCGGCGTACGGCAGGGCGCACCGCATCCGCCTCGATTTTCACGCCTTGCGCCGACAGCGCTGCGGCGAACTCGCGCTCGACTTCGCGGAAATGCAGGTTGGAGTACCAGAGCGTATCGTCGGCGTCGAAGATCAGATGCAGATTGTCGCGTCGCACGGGAGCCATCGCCGTCACCTCGCCGCTACCGGCAGGACCGCGATCGCGCCGGTTGCGGGATTGCGGCCCACATAGACCTCGGTCTCATAGACGGCGCGCAGATTCTCGGCCGTCAGCACCTGCTCGGGTGTTCCGGCGGCGACCATGCGGCCTTCCTTGAGCAGCATCACGCGGTCGGCCCACAACGCGGCGATGTTGAGGTCGTGCAGCGTCGCTACCACCGCCATCCGGCGGTTTAGGCTGAGCTCGCGGAGGCGGGTGAAGATCGCGGCGATATGGCGCAGGTCGAGGAACGCGGTGGGCTCGTCGAGCAGCGCGATCGCAGGCTCCTGGGCGAGGGCACGAGCCAGGAAGACCTGCTTGCGCTCACCGCCCGAAAGCTCCTGGATTCGGCGCGCCGCCAGCGCCAGCAGGCCGAAGCGGTCGAGTGCGCCGCAGGCGATTTCAAGATCATGCGCGCTCTCGAGATGGAAGGGACCGAGATGCGGCGCGCGGCCCATCAATACCACCTCCAGCACGGTGAAGCCGAAGGCGACGCTGTTTTCCTGCGCGACCGTCGCGATCCTGCGCGCCAGCTCGCGCCGCTGATAGCTGTGAAGCTCGCGTCCCGCCAGCTCGACGGTGCCGCTCCACGGTTTGAGGGTGCCGGCCAGCAGCCGCAGCAAGGTCGATTTGCCGGCGCCGTTGGGTCCCACGATCGCGAGCAGCTCGCCCGCGCGCAGCTCTATCGAGACCTCGTCCAGCACCGCCAGCGAGCCATAACCAGCGACCAGGTCATGGGCGCTCAGAACCGGATCATCGAGCGCAGCGGCGGCGGTTGCCATCATAGCGCGATCGCTTTGCGGCCCTCGCGCCGCAGCATATAGACGAAGAACGGACCGCCGCACAGCGCAGTTATCGCGCCGACCGGAATTTCGGCCGGGGCGATAACGGTGCGCGCGACCAGGTCGCACAGCACCAGGAACGCCGCCCCGCCCAGCATCGAGGCCGGGATCAGCAGGCGGTGGTCCGAACCGAGCGCGAGTCTCAGGATGTGAGGCACGATCAATCCGACGAACGAGATTATTCCGCTCACCGAAACCGCCGCGCCGATCATCACCGAGGTCGCCACGAAAACTATCCGTCGCAGGCGGTCCACGTTGACGCCGAGTTCCGCGGCCGCATCGTCACCGAGGCTCAACAGATTCATGTCGCGCGCCGCGCCGAGTAATACGGCAAGGCCGATAAGTCCGAGGATGCCGACTAGCGCGACCTCGCGCCAGCTCGGCGACTCGAGGCTGCCCATCAGCCAGAACAGGATCGAATGGGTATAGTAAAAATCAACCACGCTGTTGACCAGCATGATCGCCGCGCCCCAGAAGGCGTTCAGGATCACGCCGACCAGCAGCAGCGTGAAGGGTTCGAGCTCGCCGCGCAGCTCCGATAGGCGATAGACCAGCAGCGTCGATCCGAGCGCCGCAAGGAAGGCGCATAGCGGTACGATCTCGGCCGATACGGCCCATCGCCAGGTAAAGATCAACGCCAGGATGGCGCCGAGCGCGCCGCCGCCCGAAATCCCCAGGATGCCGCCTTCGGCCAGCGGATTGCGCACCAGCGCCTGCAACGCCGCGCCGACCACTGCCAGAATCCCGCCGACGATCGCGCCCATCATCACCCGCGGCATCCGGGCGACGAACAGGATTGCATGATCGGGGCTCGCCGCATCGGTAAATGCGCGCACCACGCTGATATGCACGCTGCCGGTGGTGCAGGCGCCGACCAGGATCGCGAGCGTGGCAGCGATCAAAACTCCGAGCGTGGCGACCACCCGTGCGCCGGTCAGATGCGAGGCAGCAAGGCTTTCGATCGCCACCGGAACCGGCCGCGGCTCCAGCCTGGGACCGCCGGCACTCGAAGCTGATGCGGCCATCATCGGCGCGGCCCCGCGCTTGCGTGCACGTGCAACTCTCCGCTGACGGCGAGTATCGCCGCGAGATGGTCCGCTATCCGCGTCGCTCGAGTCACATCTCGAAGCTACCTCAACTTGGCCCGTCCCGTAAGCTCGTCGCCGGGGCTGCGGGCGACGCATTGAAACCGCCTGCCCCGCTCGGTTACTTTCGAGCAGCAAAGGAGCGTTTGCCGATAGTGTTGAAAATCGCCGTCTGCATCAAACAGATTCCATTGGTCGAGGACGCCAACTTCGATCCGGCCACCAAGACCATCAAGCGCGACGGCCCGGCCGTCATCAGCTCATTCGACCTGCGCGCGATTTCGCTCGCGATGGCGCTCAAGGCGAAAACCGATACCGAGAGCACGGTCATCACGATGGGTCCGCCGCAGGCGCGCGCCGCGATCGAGGAGGCGCTGGCGATGGGCATGGACCGCGGCGTTCATCTCGAAGATCGCGCCTTCGCCGGCTCGGACACGCTGGCGACAGCGCGGGCGCTCGGGTTGTGGCTCAAGCGCGAGCCGTTCGATCTGGTGCTGATGGGCAAGTACACGCTCGATGCCGAGACCGGCCAGGTCGGGCCGGAGGTCGCCGAACTGCTCGGAATCGCGCAGATAACCGGCGCGCGCAAACTCGAGATCGAGGGCAACACGCTCAAGGCCGAGCGCGAGAGCGATGAAGGATGGGAAGAGATCGAATGCGCGATGCCGGCGCTGGTGACCTGTGCCGAGCGCCTCGCCCAGCCGATTCGGGTCAAGCCGGCCGAACGCGAGGCCG
This sequence comes from Binataceae bacterium (SeqCode), assembly GCA_035504735.1. Taxonomy (GTDB): domain Bacteria; phylum Desulfobacterota; class Binatia; order Binatales; family Binataceae; genus JAJPIG01. Next base: position 3,108 of record DATJRJ010000139.1, read on the forward strand.
CCAAGAGCCGGCCGATTCTGACGGTGCGGGCCGCCGAGCTCCATCCAGATCCCAACCAATTCGGCTTCGCCGGCTCGCCGACCGTGGTCAATGACCTGTTCGTGCAGGAGACCGCGAAGACCACCTGCCGGTTTATCGATGCGAGCGATCCGGCCCGCGCGTGCCGTGAGCTGATCGCCGGGCTCGACGCGGCCGGCGCGCTGAAGTCCGATAGCAAACCGCGCCGCCCGGTCGCGGCCGGTATGCGGACCTCAACCCGCGGCAAGGACGTTTGGGTCGCTTGCGAAACCAACCTCGAGGGTGAGGTCACGCGCGGGAGCCTCGAACTGCTGTCGCGCGGCGACGAACTCGCCAGCGAGCTCGGCGGCGCGCTGGTCGCAGTCGGATTCCCGGGCACGATGGCGCGCCACGCGGCGTTGCTGAGCGGTTACGGAGCCGACCGCGTGATCGTGATCGACGCGCCGGAACTTGCCTCGTATACGCCCGAGACTGCGGCGGAAGCCTTTGCGACGCTGATCCGGGAGCGTAAGCCGTGGGGCATTCTGCTGCCTGCCAGCGAGCGCGGACGCGATTGGGGGCCGCGGCTCGCCGCCCGGCTGGGTCTGGGCCTCACCGGCGACGCGGTTGGAATCGAGCTTGACGAAGAGCGCCGAATGGTCGCGCTCAAACCGGCCTTCGGCGGCAACATCATTGCGCCGATCCTGTCGAGCACCTATCCGCAGCTGGCGACGGTCCGGTCCGGGATGCTCGAGCTGGCGCAGCCGTCGATCGCGCGCAACGCGGAAACGGAGCTGGTGCGGCCGAAGCTGACTGCACCGCGCAGCCGGCTTATCAAGGAGAATTCGAATCTCGACCCGACGCTCCAGCCGCTCGAGGGCGCCGAGATCGTGGTTGGCGTCGGCATCGGTGTCAACACGCCCGAGGGCATCGAGCTATGCAAAGAGTTGGCGCGGGTAATCAAGGCCGGGATGTGCGCGACGCGGCGCGTCACCGACCAGGGGCTGATGCCGCGCCAGTTGCAGGTTGGGCTGACCGGCAAGGCGATCGACGCGCGGCTCTACTTCGCGATCGCGATTCGCGGCCAACCCAATCATACGGTGGGAATCAAGCGGGCGCGCACCATCGTCGCGATCAACAAGGAACAGGACTCGGTGATTTTTGAGCGCGCCAGCTTCGGGCTGGTCGGCGATTTCAACGTGCTGATACCGGCGCTGACCGACGCCTTCCGGCTTCGGCTCGGCGTCTGAACATAGCCGTGCGCGGTTGGCGTAAAATCCAGTTGGCGCGCGGGTCCGTGACAAGGAAATAGGTTAGCGATGATTTCATATCGCGGGATACTCGTCCTGATTGCGATGCTGGCGGTGGCGGCTGGATTGAACACGATGGGCGCGCGCGCCCAGACCTCATCGAATGACGAGACAGCGGCGGCCGCCGCGACCAAACCTTATGTGCTGTTCGAGGCCGTCGGCACCGGCAACGAAACCGAGAGTTCGGGAAGCTGCGCCGATGTTGACTGCCCGACTGCCGACACTTGCGACTGCGTCACCTGGACGGCGCTGCCATTCAGCAGCACAGCACTCGGTGCCGGCAACTTCACGGCCGAGCTTAATCTCGATCTAAGCGGATCGAGCTCCATTCCCTCGATCGGCGGCGCATGCGTGCCGGCGGCCGGCGTCGGCAAAATCGCGACCAGCACTGATAACTCGATGGCGCTCAATATCGCCGGCTCGGTCTGCAATGTTGCATCGCCAAACAGCAAGCTGCAATTTTCCGGCAGCTACACCATCACCGGCGGCATCGGCTCGTACACCACCTCGAACGGAGTGGGAAGCGCCACCGCCACGATGGTCAACGAGACCGGCACCCATCGGGTTGCCTGGACGCTAATCGGTACGATTTCCAAATAGCGCGCCGCACCCGACTTGATCGGATTACCTATCGGCGCTCAGTTCCCGCTGCGCGCGTTTGAGGTTGCGGCGTTGCGTGGCGTCGAACGTCGGGTAATGGAGTTTTAATTCCCACAGCGTGTGAACCATCGCCGCGGCGACTACCACATGGGTAAACCACTTATGGTCCGCGGGCACGACGTACCATGGCGCGTGCGGGGTTGCCGTATGGCGGACCATGTCCTGGTAGACTTTCATGTAATCCTTCCAGTAACGGCGCTCGCGGATGTCGGCCAGCGAGAATTTCCAGTGCTTCTCGGGCTCCTTGAGACGCTTGAGAAACCGCTTTTTCTGTTCCGCGCGCGAGAGGTGCAGAAAAAACTTGCAGAAGACGGTGCCACTCTGAACCAGGTGCAGCTCGAGATCGTTCATGGCTCTGAAGCGCTCTTCCCAGACCTTGCCGGCCACGCGCGGCGGTGGATTCTGCTCGCGTCTTAAGAGATCGGGATGCACCCTGACGACCAGTACCTCTTCGTAGTAAGAGCGGTTGAAGATCCCGATCCGTCCGCGTTCCGGCAATTGTTGCACCGCCCGCCGGAGAAAATCCTGCTGCAGTTCCTCGTCGGAGGGATGTTTGAACGAGTGCACGCTGCAGCCCTGCGGATTGACGCCTGACATCACGTGCTTGATCGCGCTGTCCTTGCCGGCGGCGTCCATGGCCTGGAAGATCGCCAGCACCGCCCATCGATCCTCGGCATAGAGCAGGTCTTGCATGGCGCTCAGCATCTCGACGCCTTCGGCCAGCAAGTCGTGCGCATGCTCCTTCGATTTCAATCCGCGGGTGTCTCCCGGATCGATGTCCTGCAGGCGAAATTTCTTGCCGTGTGTGATTCGGAAGGGACCGACAAATTTCTCGGTCGCCTTTAAAAACGATGAGAGCTTGTCAGCCATAGATACCGTCGCGGCCTATTTCTGGGCGTCGAAGATTCCCGGCTGTGCGGGCTCGGCCGCGCTCTCCATCGCATCGGCGGGAAAGAGTCCCGGCCGGTCCGCGAACGGGCGGAATTTTTCGTAGAGGTCGGCGAGCTTGGCCTGGTAGTATTCGACGTTCTCGTCGGGGTTGGCGGGATCGAAATCGGCAGCCATCCGGGCGGTCGCGTTGACCTTGACGCGCAGGCCGCGGCCGCTGACGTAGTAGGAGATTTGATCGCCGCTCTGATACTGGCGCTCGGCGCGCAGCGCGAGCTCGTAGGCGGCGGCGGGATTGCGGCGTTTGGCGGCGATTTTCTGGCGATAGACTTCGAGTGAGTCCTGCAGGGTCTCGGTCTTCATCAGGTCGGCGATACCAAACTCGTGATGTTCGATCTTGCGGCGATATTCCTCATAAAGCTGGGGAAGGTTGCCGCGCCGCTCCGAGAGCAGCAGCCGGAAGAAGTCCTCCATGAAGCGGCGCTGAAACCGTTCCAGTCCGCGCGAGCGCAGGCCCGAACCGCGAATCGTGGTCTCGCCGGCCTCGTCGAGCAGGACGTAGTTTTTCATCTTGTAGGAGAACATGGCGGGATAGCGGCCATCGATTTCGAGACGGATTCCAGCCGGCATCGCGGCCGCGACCTTTTCGAGCAGCGCGTCGGCCGCACCCGCGTCCTCGAGTGCGAACGGCGCGACGAAGTAAATTCCGTCGGTATCGCACTCGATGACTTGCGCTCCATTGCCCTCGAGCATGCCGATCGCTTTGCGGATCAGATCGCGGCCGCCGCGCGTGACGTTGTTGGCCGCCGCGAAATCATTGAAATGGCCGAGCCCGAAGCCCAGGTAGCCGTAAAACGAGTTGATCAGAATCTTGAAGGTCTGCTGCATCGCCTCCAGGTTGCGGCGCTCGGCGCCCGCCACCTCAGCCGCGGCGTTCTTGGCCTCGATCCGGAAGCTGCGCAGGTCGCCGAGCAGCTTGAGAAACACGCCCAGCCGATCGTTCAACGGCGCATGCCCATGCTGCAGCATCAGCGACGGATAGAGTGAAGTCACGTCGCAATGAAGCACGTTGCGCGCTACCCCGCAGCGGCGGACCTCGGTGTGGCCGCCGAGGACCTCAGCCGGCTCGGCGGGGGCGGGGATCGAGTGGCGCGCGGTGAGATAATTGCGAATCAGCAGCGCGTCGATCCGGGTGGCGTTGCCGCGCAGGACGACATTCTGGAACGAGTACGGAAAAATCTGTGCCTGGACGAAGTAGCTCGGCGCGAGCAGCGCGGCGAGCGCGCCGGCCTCGCGCGCATCCTCCAGCGCCGAGCGCATCAGCAGTGCCGGTTCGTGATCGAAGTAATGGCTCATGCGGGCGGGGTCGAGATAGACGCGGTCGGGGCCGGCGATCCGAAAATGCTCGGCCAACTCGCGCAGCCCGAAGCCCTCGAGTTCGCGGCTCCCGAGGTCATAAAATTGCGCCAGTATCCAGGTATCGATTACCGAACGGCCGTAGATTTCGTAACGTCGGTAAGCGATCGCGCGTTCGGCCACCTGCAAGCGCGCGGCGCGGGCCCGCGGCTCGGCGCCATTGCGGCCGAATGTGAGTTTGATCTTGTGACGGCGGGCGCGTTGTTCAAGATACTCGAGGTCGAACCGGAACAGGTTATGCCCCTCGATAACGTCGGGGTCGCGCTCGCGCACGATTTGCACCAGTTCCTCCAGCATCGCGCGCTCGTCCATCGCGTGGCCGTCGAGCACGCGCTCGAAGCCCGTCGAGTCGGTGATCGCAATCGCGGTGATTCGGTCGCCCTCGCGTCCGGCGGAGGCGAACCCGAAGCCGCTGCTGGTGTAAGTCTCGATAGCGAGCTGAAGGCGGCGCAGATCCTGGAATCCAAGCCCGATGAAAAAGGCCGTGCCGGTCATCATCAGATGCTGTTCGACCGGGTCAGTGAGGACGAAATAGGGTGCGTCCGCGGCGCTCGCGGTTTTGCCCGAGACACTGCGCAAGTGGCGCTTGGCAGCTTCAAGCGCCGCGAACGAACCGAAAGTCACCAGGTAGCGGAAGCGGAAATCGCCGGCCAGTTCGATCGTTTGATGCGGTAGCCGCGTGCCCTTCATCAGCTCACGGTCGGCGAGCAGCAGGAACAGCTGCAGCGGGCGACGTTCGTGCGTCAAGACGCCTTCGCGGCGGCGGAAAATCTCGACTTCGCCGGGCGTGGCGATTTCCAACGCAACGATCGAATCTTCAGCGGGGTCGCCGAACAGCAACCGGTTGCCATAAAACTGGCGTGATATCTCGTGGTAGCGGTTCATCGCAGCTCGTTTATCGACCGCTTATCGAAAAAGCCCGGCGAAGGCGAGGATCGCGATAAATGCCGCGTAGACAACGCCCCCGAGCATCAGGCTGAAAGTCCCGAGCGTCCCATCACGTAGGTTCAGGTACAGAACCGCCGAAGAGAGCAGGGCGATGGCGCCGCCGATCAGTTCGGCCGGGGCCAGATGCCACGGCGTGAAGATTACCCCAAGCGCTACCGGGATACAGGACTGGAAGACCATCGCGCCGGTAATATTGGCGAGCGCGAGGTGATCTTTGCGCTGTCGAATCCAGACCACCGAGTTGTATTTCTCGGGCAGTTCGGTCGCCAGCGGGCTCAGAACCAGCGACAGGACGCCGGGGTTGAGACCCGAATGGGCGGCGAACAGGATTACCTGATCGACGAACACCCGAGCACCGATCAGGATCGCGAGGACGCCTGCCACCACCTGAGAAGCGATGGCGAAATTTCTCGGGTTTGAAGGAGCGCCGCGCAGGACCAGCTCGAAGTAAAGACCATGATCAACCACGGTCTCGGTGCTGCGGGTCATGCGCAGCATGATGACCATATAGGTAAAATAGACCACCAGCAGCATGGCCGCCGTGGTATAGCGCAACGATGGACCGGGATAACCCAAGCCGAGTAATATCAGTACGAGGAAAATCGGCAGGAAAAAGACCAGGTCGCGACGCGCATCCTGTCGCGAGACATGCAGCGCCACCTGCGCGCGACGCCGCCGAAAGGCTAATCCCGCAATGCCCATCACGAACAATGCTGTCGTCGAGAGCATCAGCGGTGCGCCGACGATCGCGCCGACGCCGACTGCACTATGCGCGTCGGTGCCGGATCGTCCCATCACCAGCGCTACCACCGGGATGAAGGTTTCGGGCAAAGCCGTACCGATCGCGGCCAGCAGACTGCCGACCGCGGCCTCGGAGATTTCGAGCCGCTGGCCCGCCCATTCGACGCCGTTGGTAAAGAACTCCGAGCCGGCGAGGATCAGGGCGAAGCTCAGTGCCAATAAGACTGTATGTTCGACCAAACCACGACTCCCTGCCGTCCAACCGGAACGCTTCGGCCCGGAATGGTTATATTATCGACAGGGCTTAACAAAGCCGCGGAAGAGGGGCTCTAGCATTGGAGATAATCAGAGAATTTAGGCTATAATAGCCAATAGGTAGAATCAGGTCCAGATAAAGGGGACTGCAGTGGGCATATTTAAGAGGCGAGTGGCCCAGTGAGGCCGGTTTGACTTTTGCGGCACACCCTTCTAGGGTGGGCGACTTCAGTATTGTAGCCTTTGCCGTTCAAATTCGTCTCTATTGATAGTGATACGGAAAAAGGCCCCGGAAACCACGGGGGTCTCAGTCTCCTGGCCTGCTAAGCCGGTCGGGACGCATCGTGTAAAGGCATGAAGCAAAAGTACGAAGGCAAGGATTTGCAGGGTCTGGTCGACCTCGGCCGGGAGCAGGGCTATCTGACCTTTGACCAGGTCAACGATTTCCTCCCCCAGGATGTCGCCTCGCCGACCGATCTGCGCGCCGCGCTCGAGAGCTTCGAGGACATGGATATCAAGGTCC
>DATJRJ010000140.1:0-14482 GCA_035504735.1 Binataceae bacterium (SeqCode)
ATTACACTTCGTCCAACCGACACGATCGACGAGGCGGCGCGCGTGATGCTGAAAGAACGCTTCGGAGCGCTGCTAGTCACCGAGAACGGAGCTTTGCGCGGAATCCTGACGCGTAGCGACTTGCTCGAGGCCTTACTCGACGTGAGTAAGCTGCTCGAGGAGAACGGCGTCAAATCATGACGGAGATCATCGGGCCTTCAGATGCTTACTCTTGCGCGCAAACAGGGTATTGAGCCCACAAACGCTTCCGATGGGTTTCATAACGCTTAGCGAGGCGAGCGCGGCTTACGCGCTGACGCTTTTTTCCAAACGACTCAGGCTGGCGTGATCGCCGATCGCGACCAGATAGTCGCCCGACTGAATTTCCATCATTGCAGGCGGTATCAACGAGGTCTTGTCGCCGCGCTTCAATGCGACGATCCGCAGGCGCGGGCTTTCCCTTTCAATGTCTCCAACCGTTCTTCCAAGCAACTTGCTCCCCGGTTGTGCCCTGATCTCCTCCAAATCTACATCATCGCCCTTGCCAGGCGTCGCCAACTCCAGGAAATCGACCACCGCTGGCCGCAGGATCATCGCCGCCACGCGACTCCCACCGCGCTGGTAGGCTGAGATAACCTGATCCGCGCCGGCCTGGCTCAGCCGCCTTAATCCGGCCTCTGACTCGCCGCGCGCGTGGATTTTCAGCTTGGAGTTCTTCTCACGCGCCGAGAGCGTGATGTAGACATTCTCGGCATCTGAGCCCGTGGCGGCCACTAGCGCGCGCGCCTCGCCTATCGCGGCTTCTTCCAGAATCGCGTCGTCCAGCGCCGAGGCCAGCAGGTACGGTGCACCGACCCGGACCAACGCTGTCTCTTTGGCCGCGTCGGGCTCGATGATCACCACCGGCACCGAGTTATTAATCAACTCCTCGGCCACCACCCGGCCGAAACGCCCAAAGCCGCAGATGATTACGTGATCTTTAAGATGATGAATCCTGCGTTGCATCGCGGTCGCCCCCAACTGTTCCCGAAGCCGTCCCTCGATTACCAGTTCGCCGATCGAGGTCAGCAGGTAGAGCACCGTTCCGACCCCGGTGACAATCAAAACTATCGTAAAAATCCGGCCGTCCGCATCCAGTGGATGGACTTCGCCATAGCCAACCGTGGAAACCGTGATAACTGACATATAGAGCGCGTCCAGAGGCGAAAAGCCCTCGATAATCATGTAGCCGAGCATTCCGGCAACGGTTACGAGGACGATCCCGGCGATCGCCAGCAGGAGTCGCCCGCCCGGGCTATTCAAGAGGGGATCCCGGAGGCCTTGGCTGACGAACCACGGCGGCTCTTCGGCTGCGGCCTGTTAGGTAATCGATCCGGCGCGATATCGGAGTGGGTGCCACGCCGCGGCACGCATAGTATGTTTATTGCTCGCCTCGCTGCAGGGGGGCGCATCGTTGCTTAAGATGCTCGAATGGCATGAGGAAATCCATGCCCGGGCAACAAACTATGTACGAGTCGGATTACAAATCGAAGCTGATGTCGGCGGAGAACGCGGCGCGGCTGATTCCGGCCCGCGGCAGCCTCTCGATGGGGATGGCGATAAGCGAGCCACCCGCGCTTTTGCAGGCGCTCGAGAATCGTATCAAGGCGGGCGAAATTCATCATCTTCGTCTCTATTATTCGCACTCGGCGCCCGCCGCGATGATGACCATCCTTAAATATGAGTACCTCGACGTCCTCAAGCTGCATCCATTTTTCCCGACCCTGGTCGAACGCGAGCTCGGGCGGCGCGGCGCGCAGGACAAACGCCAGGTGCTGTCCTACATGCCGGGCAATTTCAGCAGTATGCCGCGCATTCTCGCCGAGATCGGAATCGACACATTCATCATGATGGTCGCACCGATGGACAAGGCGGGCTTCTTCAGTTGCGGGACCAACAGCGACTACACGATTCCGGCGGCGCGCGCCGCCCGGCGGTTGTTGGTCGAGGTCAACCCGTATATGCCGCGCGTATTCGGCGATTGCACCGTCCATATCAACGAGGTCGACGCGATCGTGGAGAGCGACATACCGCTGCCCGAACTTCCGAGCCGTCCCATCACGATGGTCGACCGCGCCATCGGTCGTCATATCCTCGAACTGGTGCCCGACGGCGCCACGCTGCAGATTGGGGTAGGCGGCGTGCCCAACGCTGTCTGCGCGGTACTCAAGGATCATAAGCACCTCGGCATCCATACCGAGCTGATGACGCCGGCAGTCGCCGAGTTGATCCGTTCCGGCGCCGTCACCAATCGTTACAAACGTATCAACCCTTTTAAGAATGTCTACACGTTAGCCGCCGGCGACCGCGCGCTCTATGAGTTCCTGAATGACAACTCGAGCATGGAGGCCTATCCGGTCGACTATGTGAATGATCCGTATCAAATCGCGCGCAATGATCGCGTGGTTTCGATCAATGCCTTCCTTGAGATCGGTCTCGATGGCGAAGTTAACTCCGAGAGCGTGGCTGGCAAACAGTACAGCGCACCCGGCGGCCAGCTCGATTTCGTGCGCGGCGCCCAGCTCTCGAAGGACGGCAAATCAATTCTCGCCGCCTATTCGACGGCCGCCGGTGGGCGTGTCTCGCGGCTGGTGGCACGCATCGAGGGGCCGGCGACTGTCCCGCGCTCCGAGGTGCAATATGTGGCCACCGAATACGGGCTCGCTAATTTGCGCGGGAAATCGACCGCCGAGCGGGCCGAGGCGCTGATCGCAATCGCCAATCCAGAATTCCGCGATGAGCTTTATCGGAGCGCCCGGCAACTCGGCGATCTATGAGGCTCGACGCTCGCCCGCTCAGAGTAATCGGTTCGTTACTCCTTAAGCTACGAGTATCTCGCGCGCTATACGAAGAACCCCTCACACGTCATCGCCTCGGCGAGATTGATGCGATCGTCCGCATGACAGGCGATCGTATGGTGCGACATCGCGGTGCCAAACCGGGATAGCCGAATCCTCACCTGACCCAATCGGAAACAGCCTACTGTTACCATCCGCGCCACCATCCGGCAGTTTTGGGCAGCTTATGGATTTACGCGTGGCATGCGCCGTGCTGTTCCTCTCTGTTGAGCGAAGCGGTTGAAACACCCTTTCGCCACATTCTTTGCTCGATTCATTTGAGGTGATGGCGAACGAGACCCAGGTCTATGCTGAACGGAAGACCGAACGAAAATAGCGTTGAGACAGCATGGAAGCCTCAGCTGATCGAGGCCATGATGCGTCATGAGTTTTATCCGCATCCCTGCCGGAAAATCGAACTCGTCCAGACTATGAGGTCCTGGCTACTGTTCGCAGGTGAGTTTGTTTACAAGATCAAGAAACCGGTGCACTTCAGATTTGTCGACGCCACCACACTCGCCGAGCGCTTTCGACTTTGCCGCGAAGAAGTGCTTCTAAATCGGCGGCTCGCGCCTGAAGTCTATGTCGGCGTTCGCGGAATCACGCAGAGATTAGGGGACTACGCTCTGATTCAAGATGTTACGGTTACGCAACAGGATGTGTGTGAATTCGCAGTGGTCATGCATCGGCTGCCGGACAACCGAATGTTGGACAGGATGGTAAGCGGTGGCACGGTAAGCTCTAGAGATATAAGCGAGCTTGCAAAGAAGCTTGCTGCCTTTCAGATGCAAGCATCTACTACGAAGTCCAAGGTTTGGGGCTCAGCCAATGCTATCTTTCGCCTGGTTATGGACGATCTGGCCGAAACCCGGCAATTGATAGCCGATAGCGTGGCTCGAGATCGGCTGGCGACGGTTAGCGAATACCTGCATCGCTATATCAGTTCCCATTGGCAATCGCTGGATAATCGGGCCCGAGACGGGTACGTACGCGACGGGCACGGTGACCTGCGGTGCGATACAATTTATTTTCTATCCACAGGACTCGCGATTCTGGACTGCATCGAGTACAGCGAGAAATTACGTTATGGCGATGCGGCATCTGACGTCGCATCGCTAGCCCTCGACCTGGAACTCGCCGAGCGAGTTGATTTGGCCGATGCACTGGTGGCCGCCTATGTGGCAGAAAGCGACGACGCTCGCCTGCTGGATTTGCTCCGCTTCTACAAATGTTATCGGGCCATATTTAGAGGCAAGCTCGAGATACTATTGAGTTTACAGAAGGCCCTCCGAACCGATCGGCGCATGCTCGCGCGCAGCAACGCCAGCCGGTTTTTTGCGCTCGCCGAAAATCTCGCCACTGCTCCCGCGCCGTATCACTTTCCTAAATCATAACTGTCAGTGGCGGTTTTGGTGGTAGCCCCTTCGCGGGTCAAATTCCCTTTCGCGGTGCCGATTCGACCACGCTGGAGGCGAATCCAGCGGCCTTGTCCCATCTCGACGGTTTCAGTACCTCGCAAACGATAGTTGTGCTACAAATCTCGAGGGTTGGGGTGCGTTGAGGTCTTGGATGGTGCCAAGCGTGGTCGAGCCCGAAGTCCCGAAAAATCATCAACCAGTCTCCAGCAATGGGACACCGCAGAGGCCCGGTCTACCGCGGCACTTTCATCTGCTATGGGACGAAGACCTCGACGAAATGCACGGGATCTTCGAAGCGATCCGTGACCGCCGATTCGAAGTCGTCGCCGAATGGTATCGGCTTTATACCTTGCACTTTGGCGAGACTCGCCTGCTCTCGGAGACGGAGTTCTGCCGAATATTTGAACCAGCGCTCCTGCGGAACAAAAGCGATTTGCTCGAAAAGAACATGGATCGCTACGCCCAGGACGTCAGGAGCCTCGGCGAGTTGCTGGCCGAGCGCGGCATCCCGCTGCAGGAAATCATCGCGTCACTTCAGCTTTTTGAACAGGCTGCGCTGAAGGTCTTTCCGCATGAGCCTCCGGTGTCAATCGAGCTCTATACGAAATTCGATCAGCTGAGTCATATTCGAATAATCCTCCTGACTGACGCATATTTCCGTGCGCTGACTGCCAGCAGCGGCGCCAGAATCAAGGGACTCGAGCGGGAGGCGGCTCATTTGCCGCACGATGAGCGCAACCGCTTTCATGGAATCGTTGGTGCTTCGCCTGCGATGCGTGCGCTCTACCGACGAATCGACGCGGCCGGCAAAACTCGCGGCACGGTCCTGATTGTCGGACAGAGCGGAACCGGAAAGGAACTGGTGGCTCGCGCCCTTCACGAGGCGGGAGCGAGGCCCGATGGGCCCTTCATCGCTTTCAACTGCGCGGCGATTCCCAAGGATCTGATTGAGAGCGAGCTCTTCGGCTACAAGCGCGGCGCCTTTAGCGGAGCAAATACGGAATATCTGGGTCTTTTCCGCGCGGCCGAGGGCGGCACTCTTTTCCTTGATGAAATCACCGAGATGGGAGCCGAAACGCAGACCAAACTTTTGCGTGCGATTCAGGAACACTCGGTGAGGCCAATTGGTTCGACGCGTGAAATCCCGGTCGACGTGCGGCTAATCGCTTCGACCAACCGCAATCCGGAAGAAGCAGTGCGCGCTCACGTCGTGCGAGAGGATTTGTACTATCGGCTCCAGGCTAATATTTTGCGCGTCCCCGCGCTCCGGGATCGGTTGGAGGACCTACCCCTTCTGGTCGATCACTTCATCTCTCTGTTCAACGACCGGCTCGGAAGAAACGTCGTTACCGAGGGTATTGAGCAACAGGCGCTCGACGCGATGTATCAATATGAGTGGCCGGGCAATGTTCGCGAGCTTGCCAACACGATTGAGGGTGCGATGACCTTCGGCACTGGGCGGCTCATTCGACTGGAGGATTTGCCGCCTCCCATCAGCCGGACAGAATCGCCGAGATCTGCGGCGCCAGCTCAGCTTTCCGGTCTTGGCACCTTCGCCGAAGTTGAGCGCGATCTGATTCTACGTGCGCTGGATACCTGTGAGTGGAACAAGGTGCATGCGGCTGCGATGCTCAAGATTTCGCGTAAGAAGTTGTACGCGAAGATCAACAAATACGGGCTCGAGCGGCCCAGCGGGAGCGACGAAACTGATCTTTGCGATTAGCCCCAATTCACGAGGGCAGGACGCCAGACTCCTGATCACGGCTCGCGAATGAACTGGCGCGAGCTTCATGATGCATGAGCTGCCGCTTGCACGTGATCTTCTGGCTACGATCGAACGAAAGCTCGACCGCAGCAACACGCGGGTCGTGCGCGTCAGTATCAGCATCGGGTCGGCTGCCGGAATCGTGTCAGAATCGTTACGCTTCGCATTCCGCGTAATTGCCGAGGGAACGCGGGTCGATGGCGCCGAACTCTCAGTCACAACCATCGCTGCTCGCAGCCAATGTTCTGATTGTGGCATAGTCTTCGAATTCTACGGTCTGATCGGTCAATGTCCCGGCTGCGGACGGCTCGGTGGAGAGCTCTTGTCCGGCGATGAAATGATCCTTCGAGAGATCGAGGTGACCGATGTGTGAGACTTGCGGCTGCGGCGCTTCTACGGTGCGAACGATCGACGTCAACGAGCGCATGCTCGCGTCCAACGCGCTGGACGCCGCACACAACCGCAGTCATTTTGCTGAGCGAAAAGTCTCCGCAATTAACCTGATGGGTACGCCGGGAGCGGGAAAGACAGCGCTCTTAGAGTCAACGATCCCTGAGTGGCGCGGAGCCGGCCGGATCCTGGTGATCGAGGGCGATCAGGCGACTGACCGCGACAGCAGGCGTATCCGCGCCGCGGGTGCGATCGCTTGCCAGGTGGAAACTGGCCTCGGCTGTCATCTCGATGCGCATCAGATCCACGCCGCGCTGCATCATCTTGATCTCCACGATGGTGACCTGCTCTTCATCGAGAACGTCGGCAACCTGGTCTGTCCCGCACTGTTCGATTTAGGCGAGCGGCTGCGCGTGGTTGTGACCAGTCCCACCGAGGGCGTCGATAAGCCGCTCAAATATCCTCCGATGTTTCGTGCCGCGCACCTCATCGTACTCAACAAGTGCGATCTGATTCCGCATGTACCCTTCGACCTCGACGAGTGGGCCAATTACGTTCGCGCTATCAACCCCCGCGCGCAGATCATCAAGACCTCCGCCCTCAACGGCGAGGGCATCGACAGTCTGCTCGCCGCAATTGAAAACATGCAACTATCGCCTGCGAGCATTTCTGCATGACTGAATCGTTACACATGCCCAAGGCTGTGCTCGGGGACCTGATTGCGATTCTGTGGAGCGAAGGGTTCAAAGTGCTGGGGCCGGTCGTGCGTGATGGCGCCGTCGCATTCGATGAGGTGCGTAAGGTATCCGATTTGGCGACAGGTATCCGCGATGCGCAGGAACCCGGGCGCTACAGACTGGTACCGGGCACATCCGGAGAAATTTTCGAAGTAGTGAATGGCGCCGGATCGTTGAAGCCGTTTTTTTTCGCGGCTGACGAAACGCTGCTCGAAGTTACTCGCGAGCAGCGTGGCTTCAAGGTCACCGAGGTTGTGCCGGCGGCGCCGCGCCTCGCATTCATCGGGGTGCGCGCATGCGATCTTGCGGCCCTGGCGATCCAGGATCGTATTTTCTTGCACGACCGTTTTCGCGACACGCACTACCAGACCCGTCGCCAGGACGCATTTCTCGTCGCGGTCAACTGCACCCGCTCGGCATCGACCTGCTTTTGTGTATCCATGAAAACCGGCCCCGAAGCGACGAGCGGTTACGATCTCTCACTGACTGAACTAGAGCAAGGCTTCGTGATGCGCAGCGGTTCAGCCGCGGGTGAAGCGCTCGCCGCGAGGCTTGGCCTGGGGGCCGCTCAACACGACGAAATCGTGTCGGCCAAAGCACGAATCGACGGATGCGCGACCGGTATGCAACGCCGCCTTGATACCGCGGACTTGCCCCGACTGCTCTACGATGAAGTTGAGAACCCGCGCTGGAAGGATGTCGCATCGCGATGCCTTTCGTGTACCAACTGCACGATGGTTTGCCCGAGTTGCTTTTGTCACACCGTGGTCGATCAGGAAGAAATCGACGGCAATATGAGCCGTCGCGTGCGCAAGTGGGACTCGTGCTTTTCGCTCGAGCACGCACACATCCATGGAATCAATTTCCGGCCGAAGATCGAAAACCGCTACCGGCAGTGGCTCACGCACAAGCTGGCTTCATGGATCGATCAGTTCGGCACGTCTGGATGCGTCGGATGCGGCCGCTGCATCACCTGGTGCCCGGTGGGCATCGATTTGACGGAAGAAGTCGCTGCGATTCGCGAACGACCGGTTAAGGGATGACTCCCTATTCGCTATACCCGGCGAGGATTTCTGCGCGTCGAACCGAGACCGCCGGCATCTATACCTTCACCATGCGTTTTGTCGATGAGGAAGTGCGGCGTGCATACCGCTTCAAGGCGGGCCAGTTCAACATGCTTTACGCTTTCGGCGTCGGTGAAGTTCCGATTTCGATCGTTTCCGATCCGGCCGCCCCCGAAAGCCTCGAACACACCATCCGGACCGCCGGACGCGTTACAGGGGTAATGGCCGGATGGAAGGTCGGCGACGTAGTAGGAGTACGCGGTCCATATGGCAACGGATGGCCGGTCGAAGAGGCACGCGGGCGCGACGTGGTGATCATTACCGGCGGTCTTGGATGCGCCCCGGTGGTCGGGCTCATCAACTATATATTCCGCCGCCGCGACCAATACGGTGAATTGCACATCCTGCATGGCGTGAAAACGCCGAACGATCTTCTGTACCGCGAGCGCTTCGACGAATGGCGCCGCGCGCCACGCACCAAAGTTTACCTGACCGCGGACCAACCCGACCGAAGCTGGCACTACAAAATCGGCGTGGTGACAGAACTCTTCGACGAGCTCAGGGTGCCGCCGTCGTCGACCGTGATGATGTGCGGCCCGGAGATGATGATGCGGTTCGCGGCACATGCGCTGCGCCAGAAAGGTATCGGCGATGAAGCGATATACCTTTCGATGGAACGGCGGATGGAGTGCGCGGTCGGACTCTGCGGTCATTGTCAGTATCGCGAGCATTTTGTGTGCAAGGATGGGCCCGTGTTTTCCTATCGCACGCTCAGAGAGCTGTTCGGAACCTCGGGCATATGAAGCCTCGCGTGGCAGTATTCAAGTTCGCCTCCTGCGACGGCTGCCAGTTGCAATTCCTGAACGCCGAGGACGAGCTACTCAAGCTCGCCGCACAGGTCGATTTCGTCTACTTTCCCGAGGCGCGGAGCCGCGCGCTCGAAGGCCCTTACGATATCGCCTTCGTCGAGGGCAGCATCACCACTCCCGACGATGCCCGGCGCATTATCAAGGTGCGCGAAGAAAGCCGCTATCTCGTTACGATCGGTGCGTGCGCGACGGCAGGTGGCATTCAGGCGCTGCGCAACTGGGCTGACATCGAGCAGTACAGACGCGTCGTATATCCAAGCCCGGAGTTCATTTCGACGCTGTCGACTTCAACACCCATCTCTGAGCACGTTCGCGTCGATTTCGAACTGTGGGGCTGCCCGGTCGACAAACAACAACTGCTTGCCGTGGTGCGCTCGCGGTTATCGAAAGCGCAGCCGGCTGTCCCGGGGCACAGCGTATGCCTGGAGTGCAAGCGGCGCGGCAACGTATGCGTGGTAGTGACGCGCGGCGAGCCGTGCCTGGGACCTGTGACGCGCACCGGATGCGGGGCGTTATGTCCGGCATTCAATCGCGGATGCTATGGATGCTTCGGACCGGCTGACGATCAGAATATGGAATCGTTCGCGCGACTGCTCGTCAGCCAGGGCGTGCAGGGCGACGACGCAGTGCGCAGGTTGCGCGGAATAAACGGCTACGTGCGCCCATGGCGGGAGACCGCGGATGCCATCGCGGCGGGCAAAAAGTAGAAAAATCCAGGTCAACTTTTTGACCCGCGTCGAGGGCGAAACCGCCCTGCGCATCCGCATTCGCGACGGCGAATTGATCGAGCTTCGTCTCGAAATTTTCGAACCGCCGCGGTTCTTCGAATCTTTTCTGCGGGGACGCGACTCGCGTGAAGCGCCGGACCTCACCGCGCGCATCTGCGGCATCTGTCCAGTCGCATATCAGATGAGCACGGTTCATGCTTTCGAACGACTGTACGACATTCCGATCGATCCGGCCGTCCGGGAATTGCGGCGTCTTTATCTCTGCGGCGAATGGATCGAAAGCCACGCGCTCCACATTCATATGCTGGCGGCACCTGATTTTCTCGGCTGCGACAGCATTATCGCTTTAGCCGACAAGAACCGTGAGGCGGTGGAGCGCGGCCTGAGAATCAAGAAAGTGGGCAACGCTATAGTTACTGCTCTCGGCGGCCGATCGGTACATCCGGTGGGCGCGTGCATCGGAGGTTTCACTCGCATTCCCAGGCGCGAACAGCTCGCCACTCTGCGCGAGCAGCTTCTGCATGTGCGCGACGACGCGATCGAGTGCGTGCGATGGGTTTCGCACTTCGATTTGCCCGCCGTCACCCGCGATATCGAATTTGTCTCGCTGCGGCATCCGGACGAATACCCGATGAACGACGGGCGGATAGCCTCGAGCAAGAACATCGATGCGGCGCCGGATGACTTCGACGATTTTTTCGAAGAGCACCAGGTGCCTTATTCGAACGCGTTGCACTGCAGGATCACGGGGCGCGGGCCTTATTTTTTGGGGCCGCTCGCGCGCGTCAATTTGAATTTTGATCAATTGGGTCCGGACGTGATGTCCGTCGCGCGTGAGACCGGAATTCCCTGGCCAAGCTCGAATCCCTACACCAGTATCGTCGCGCGCGCCTTAGAGGTTCTGTATGCGATCGGCGAGGCGGTCAGAGTGATTGACGCTTACCAGCCACCGCCTGTTCCTGCGACACCATACGAAGTCCGCGCCGGCATCGGACGGGCGATAACGGAGGCGCCGCGCGGTTCGCTGTACCACGCATTCGAAACCGACGACCGCGGGCTGATTCACTCGGCGCGCATCGTGCCGCCGACGTCGCAGAACCAGGCGCGAATCGAAGCCGACTTGCGCGAACTTGTTCCCGACATCATCCGACGCAGCGACATTGAGGCGACGCGCATGTGTGAGATGGCGATTCGCAACTACGATCCGTGTATTTCGTGTTCGACACATTTCCTGAAGCTCGAGGTCGAGCGGGGTTGATCCGTATCATCGGAATTGGCAGTCCGTTCGGCGACGATGCCGTGGGTCTGATGGCCGCGCGATTACTCGCCGAAGCGCCGCCGTCGAATTGCGAGGTGCTTGCGGCGGATCGCCCCGGTGCGGCTTTAGTGGATTTGCTGGAAGGCGCCCAAGCCGCAATTCTCATTGACGCGGTGCGTTCCGGACGGCCGCCAGGAACGATCCATGAATTCGCCTTCGGAGAGCTTGATCGCTCGACGGCGCGCTTTGTCTCTTCGCACGATCTTGGGGTCGCCGCGGCAATTCAACTCGCCCAGAAGTTGAAGCGCGGGCCGCATGTGGGAAGAGTGATCGGAATTGAAATCCCACCTGTCAGCACGCCACAGCTTTGCGGACTCAGTTCCCAAACGAGGGAAGCGGTGCGCCAGGCCGTCGAGCGGGTGCGGTCCGCGGCAGGGGAATTCGAGGATCGTGAACGCGAGCGTTTGATCATCGCCGGGATCGTTCAAGGCGTCGGCTTGCGGCCCTCCGTCTGGCGGCTTGCGAAATCACTGGGGCTCGCAGGCTTCGTACGCAACGTTCCCTCCGGGGTCCATATCGAGATCGAAGGTCGCCTCGCTTCACTGAAAGAATTCCACAATCGCCTGGAGGCCGATCTGCTTCCCGCGGCGACGATTGAACGCATCGAGTCCGAGCGCTTGCCGCTTCGGGGCGATACAGACTTTTGCGCGATGCCAAGTGAGAACGGGCCCGTCTCGACGATGATTCCGCCGGATCTCGCCGCTTGCACCGAGTGCGTGCGCGAAATTCTTGATCCTACTGATCGCCGCTATCGCTATCCGTTTACCAACTGCGCTTCATGCGGTCCGCGATTCACCGTTGTTCGTGCCCTACCCTACGATCGCGTGAACACCACTTTGAGCACCTTTCCGCTTTGTGACCAATGCAGGCGCGAGTATTTGGATCCTTCGAATCGGCGTTTTCGAGCCGAGCCGATCGCATGCTGCGACTGCGGCCCCGTGGCGTGGCTGGAGGTACCTAAAGCGCAGTTTAGGATGACCGCGGCGGGTGAAGATTCCATATCGCGCGCAGCGGCGATTCTACGCCAGCACGGTATTGTCGCCCTGCAAGGCCTCGGCGGTGTGCATCTCGCTTGCGACGCAACCAGCGACCTCGCGGTCCTAGGTCTGCGCAAAATCAAACAGCGTGCTCACAAACCCCTTGCTGTGATGGTCGATTCAATCGAATCAGCGCGAAGTGTTGCACATGTCTCCGATGATGAAGCCGCGCTACTCACGTCGTCGCAGGCGCCAATCGTTCTGCTGCGCAAACGCACGGGCTCTCATCTCGCGCCCGCAATCGCGCCAGGCAACGACCACGTGGGGGTGATGATTGCGTACTCGCCGCTACATCATCTGCTCATGCATGATGCGGCTCGAACGCTTGTTATGACGAGCGCCAACCGCCCCGGAGAACCGCTTGCGCTCAACGCTGACGAAACGCGCAGCTTATTCGCGGATCAAGTAGATGCGTTACTGCTGCACAACCGTCCGATTCATCAGCGTTGTGATGACGGCGTCTGGGCACTCGGGCCCCGCGGTCCGCAACCTGTTCGTTTGAGCCGCGGAAGCACACCACGTTCATTCAGGGTGCCCGTTGCTGCACCAGTTCCGATTGTCGGTGCGGGTGGCGACATCAAGAACAGTTTCTGCCTTCTATCGAAAAGCAGAGCCCTGATGAGCCAGTTCATTGGTACGCTGGAGAGTATCGCGACGCAGGATCACTTCCACAATTCGCTTGAGAAATGGATCGTGATGAGCGGTATCGTGCCGCGCCTTATTGCCCATGATCTGCATCCGCAATCCATCGGACGCGCTCTAGCTGAAAGCCTTGGCTTAAAGACTGTCGGCGTGCAGCATCATCACGCGCATGTCGCGGCGTGCATGGCTGAGAACGCCTACGAGAATCCTGTGATTGGTATCGCTTTTGATGGCAGCGGTTATGGTTCCGATGGTGCCGTCTGGGGCGGTGAGGCGATGATCGCCGACTACCGCGACTTCCAACGGATCGCTCATCTCGAGTACCTGCCACTTGTCGGCGGTGACGCCGCTATTCGGCATCCGGCGCGTATCGCGGCCGCGTTTCTGATCGCCTTATCGGGGTCGATCTCTGACGATCGCGTGCTTGCACTCGTAGGCGAAGAGCATGCGCGGATTCTCGCTACGATGGTGGGTAATCGCATCAACACTGTTGAAACTTCCAGTTGCGGGCGGTTGTTCGATGCGGTCGCGGCGCTGCTTGGCGTGCGGAACGAAATCACTTATGAAGCGCAGGCGGCAATCGAACTGGAGACGCTCGCGCGCAGTGCGTCTTCGACAAGTCACATTTATCCTTTCCCCATCTGCGATGAGATCGTCAAGACCGGGGATATGCTCGCCGCGATTATCGACGACTTGGAAAGGGGAACCCCGAAGGCGAACATCGCGCGGACTTTTCATCAGACTGTAGCGCAGATTGCGCTGCAAATGGCTTTGGACGCGCGCGCGAAGAGCGGCATCAATGTCGTGGCGCTGACCGGCGGATGTTTTCAAAACCGATTGCTGCAAGCGGCGACGATCGAAGGTATGGAACGAGAAGGATTCAACGTCCTGGTTCATCACCGGGTTCCGACTAATGATGGCGGGTTGGCTTTGGGACAGGCCGTTATCGCGGCTGCTCGAATGAATTAAAAATCGCTTGGAGATTCGTCATGTGTCTTGGCGTACCCGGTAGAATAGTCAGGGTCCTCGATCAACATGGTCTCCGCATGGGCGAGATCGATTTCGGCGGCGTCACGCGGCAAGTTTGCCTCGCTTATGTGCCGGAGGCGATCGTCGGCGATTACGCGATCGTACATGCGGGCTTCGCGATCAGCAGAATGGACGAGGAAGAGGCGGCCCGAACGCTCGATCTGGCTCGGGAAATAGAAATGCGACTCGCACAGGGAAACAAGTCATGAAATTCGTCGACGAATTTCGCGATGCAACGGCCGTCCGTAGTCTGATTAAGCAGATTCGCCGAACTATCACAGGGCCCTGGACTATTATGGAAGTGTGCGGCGGACAGACCCATACCATCGTCCGCTACGGGCTCGATGAATTGCTGCCGTCCGACGTAACACTGGTGCATGGTCCTGGATGCCCCGTCTGTGTGACCCCGATTGAAATGATCGATCTCGCGATCGATCTTTCCAAACGCTCAGGCCTAACGCTCTGCTCGTTCGGTGATATGTTCCGGGTACCTGGTTCCACCTGCAACCTCTTCGACGCGCGCGCGGCCGGCGCCGACGTGCGTATCGTTTATTCGCCGCTCGACGCGCTAGAACTGGCGCGTCGCGAGCCTTCTCGCGAACTGGTCTTCTTTGCGGTCGGATTTGAAAC
>DATJRJ010000141.1:0-11421 GCA_035504735.1 Binataceae bacterium (SeqCode)
AGCGCGACCGTGACTTCTTTCGACCCGCTGACGCTACTGCCTGCGCTCGCCGTGCAGACGAAACATCTGGGACTAATCGCGACCGCATCGACGACCTACAACGAGCCCTATCATGTTGCGCGCAAGTTCGCGTCGCTCGACCATCTCAGCGGAGGCCGCGCGGGTTGGAACCTAGTCACATCGGGCAATCCTCACGAGGCGATGAATTTCGGCTTCGACGAGCACCCGGAGCACTCGGAGCGCTACAGCCGCGCGCGCGAATTCTACGACGTAGTAACCGGACTATGGGATAGCTGGGCGGACGATGCGTTTATCCGCGATGTCGAATCGGGGGTTTACTTCGATCCTGACAAGCTGCACGTGCTCAATCACAAGGGCCGTTTCCTTTCGGTGCGGGGTCCCCTCAATGTCGCCCGTCCGATTCAAGGCTGGCCCGTGATTGTGCAGGCCGGCGCTTCCGAAGCAGGGCGGCAGATCGCAGCCGAGACCGCCGAAGTGGTGTTTGCGAGCCAAAACAACCTGGAGGACGGGCGGCTTTTCTACGCCGAAATGAAGGAACGCGTCGCGAAGTGCGGCCGCTCGCCCGACCATCTCAAGATCCTGCCTGGTGCGTTCGTAGTGGTCGGCGATACGCTCGCTGAAGCACGTGAAAAAAAACGGCGGGTGGACAGCCTCGTTCACATGGACAGCGGCATCGCGTCGCTGTCGGTCAGGCTGGGTCACGACGTTTCGGGCTTCGACCTCGACCGGCAGCTGCCCGAGATTCCCGAGACCAACGCCAGCAAGAGTTCTCGGCAAAAGCTGGTCGAAATGGCGCAGCGCGAGAACATGACAGTGCGGCAACTCGCTCAGTACGTCGGCGGGGCCTATGGAACGCTCGAAATGATCGGCACGCCCGCAATGATCGCCGACCAGATGGAGGAATGGCTCGTCACCGAGGGTTCAGACGGTTTCAACGTGATGTTTCCATTTCTGCCGGCGGGGCTGGACGATTTCGTCGATCGCGTAGTGCCCGAACTGCAGCGGCGCGGAATCTTCCGCCGGGAGTACGAAGGAAAGACGCTGCGCGAAAACCTGGGCTTGCCGCGTCCGCAGAACCGATTCTTTCCAAGTCCCGCGGCGTAATCCGCTTGCGCGGCTAAAGTCCTCAGGCCAGCAGCTCGTAGAACTCGCGGCCGATGCCGCCTTCCAGGAAGGAGGCAAGGTCGATGCCCATCTCCTTAAGGTGTGCCCGATGAGTCTCGAGCGCCGCCTGATCCGTATACTGCTCGTAGAACATGAACATCTGCGGGTTGTCCGGCGAGCGATGAAAGATGTAAGCGTGGTTGCCCGGCTCTGCCCGCACCTGCGGTACGGCCGCTCGGACGATTCGCTCGAATTCCTTCTCGAGCCCGCTTTTCACCGTGATTTTAGCAATAAGAACAAGCATGGCTGCCCTCAGCATCCTTGGATCGGATTTAGTCCGAGGGTAGCCATCCCTTGAACTCAGCACAACCGTAAACCGCGCGGCATAGTTGCTTTCTGCCCTACCCCGCGGCCACGCGCCGTCAGACTGGATAGCCGAGCGCTTTTCCCGCCATCCCGCCGAAAGCTTCGAGCATGCGCCTGCGCCATCCGTAAACCGGGTCGCTCGGCTCGAGAAGCGCGCGCGGGCTGACACAGCGGGCGAATTGAAAGCCGCCGAACACGATGTAATCGGCATAATGCGGGCGTTCGCCGCCTAGATACGGCTGCGTCTCGAGCGTTTTACGGATCGGCTCGATCGCCTTGCTGAATGCGGCCACCCGCGGCTCCGGGTTAGCCGTAAACGCCTCCAGCGTCGTCCCAAATCGTGCTTCGCGCGACTTGCGGAAGTAATCCCGATCCTTCTTGTGCAAACTATTAAACACATCCATTAACACGATGGGTCCGATCGCCGGCAACATCACGGTATCCGCCCAGAAGTTGACGAACCGCGAGAGCGCCATGCCGATATTGCCGCCGAACAACGATGCAGCGCTGGGATATGCCTTCTCAAGATAGACCGCGATCGCCCATGAATCCGCGACATGCTTCGGACCATCGACGATTACCGGCACGCGTTCCGATCCTGCGAACGCGATCCGATCTTTCTCCGTCAAGCGCCACGGAATCGTCTCAGCCTCCAATCCCTTATGCGCCAGTGCGAGCTTGGTCCGCCAGCAATACGGACTGAATCTTCGATCATCGTCAGCAGCAGCTAAATCATAAAGTTTTATCGACACCTACCCGTCCTCCTGCGATTCCCGTTTTGTCTCGCTGGTTCGATTTCGTCTAGAAACCAAACGGCCTTCGCGCGCGGTTGCGCGAAGATATAACGCCTGGCGGCGCTTCATCAATCGCGATTGAACGGCAATAGTGACTGGCAAAGGGATTAACCGGCGAAGGGTACATCCGCTTGCGGTTGGCTCCCCGGTTAGCTGATGATCGCGGTCAGGCAGAGTTGATTGGGTTAGACGATGAAATTCGGAGTGATGCAATTTTTGACCGACTATTCGATAAGGCCGGACGCGCTGGCGAAAGCTGCCGAGGAGCGCGGCTTCGAGTCGCTGTTTCTCCCCGAGCATACGCATATTCCTGCCTCCCGAAAGACCCCTTATCCAGGCGGCGGCGAGCTGCCGAGAGAGTATCGTCATACCCTCGATCCATTCGTTGCGCTCGCCCAGGCGGCGACAGCTACGACCCGGCTGAAATTAGCGACCGGCGCCTGTCTGGTGACAGAACACGATCCGATCGCCCTCGCCAAGGCCGCTGCTACGGTTGATCTGCTTTCCAATGGCCGATTCATCCTCGGCGTCGGCGCCGGTTGGAATGCCGAAGAGCTGGAGAATCACGGCACGAATTTCAGGAGCAGATGGAAGCTGCTGCGCGAACGGATCGAGGCGATAAAGGCGATCTGGACTCAGGACGAGGCGAGCTACCACGGAGAGTTCGTCAATTTTGATCGAATCTGGTCTGATCCTAAACCGGTCCAAAAACCGCACCCGCCGATAATCCTTGGCGGTCATGGCCCCAAGACCATGCGACGGGTGATAAACTATTGTGACGGTTGGATGCCGTTACCCTCCCGTTCGGGCGATCTCAAGACGGAGATCGCACAGGTGCGAGCACTGGCGGCGGAGGCTGGACGCGATCCAAAGTCGATCGAGGTGTCGCTCTATTGGATACCGCCCGACGATGAACAGGTGCGAAGGTATCGGGAACTTGATGTCGCACGTCTCATTTTTCATCTGCCTTCCGAGGGCGACAATGAGACTCTCAAGCTGCTCGACCAAATCAGGGTGATATTGGATAAAAGCGCTTAAAGAAAGCGCCTGGTATGAGGCGGCGTGCTTGGCCCAAGGAGAAGGCATCGCATGTCTACAATAAAAGTCACTGATTTTGTCTTCGGCCGTCTGCAAGCTCCGGATTTGGACCGCGAGGAAGAGTTTCTCTCCGATTTCGGCATGGTTCGCGCCGAGCGGACGAAGAACGCGCTCTACATGCGCGGCACCGGCCCTTCGCCCTATCTCCACGTAACCGAGCTCGGTCCTGAGCCCCGATACCTGGGAGCAGCCTTTTCGGCTGGCAGCGAGGAGGACCTGCGAAAGATTGCTGGACTAGAAGAAGCAGTTTCAGGAGTCGAGGCGCTCGACGCGCCGGGCGGCGGCAAGCGCGTACGTATCCGGGACCCACGCGGCCATATCGTGGAGATCGTGCACGGAATCCAGCCCGCCGATCCCCTGCCGGTGCGCCGCGTCGAGCTCAACGATGGATCGATACGTCGCCGCCTGGGCGAACGGTTCCGCCAGAAGCACGGGCCGTCGCAGGTGAAACGAATCGGCCACGTCGTGCTGGTCGGTCCGAACGTACCCGGCGTAGTCAAATGGTATCGCGAGCGGTTGGGACTGCTCGCTTCCGACGATATCTACGAAGGCGAAAATCCTGCCAACCTCACCGCCTCGTTCAGCCGGCTCGATCGCGGCGACGAATATGTCGACCATCACGTGCTGTTCATCGCCAGGGCTGAAAAGCCGGGCCTTAATCATTTTTCGTTCGAGGTCGAGGATTGGGACGATCTGATGTTTGGTCATGAATACCTCGAAGCGAAGCAGTACGAGCATGTATGGGGTATCGGCCGGCATGGTCCTGGAAGCCAGGTTTACGATTACTGGAAAGATCCGTGGGGCCGAATACACGAGCACTGGACCGATACTGACCTGCTCAACGCCCGCAACGAGGTCGTTTTGACGGAGCGCTCGATGATACGCGCGGGGTCGCCATGGGGCCCTAATCCGCCGGAGTGGTTCCCAAATTACGGCACTCCTTGACGCAGATCGCGATACCGCCGAGGGTTGTGTGCAATGGCACTACGCTGAGGCGAGGCAGGCGGCCACAAAAAGCAGCAGCGAAACGACCAGCATGATCACGCGGACAAAGTGCAGCACATCCCATAGCCATCGTTCGTGCTTCCATTCCGGCGGTAACCGCGTGAGATCCCAAAGGGCGACGCGGTTATTGATCGGCGCCGGTCCGATCGATGAGAACACGATCGTGACGAGCATAAGGATGGATGCGGCGATTGCCTGCGGATAGCCTTTCGCTCCCGTCCGGTAAAGCACCACGGCGACGATGCAATACAGGATGAGATTCGCCGCATACCAGAATGGCATTACCCAGCCGTAGACGCGCGCGAGCGCCTGCACCGATTCGGAATGGACTTCGTCGCGCGTCCGCGAGAGCGTCGGATGCACGATCAGGCCGACCGCCATTTCGTTGCCGACCAGCAGCCCCGCCACCATGATCGTTATGAGCTCAAGAAGTTGCACCGTGCTGCGATCAAAGATCTCCCACGCTCGCCCGGGAGCATCTTAGCCGGACGATCGTATTTGTAAGAACAACTGCGCCGCCGGGAATACCTGGCGCAACCCGGCCGGTCAGCGATCGCGGGACTTGCACGACAGGTCGGTTTGTCCTATGGCTCAACGCAGAATTCCGGCTTCAAGGAGCGTTCGATATGAAAGCTTCACGCGTCGGGATATTCACAGTTGCGTGGCTCGCAATCCTGCTCTCGCTGCTGTGCGCTCCGGCCTTCGCCGCGGCAAACACCGAGCAGGCAATCCCTCCGGGCACGATCATCAGCAGCGCCAACTGGCAGCAGTACAAGCGTTTCATGACGGACGGGATGCAGGTGCTGTTCGCCGGCACCTACAACTGGAAGCTGCCGCCTCAGTTCCAGATCGTGATCACCGCCACCCAGCATTACGCGCCCACTCCGACCTATATCGCGCAGACCGAAAAATACGCGAGCCAGGTCAAGATCGTTAACCTTCCCGACGGCCGCCATACCCTCTCCGGATACGTGGGAGGACTGCCGTTTCCAAATCCCCAGGAACCGATGAAGGGCTGGAAGATTCTGGTCGACGATTGGTACGCCTATGCGCCCTATGTGCTGTGCGCCGATACCAACACGCTTGTGTTCGAGGACCGCTTCGGCAACATCAGTCACCTTACGCAGTTCTTCGTCCAGCACCTGTACGACCATATTGGCGATGCCGGAATGCCGATCGTCGATCCCTCTTCGCCGGGCGTCTATTACACCGAGATAATTTCGGTCGAGGAGCCCGAACAGGCGCGCTACACTACGGTGCTGACGATTTATTATGCGGATCTGACGAAGTCCGAGGACACGTTCCTGTTCGTTCCGGCCCTGCGCCGCTCGCTCCGGCTTTCGTCGGCAGCCCGTTGCAGCCCTGCGATCGGGTCTGACTACGCCAATGACGATACCCGCCACGGCGCCTTCAACGGCAATCCAACGCGCTTCGACGCGACCTTCCTCGGCGACCGCCAGATACTCGAGCTACCGCAGCCCAACCCCGATCTGTTTCCCAATGAAGATATGTACTTCAAGCCGCTCTTTTTCCCTAAGCCCGAGATCGGCAAATGGGAGGTGCGCGACTCCAGCGTGATCGATGTGCGCCGCGTGCCGTCCGAGGCTGCGGGCTACTGCTACGGCAAGCGTATCCTTTATTGCGATAAGGAGATCTACCAGTCGGTCTGGGCGGACCTTTATGACGAAAACATGAAGCTCTGGAAGATCGACTACGATCCACAGGGCGTGATCGCAGTGCCCGGAGAAGGGAGTCGATGGACCAACGACGGCTGGGGGATGATGTTCGACGTGCAAAATATGCATCTGACCT
This sequence comes from Binataceae bacterium (SeqCode), assembly GCA_035504735.1. GTDB lineage: Bacteria > Desulfobacterota > Binatia > Binatales > Binataceae > JAJPIG01. The sequence goes on from DATJRJ010000141.1 coordinate 6,201, forward strand.
GGGTGGTGCTTTCGGGTCAGCATCATGCGGTTAGAGCGAACGCCGATTGCAAGAACCTCGGCGGTATCGACTACACGGACGATCGCTATTCAAGCGTCCGAGGACTTGCCGAGATCATGAGATAGAGAAGATCGCGGAACGCTCGTCCCACTTTTCGCAACATCGCGGGAGATGCCGGCTGCGCGCCGGGTCGCGTTCCACGGCTTGCGACACGGCTGCGTGTCGGCCATGATCGCGCCGGCGCATTGGTACAGCCGAAGCCCAATGGATGCGGGCCTGGTGGGTATCGCGGGCGGTTAGCTCAGTGGTAGAGCATCGGCCTTACAAGCCGGGGGTCGCTGGTTCGAAACCAGCACCGCCCACCAATGAAATCAACTAGTTAGCGAGGGCGGTTTCTCGATGGCGGCAGGCTGCGCCCATTCCTGTGCGTCCTCTCGATTGAAACCAGCCTGTAATGCTTTCAGAGCGAGTGCACCTTGGAAGCGAGGAGCTCCGTATCAAATCCTCCATTCAACCTCGCGGTTCGCGATATCTATGGTGAATAGGAGGATGGTCACAATGAGGAAGATGGCTATCGACCGATTTTTGGGGCTCAGCGCAGCCGAGTCAGTCGGGCATTCTGCGCTCCCTACCCCGGCGGGGCAGCTTGGCGTTCGCGATCCTGGTCGTCGGCAAGCCAGCGCAGTGAGTGCGCCAGCGACTCGCAGCCATTCTCCCTTACCCACTCGCCGTGGGCGATGATCAATCGCTGCGGGTTCCAGGCAAGCGCTTTGCGGAGCGCCGCGCGCGCAGCACGGCGGTTCCAGAACGAGAGGCGCCACTCGCGCGGCGTGCTGCCATCCGGGCCGACCAATCCGTCCAATCTCATGAGCGCACCGCGCCAGCCATGTAGGGTCGCCGGATCAAACTTCTGCACCAGATCGGTGACAATGACCGAGCGCGAGGCGCGGTGAAAGAACACGACCTCTTCCATGGCGAAGCTGCCGTGGAAGATCACCTGGTCGATGTCCTTCGCCCAAGCCGGATCAGGCGCGTCACCCAGCTCGTTGGCAAATGTCAAATCGCGGCGGCGGCGCGTCAGGCCGGGCGAGGAGTAGAGCTTGGCGTCGGGCCACGCCAGCGCCCACTGCCCCAGAAAAAGGTGATGGACCTTGTTTGGCGACACAAGATGCCGGACGTGGCCGAGCGCATTGATAGCTTCGGCAAGCGGCGGGCTCAATGCGATAGGCGAACACACCCACAGACTTCGGTCCGCGAGCCGCACGATAGTCATGCGGGTCGGATACGGGAACCCAAAGAACCGGACGCTCGGCCCGTCTGCGATCCAGATCTCCGGTGCAATCTCGTTCAGCATCAGGCCGCCACATAGCAACGTCGTCGATCCAAATCTAACTCATCGATCCGTAACTTTCGCAAATTCGGGGCGGTGGCCATTTGATGCGAACATTCGGCCATGATATTTCGCGCGGAGTTGCCTGTGCGCAGGAACAGGACGTTGTATTCGCAGTCCGCCACGACACGATCCTCAGGAGACTTGTTTCTTGCTATTGCATTATTGATCCAACCGGATTTGAACGTGTGGCTTCTATATCACGGGGCGTTCAGGGTGGTTTCGTTGCCCATCTTCCGCAGTCGACGGGCATCGCAGTTTGCTGTATGGACGGGCATGACGGTTTGCTGTATGGATCGCTCACATGAACGGCGACGGTAACAAACACGCACCCGGGCCGATCGAGGCCCGCGCCGGAGTCCTCGACGATTTCGAGGCTGTTGACCTGCCGACGAACGAGGTGCCGGTGGTTATCGAACGTGACCGGGCGCACTTCGTGGGCCGTCTGGGCTTCTATCGCAAGCTTCTGCCGCTATGCGTCGACGGCGGCCGCGTGCTTTCCGGCGGACGTTATTTGTTCGCGAGCTATGATCAGGCGGTCGATTTTCGCCGCTGGCTCGGGCAGGAGTTCCGGCTCGACAATAAGCTTTTTTCGGAGCGTCCGTGGGCGAGGGACCTGACCTGCGATCCGTTTCACGTCATCGGCGCGCATGACTTCAAGGACGTGCATCGATCGCAGACTGTGGTGCGCGTGGAGCGATGGGCCATCGATGGCGATCACGATGCCATGCTGGATTCGACGTGGCGCGCGCTCCGCGATCGCGCGAACGCGAGCGGTCTGGCGAGCGCCTGGCTCTGGTTTTCGGACGATCGCAAGGAAGCGGCGGTCATTACCGTGGCTGATCGGATCGGTGCGCGGGATTTGAAGGCACCCGACGAAGCAAGCTTGCGCGCCCTCGCCGCCCGGCCGACATTCGCAGAGGAGCTAGCCCGACAGTCCTGGGCTCGCAAGACCTTTGATCGGACGAGCTGGGTGTTGACCATCTGGTTTGCGCCCGATCATGAGCCGCTTTATTTGTGGCCGAACTCGCCGCCCTTGCCGGGACCCGCGGCGTAACCTCGCGTAGCAGCTCAGCCAAATCGCATCACCGCCTTTTGATCTGACCGCGGATTAGCCGGGCCCGGGTCGAACTCGCAGCGCGTCAAAGGAACTTGCCTCGGTCTTTCAGGCCAGTCTGCCAGTGGTTTCCTTACAACCACGATTTCTCGGTTTTGAGCGGGTAATCGATCAGAATACGCGGCTTGCCGATAGTGGCGGTTTGCCCTATAAGGCGAGTTGAGGCGGCTCCATAAACACCGCGCATCACTCGCGCCGCTTCTAAGATCTAACTAGTTTTAAACCGGCTGGAGGTTCGATCATGGACGTGCAGTCGTTCTGGGGCGAATTGGACCGTATCCGCAATGAAATCGGCTACCATCACTCGCCGATTGTCGAGCTGGTAGAAAGGGGCACTGCGACTCGCGCTCAACTAGACCGTATCGCGATTTGTAATTACCACATGACCGTACGCGACGCCGACGTCTTCACTGCTACCGGCTTCGTTAATCTCGCCGCCGTGAACTTTCACGCCTCACAGCATCTGGCCCACGCCTTTGCCGAGGAAGCGCTCGGCCTCCACAGCCATACCGCCGGTCACGCCGAATTGCTGTTCGAGTTCTGGGAGCGCGGCCTCGGCCACCAGCGCCACGAGCTGGAGGGCTCCATCGCGCCGGCGGCGGTACGCGCTTTCAATGCCGAGTACTGGATGGTGATGACCCGGAAAATCCGTTACTGCGGGATTCCGGGCTACCTGGGCGAAGGAATTTTCTCTCACGTCTGCCAGCGCCTCTGTGATGGCCTCTCTCAGCACTACGGCATGGAGCCGGACGCGCTCAGATTTTTCTCGGTGCATATCGAGGAGGATCGGGAGCATTCCGAAGAAGGCCACGAACTGCTGTCGGAGCTCGCCTCGACCGATCGCGACCGCGACGACTTCGTGCATGAAGCGCGATGCTGGGCGCAATTACAGCGCGGCGCCTGGGATGCGATGGCATAACTCCGCCAGCGCCGAATATCTCCTGACGCGCCATCGCGCCGGTACCGCCTGCGGGGTGGGCCACCCCCCGCAAATCGAACCACCGATGAAAGCCGCAATCGCGGCTGATAAAGTTTTCGTGTGAGTAAAACCGACACCGGTGGTTTCATTTCCTTCATCGAACGGCATAAGGGCGGCGTGGCGCTCACGCTGGCGCTGTTCCTGTACCTCGCGAGCTGGCCACTCGCAATCCTGAACCCTGCCGTCGCGAGCGTGGTCCGCGCCGCCGGCGAGGCTTCCCTGGTTGGCGGGTTATGCGATTACATCGCGCTCAACATGCTGTTCGAGCAACACTGGTATCTGCCGAAATCGGGAGTGTTACCCCGCAACCGCGAGCGGTTGATCGATGGAATCGCCCACGCTATCGAACGCGACTGGCTGACGCCCGAGATGGTCGGGGAAAAGATTCACGATTTGAAACCGCTCGACCGCCTCGGCGTATATTTTAAAACCGCATCGCTGCGCACCATGATTCGCCCCGCGCAGCTCGAGCGCATCTGCTTCGAGACGGCGCGTTGCCTCGAACCCGAAGTAGCGCTCGATGTGATGCGGCGGCTGACTTCGGGGGTTCACAACGCGGGATTGATCGATCGCCTGCGCAGCGCAATCTTGCTCACCTTGATCAACAAGGAGTGTGCTCGCCTGCGCGGCCTGATTCGTGGCCTCCCGGGCAATGACGAAATGCTCACCGCGGTCGACGAGCAGATCCACGAAATCGGCGCGCGACTGTGCGACGCGGACAGCACGCTTCGGAAAACCGCCGACCACGGGATGGACGCGCTGGTTCTGGAAGTGGTGAACGCCGCGCGCGGCGAGATCGCGCGGATGGTGAAGGCCAACCTGAGCGGACTGTCAAACGATAAGATTCGCGCTCAAATCGAGAGCCGCACGCGGACTCATCTCGATTGGATCCGGGTGAATGGCGGGGTGTTCGGGGCGATTCTCGGCTGCGCTTTCGCGCTCCTCAACGCGGCTCGCCCCGATCTCCTGATTCGCCACCTGGCGGCCCTCCCCAGCCTCTGGTGAGTTCGCATCGGCGATCGGCGAGACTCAGGCGGACGCAGCCAGCGCCGGGACCTTGTTCAGCTCGCCGATCAGTTCTTCGGTCGTGCAGACCATCGCGAAGCAGGCCCGCAGGGTCATTAGCTCTGCCTCCTGGATGATGCTGGGCGCCTTGCTCCCGAGTACCGATTCGTCGAAGGCCGCGTTGCCGTCGGAAGCGAATATCACCTTGTAGTCGAGCATCATCGCGTCGCGCGCGGTCGTACCACAGCAGATGTTGGTGGCGACGCCCATGATGATCACGGTGTCGCGGCCGTGGTAGCGCAGCAGCCGATCGAGGTTCGACGAGCCCGAAATAAATGCGCTGTAGCGGGTCTTCGGCACGATCAGATCCTTATCCTGGTCGACGTCGAGATCGGGGATAAGCTGCGCTCCCCACCCGTCCTCCGTGTAACCGGCGGGATGGCCGACCATGATCGGATAGAGGTCGCGTTCGTAGCCGATGTCGAGTCCGTCGCGGCGCTGCGGATGGCGCACGATCCAGTTGACCAGAATCCCGCGCTCGCGGCATAGCCCGACGACTTGATTGATCTTCGGGACCAATGCGGTCGCGGACGGAACATAGAACAGTCCCTTCTCGTGGACGAAGGCGTTCTGCATGTCGATAACGACCAGCGCGCTCTTTTCCGGAACGATGTCCCAGATGATGGTTTCGGTGAAAGGATCCCGGCGCATCTCGCGCGGTTTGACTCCG
>DATJRJ010000142.1:0-2202 GCA_035504735.1 Binataceae bacterium (SeqCode)
CTATCTGGCGACCGAGTATCCACATTGCGAGCTAGAGGCGGTGGCGTCGAACAGTCTGGCGGCCAAAATGGCAGCAGATGATGCAGCTGCGGCGGCGATCGGTCCGGCGGCGGCGGCGCGCGCCTACGGTCTCAGGATCCTTGCGGAGAATATCCAGGATCTCGCCCATAATACGACGCGCTTTCTGGTACTGGGGCGTGAGGCGGTAGCGTCGAGCGGCAGCGACAAGACCAGCCTGCTGTTCGCTCTGCCGGAACGCGCAGGGGCATTGCATGGGGCACTGAGCCTGTTCGCACGGCAGCATATCAACCTGACGATGATTCAATCGCGGCCCCATCGCGAGTCCGCGTGGGAATACGTTTTCTTCGTCGATTTAGAGGGTCATCGGAGCGATCCTAAAGTCGCGCGCGTACTTGCGGCGCTTGAGCGGCAAGCCTTGTTTTTGAAGGTGCTGGGTTCGTATCCTGATGGAAGATGGGCCAGCGCCTGAAGGCCTACTGACAGCCGCGAGAGTCGACGAAAGAGTTCAAGATGATCAATCCCGCAGATCTGGTGCTGCCGACGGTTGCTGCCCTGCATCCGTACGAGCCTGGTAAGCCGATCGAAGAGTTGCAGCGCGAGTTGGGGATTGGAGAGCCGATCAAGCTCGCCTCCAACGAAAATCCGCTGGGACCGTCGCCGAAGGCGATGGCGGCAGTGGCCGCATCGTTGCACGACATGAACCGCTATCCCGACGGGTCGAACTGGGCGGTGCGGCAGAAGATCGCGGCGCGGCACGAGGTGGGCGCCGATCACATTTTTATGGCAGGCGGATCGGTCGAGGTCCTTAACCTGCTAGCGTTCCTTTTTTTGCGGCCGGGCCTGAATGCGGTCTTTTCGGAGCATTCGTTCGCGATTTACGGCCTTGCGGTGGCTGCGGCGGGCGGCGAGGGGCGCGTGGTGCCGATGCGTCCCGGGTGGTGTCACGACCTCGATGCGATAAGTGCCCAAATCGATGCCAACACGCGGATAGTTTTTCTCGACAATCCTGGAAATCCGACCGGAACGATCTATCGGCAAGCGGAATGGGATACCTTCATTCGGCACGTGCCGGAGCATGTGGTGATCGTCGCCGACGAGGCCTATTTCGAGTTCGTACGGGACAAGGATTATCCCGACTCGCTGAAGGACCACGATGGCCAGCGCATGATCGTCACGATGCGCACGTTCTCGAAGATTTTCGGGCTGGCGGGACTGCGCGTCGGTTATGCGGTGGCGCGGCCCGAACTGGTCCAGTTACTCGACAAGGTGCGGCAGCCGTTCAATGTAACTTCGCTTGGCCAGGTGGCGGTGATCGCCGGAATGGATGATGAGGAACATGTGCGGCGTACGCTGGCTGTCAATGCCGAGGGGATGGCGTACCTCGAGCGGGAGTTCGCGCGCCTACGAATCGAATATGTACCGAGCCATGCGAATTTTATCCTGACGGGCGTCGGCGACGGACGCGCAGTCTTCGACAAACTGCTGCGGCTGGGTGTGATCGTGCGTCCGATGGGCGGTTACGGCTTTCCGCGCCATGTGAGGATAAGTGTGGGATTGCCAGAAGAAAATCGGCGCTTGATTGCGGCGCTAGAAGAAACCCTTTTGCATTGATCATCAATACCTCAATTATCGGTCTTGGGTTGGATACCTGAGATGGTGGCGCTCTTTAAGCAACTGACAATCGCGGGCGTTGGACTGATCGGCGGGTCGCTGGCGCTTATCGCGCGCAAGCATGGCCTGGTCGAGCGAATCGTCGGGTTGGGGCGTACGCAGGCGAATCTCGACGTCGCATTGGAGCGGGGGATAATCGACGTGGCGACGCGCGATCCGGTCGAAGCCGCATATGGGACAGACCTGCTGATGCTGGCGACGCCAGTATTGACGTTCCCGTCGACGCTGGTGTCGATGACGCCTCATCTGCCCGCCAATTGCGTGGTGACGGATGTCGGCAGCGTCAAGGGCTGGGTGGTGCGCGAGCTTGAACCTTTGCTCGGGCCGGCAATGGCGCTGGTCGGGGTCCATCCGGTGGCAGGCAAAGAGACTACCGGTGCAATCGCGGCAGACGAGGAACTGTTTCGCGATCGCCGCGTGATCGTGACGCCGTCGGCGCGGAGTACGCCGGAAGCGGTCGATAAGGTCGAGGCGCTGTGGCGAGCGACTGGTGCTCGCGTCGAGCGGATG
>DATJRJ010000143.1:0-23650 GCA_035504735.1 Binataceae bacterium (SeqCode)
GGGAGTCTTTATCGCCGCGGGACCGATCATGGCAGCCTTGGCGGGCGCGGCCGGTGGCGCTGCGGCCGGAGGCCTGACAGGGGCACTGATCGGCCTGGGTATTCCCGAGTATGAGGCGAAGCGCTACGAGGGAAAGGTCAAAGACGGGAACATCCTACTATCGGTGCATACTGAGGATAGCGAAGAGCGCGACCGCGCAAAGGAAATCCTCACAGCTAATGGCGCCGAGGATATCTCCTATACCGGCGAAGCTTCGGTCTCCAAAGAGCAGAGAGCTGCTGATTCCCGTCATTAGGAACGAGACTGAGGTGGGATCTTCTTTGATCCCACCTCACCGTTTTCGCACTCAAGTAAGTACCACCAAAATTTACTCCCCATATTGGCTTATCGAGCACATTCCGAACTTTAGTTTCCTGGTGCCCGGGAGTTGTGGGCTCGCATCCACGCGGGTTTAGCGAAACTAAAGTCGTGCGCGGCTGTATCTGAATTGACTGCGGCTAAACGTGTTCGGAGTTTTGCGTCGCGGCCTCAGCTTTGGACCGTTCGGCAAGTTCATCCGACAATTGCTTAGTGGTCTCGACGATGAAACGTTCGTTGACCGCTCCGATTTTCCCTTGTGCGGTTTCAAGTGCTGCGAGATCGAGTGCAGGCATGAGTACTCGTGAGGTAGTTCGTGCAGTGCCGAATTGCTCGCAGTATGCTTCGACGAAGTTCTGGGCTCCTTTTCGATCGAACATCAGTAGCCTGCGATAGTAACCATGAAATTCCTGCGGCAACGGATCGGTGGCCAGCAGGATGGAAAAAAAACCAAGCGCGGGCACATAGTCGCCGGCCACCTTCAAACAGGCCGAAAGCGGGGTCGATAGGACTAGCCCGGCGGGGCCCCAGAGCCAAGTCCAAAAAACCGCCGCGACGACCAGCGCCACTGGTGAGATACCGATACCCGGTCCTATAAAAAAGGGCTCGAAAAACTGCGCAATAGCTTGATCCAACAGTACAAATGACGCCAACACTTCGCCGGCTTTCAACCAGCCCGGGAAGACGGCGAAGGCGACCATCGTTGGCAGTGCGCCTGAGATGAGCGAACCCACGTACGGCACGTAGCGCAGGAAGAAAGCCAACGAGCCCCACAGGATCGGCCGTTCCAAGCCGAGCAACCAGGTAGTAATTCCGATCGTAATACCAAACAGCAAGTTCATCAGCGACAAAAGCAGTAGATAACGGCTGACGGTCTTTGCCGCGGAATCGATCGCCTCACCGGCCACCATCACCCCGGCGCGCGCAAACAACCGCACTGCCCGATCACAAAGGTCCGCACGGCCATAAAGCAGAAAAAATAGTAAAAGCAGGATAAGCGCGACATTCGCCATCGCGGCGAAGATCGGCAGGGCCGGAGAAAGTTGTTGCACTACGCTGGGAGGGATCGGCAGCGCCTGCACAACCAAAGGGTGATGACCGGAAGGGTTCGTTTTGTGCGAAATCTGTTGCTGGACCCCGTTGACGGTGTGCTCCAGGCGCTCGACAGGGGGAATGACCTCTTTTTCCAAAGAGGACAACTTTGCGCCGATCTCATGCGAATAGCTCGCCATCTCCTTTGCTACGCCACTCAGTTCCATCCCAAAGAACCACAGTGTGGCGACCAAGAATCCGACTGCGATCAGGATTACGATCAGGCTGCTGAAAAATCTTCCAAGCGGACGTTCGACCAGCGACGCAATCGGACTTAGAATCACTGCCAGCATCGCGGCCAGCGCGAGAGGAAGTAGTATCTCGCGGCCGAAGTAGAGCACCACGATGCCAAACACGATCCAGAAAAAGGTTGGAGCAGGACTAGCCCGCCGGCGATGGTTATGATTTCGAACCGGGGGGACAGATGAGACCGTGGACATTTGGGTTGATTACTACCCCTGATTCGAGACCGGCCAACGAAACGTGATCGGCCGCGGCGCGACCGAAGTATGCGTCAGGCCTTTGATCCTAATCATCGATCGTGAAGCAATAGCTAGGCCACGATAATGTTGCGCATTTGGCGCGTCTTCTGGCTTAAATGCTGGAACTGCGTTCGGTAATTTTCGCCTGTTTCACGCTCACCAAGTGTGCGTCCAGCGCCGCAGCTTTGTTGGTCCATCGCTTCGCCGGAGGTTTCGCCGATGCGAAGGGTATTGCTCTCACGGCGTTCGTCGTTATCGAACCTGAAGGCCAGTCGCCATAGTTACTTGAGGTTAGGAATATGAAATCCGTTGATTGGACCAAGCACGCCAAAGATTTGTAGTAGCCATATCAGGACGACGACAAAAACCACGATATTGAGTAGACTTTTGATCGCGGCGGCCATGGGAATATAGGTGTTGATAAGCCACAGGATCAGACCGACTACCACCAGAACCACGACAATGCCGACCAGAGTCATAAGATCATCCTCCATCAGGATACGGCTAAAGCCAGGTTTCGGAAATTTGGCATCACCGATAAAACCGCGGCGACCCGATTGAAAGCAAGTTTTGAACCGGACTCATGGGTCGAGACTTAGTCCGCAGCGAATTCTCCGGAGGGAAAGGCAGCAAACCGATGCCAGCTCTGTCGATGAGCTTATCGCAAACGAAAACTCTCCGGGTTAGACGTGGCGCGGAGTTTTCTTTGCGGCGTTACTAACGGTCCCGACAATTAGTAATGCCAAGCCGAGAATTCCGAAAGCCTGCCACCAGGGTAACCATTTATGGAGCAGGAAGATCGAGGCGCACAAGATACATAGCGCGCCGCTGATCATAACCGCGATTATCGCGAGTTGCGTCACAGCTTTGGAGATTTGTGCTTCGAGCGATGCTCCGATGCTGATTCGAAACGTATCGGCTTCGGAGACGAGAATTCGCACTACATCGTTGGCCGCCCGTTCAATCAAAGTTGGCCAATCGGACTGGACTGGCGGCGTTCGGTCAATCGGAAGGGGCGGCTTCTCTATCATCGGGTTCAATCGCCTCGCGTGACGAGCGTATCGAAAGGGCGAAGCCCAGCACCGCCGCGACTATGATCGGTCCGGCGAGCCGGTTTCTGGTGGTTGAGCCGATGAAAAACCCCAAAGTGCCGGCCACCAGGGAAGCGGTAACCGAGTGGCTTTCGACAATATGAATTGGATTGAGGTTGCCCTCTGCACGTTCGACTTTCGCATTAATCTCGGTCAACGTATCACGAAGGTCTCGACACGCCTCGTCTCGTTCATGTTGGTTCTCCGCAAGCCGTTCCTTTTGTTCTTCGGTTGTCATGTCTTGCACCGTGAGATCTTGCACGGTCCTCGTCCAGATGGTCCTGACCCTCGCTCGTCATGCTGTCGATCACACTGCGCGCGATGCTGCGCAGCGCCATCTGGGAGAGGGTTGTCAGCGCCGCGAGGCCGATTCGCCGGTTGACACCGCCACCCAGGACGAACCCGGCGCCCGTGGCGATCACTAAAGCAGTGAGGGGTTCGTCCTTGACGTATTGGGCTATATCCCGGCGCCGTGCTGCGTTATCAGTTGAAATGCCCAAAGAGAGATCCACGCCCCGTCAGGATACGCGTCTTAGTATCTGCGCAGCTACGTAACCAACCGCGAACGCCGCTGCGATCGCAATCCACGGTTCGCGGCGAACGAATTCGCGCAGGTCGAAATCGATTCCCTTTTCTTGAGCATATTGCTGGGCCGCCTCGTAACCTTCCTTAACTGCCTGGCTGGCGGCTTCGCCGGCCTGACGGCCCTGATCCATCGCCCGCCGCATCGTTGAATTTGCCACATCTTCAAATGCCATCACTGTTACCTCATGCTTTGTGACTCGGTATCAGCCTAATCGATCGCCTGCTCGCGCTGCGTCTACTTCCCGCACGATGTGCCGGGCAACGCCTGCCATTATGTTTTGCGAAAAGATTCAGTCTTCAGGCTAATCCTTTAGAGGGCATTCACACAACCTTCTCGCCTTTCCACCACGCCAATCCGGAAGCAGCTTCGCGTCTAGATACCCGGCGTAATATTGCCGGGTACGTCGAGCAACACCCGCCCATAAAGTTCGAGGTTATGCGCGGAGGCGAGGTGCGGATGACGCGTGGCCACATTGATATCGCGCCATAAGCGCTGCATGGCGTTGGTGTCAGCGAACGAAGCACTACCGGCGACCGAGGCCAGCAGGTCGACGGCTTCGCGAACCAGTTTTCCTATCCATCCGCATTCGCCGCGAATTCGCGCACGTTGCGCGTAATTCATTGCGCGCCTGGCATGAGCATCGCCATCGATTTCTTGTGCGGCGCGCCGCGCATACAACCATGCGCCCTGGATTTTCATTGCCGCCTCGGCGACCTGGCCGTGGACGATCTGCGAATCGGTTTGCTTTTCATAATAGGTGTAGCTGATGCCGCGCTTTGCCGCCCCCTCGATCACCAGATCAAGAGCAGCCTGGGCCGCGCCCATCACCACTCCGGTCAGCGAAAGTGCGAGCGCTGGCACGAAGGCCCAGTGGTCCGAGTCCGCGCCCTTATGCCGACTCGCCGGAAAGCGGCCGGCCACGCAGTCTGCCAGGGAGAGAACGCGATGGTTCGGAATGAACAGTTCTTCGCCGACCAGCGTGTTTGAGCCGGTGCCACGCATGCCCGCCATGAACCAGGTGTCGTCGATCCGGAGCTCTGCGAGCGGAACAAAAGCGAGTCCCTCACCGACAATCTCGCCCGCACGATTGACCAGGGGAATGCCGAGCGCGGCCCATTGTGCGTGGAGGCATCCTGAGGCGAAGCTCCACTGCCCGCTGACGATGTAACCGTCATCGACACGCCGGGTCTTCGCGGTTGGCATGATCACCCCGCATACCCTGGGCGCGCCGGCTGAAAAGATTTCCTCCTGACCGCGGTCGGGCAGCAGACTTGCGATCCAGGAACTGCCGCCGATGATCACTTGCACCCAGGCGGTCGCAGTACAGCCCTTGGCCAGTTCGGCGGCGATCTCCAGCACGGTCGTTAGCGAAGCGCCATGTCCACCCCATCGTTCCGGGACCATTACCTTGAATAAGCCGAGGCGCTCGAGAGCCTCGACGTTTTCCGGCACCAGCCGCCGCTCGCGCTCGACAGCGATCGCATTGGCCGAAAGCAACGACCGCAGGTCTCGCGCCTGCGACACAAGTTCCGAACGGCTGTTGCTTGGAAAATCCTTCATCTTTCCCTCGATTCAAGTGATCGCCCATCGCGACAGGAATTTGACGATATCCAAATCGTGTCACGAATCCGAGATGCCCCTTCCTCTGGATTGACGTTCTTCGCCACCGCACGATAGGTCTATTAGGTCAATGTGGAGCACGGAAAGGGACGGGAACCGCTGACAGGCAAACTACCGCCGCAAAGGAAAAGCAAACGGCAAAAGGAGATTCAATGAGTATCAACGGCGGATTGGAGCGCAACACTGAACCTTCCGGGCGGATTGATGCGCGCGGCGCATTTCTCGGTGACTTTCAGATCGTGGGGAATCTGCCGGCCGACGAGGTGCCCGCAGCCATCGAGGGAGATCGCGTCTTTTTCGTTGCCCGCCCCGGCTTCTACCGGAAGCTTATTCCGCTTCGTTTCGAAGACAACGGCACGCTCTTCTCCGGCGGACGTTACCTCTTCAAGACGTTCGATCAGGCGCTCGATTTCGGCCGCTGGTTCCGGGACGAGTTCCGTCTGGATGGCAAGCTGTTCGTCGAACGTCCGTGGATCAAGGACTTCACCCGTCTCCCGTTCCACGTTATCGGCGCCCACGACTTCAAAGATGTGCACGACTCGCAAGTGGTTGTGCGAGCGGAGCGTTGGACGATGAGCGGCGAGTATGGCGGTGCGTTGGAATCGGCCTGGCCCGGATTGCGCGATCATGCGGCTGAGCGCGGCCTCGCCAGCGCCTGGCTGCTTTATTCCGATGAAAGGCGCGAGATGGCGTTGATTACGGTGGCCGATCGCCGTCACGAGCACAATTCAGCGACGCTCGACGTCACCGGCTTGCGGATGCTCGAGGATCAGCCTTCGCTGGCCGAAGAATTCGTCCGCGAGGGCAGGGCTCGCAAAACGTTCGATCGAACCAGTTGGATCTTCACCATCTGGTTCGCCCCCGATCATACTCCACGGTACTTATGGCCGAACTCACCGCCATTGCCGGGGCTGAAGCAAACCGAAACCGCTCATGGAAGTGAAGCAGCGAGATGATTTCGACTTCGCTCGATTCTGATCAAAACTAGCGGTCCGTGATGAGTTTGCATGCAGAGCAAAGGAAAATTGTCTTCACCGGCAAGCTGGCCGCCGGCCGGGGTCAAGGACAATATTTCACGCAGCTCAATTGGGTACGCAAACAATTCTCCATCAAGTTTGGATTTGAACCGGTCGCCGGTACCTTCAACCTGAAATTATCACCCGAAGACGAAGCTCGCCTTGAAAGTTTGAACGGCCTTGCTGGTGTACCGATCACCTCTCCGGACCCCGGCTTTTGCGACGCGAAATGTTTTCCGGTACGAATCGGGACGCTAAGCGGAGCCCTCGTAATACCGCTGGTAGAAAAATACCCGCACGATGTTCTGGAGATCGTCGCTCCGGTAATCCTGCGTCAGGCGCTAGGAGTAAAGGATAACGATCTCGTCGAAGTAGAAGTCACGCTGGTTGATTAGAGGGAGCCCTTGGCTGCACGATCGGGCCGAGCGCGATGCCGGGTCCGTGATGAAGTCGCTGCTGCGCTGCGGAAGGCTGGGATTATCCGGTTATCTCTCTTAGCTTTCCGGTTCGCACATCGTAGACAAAGCCGCGAACGCTGATCTCCTTCGGCACCCACGGATGGGCCCGAAGTTTTTGAATCTGCCGGCGCACATTTGTTTCCAAATCCTGAAAGGCATGGAAATGGCTGGGCGCGTGAACCGCGGTGCCGGTTTGCTTCTCAAGCCGCTGCAGCAAATCCTCGTCTTTGAATGTCAGCATCCCGCAATCCGTGTGTTCCACGATCATCCATTCCTTGGTGCCGAGCAGATGATGCGATATCAGCAGCGACCGAACCGCATCGTCCGTTACGACGCCGCCGGCGTTGCGGATGATGTGTGCGTCGCCGGTGTCGAGCCCGCCGAACTTTTCGACCGTAAGCCGCGCGTCCATACAGGCGACGATCGCTAGATGGCGCGCCGGCGGGATCGGCAAGTCTCCGAGCTTGAAATTGCGTGCATACTCCTCGTTGGCTTTGAGTACTGCGTCGATCGCGCTCATGGAATCTCTGTAAAATCTCCGGTTTGAAAATTGAGAGCAGTGCCGAGGGCCGGGTGTCTTCCGCCGGTTAGCTTTCAGACGGGGGATAAAAGACCAACGTCCGGACCTCGATACTTTCACGCCCGGGATCGTTGGGCGGCGTAGTCGGGTCGACAAACGCCGTATGTGCAGTGAAACGCGCGCGCCCGTCCTGAACCGAGTCGTAGCACTTAAGCAGCAGTGCTTCGTTAACCTGCATTTTCGGAAAGTAGTACCAACGATGGGTCGCGCTGTAAGCGACGGTATATACCTCGCCGTTACGATCGGGATATTTCAAATCGCTGGCGACGAAGTCTTTCAATGAAATCGTGCGCGCGTCGCATACCGCGACCGGAGCGTCCTGCAACGGTCCCCGAATCGGCCGCCATACGTTGATTACCGCGAAGCGATGCTTCAGCAGCTCCTCGGCCTCGGCCGCGGGTAACAGGTCGCGCACCCGCTGCGGCGCTGATTTGAGCGTGTAATCGTTGTGAACTGCGGTCGCCGGCGGCTTCACGCCCTGCTCACCGCGCCGCAACTTCGGCACCGAGCGCACGATGTGATCAAACACCAGGGTTTTCGCGGCGCCGGTAAAATCTTTCACCAACCGCTCCATCTCCGGATAATAGATCTTGCGCACCTGCTGCTCGTCATAGAAATCGGTCACCGCGCTCTGATGGCCAATCAGGGTGAAACCCTGAAGATCGAGCGAAAACTCTCGCGCGAGCGGGCGCCCATCGTAAATCGCAACCGTCCGTGGATCGCTCTTGCGGGTAGTCGACGGAACGCCGGCCGGGGGCGTGTATTGATAGCTTACGGGACGCTCCGAAGTTTCCGCCTGGTAGTTTAACGAGGCCTCGACGTGTGCAAGATTCTCCACCGCAGTTTCTCCCTGGTCTTGGTCAATTCGCCGGAGTGAGCGACCATCTCGACGGCAGGTCGAAGGCGCTCATCTGCGGCAACGTCCTTGCCAGTTTGGCATGTCTTCAGACGAATGTGGAACCGTATCGATCGACCCTCAATAGCGCGCCGAGCTACAAATCGCCGCCTTTAAGCCGACAGAGTGGAAAATCGGCCCGCGGCTATGGTCTTATAATCGCCAGAGATAGCGCGCGAGAGCAAAGGTGCCGTATGGGTGAAAATTCCGTCGAACGGCTGCGTGGACTGGTCCAGCCGGGTCGAGTCCATCGCAGTCTTTATACAGACCCGCAAATCTTCGAACTCGAGATGGAGCGGATATTTGAGAAAGCCTGGGTCTATGTCGGCCATGAGAGCGAGGTCAAGGCGCCCGGGGATTATCGTGCGACCCGGATCGGGCGACGACCGGTGCTCATGGTTCGGCATCAGGACGGTAAGATCTATGTCCTGCACAATCAGTGCGCCCATCGGGGCACGATGGTGGTGGCCGGCGAACGCGGTAACGCCAGCGAGTTTCGCTGTTGCTATCATGGATGGACCTACCATACCGACGGACGGCTAAAAGCCATCACTCTACCGCACGGCTATCCCGCGCACTTTGATCCGAACGATCCCGGCACCGCGATGGTGCAGGTGCGGCGCGTCGCCAATTATCGTGGCTTCGTATTCGCGAGCCTCAGCAATCACGGGCCGAGCCTCGAAGACTATCTCGGCTACATGACGACCTCGCTCGACGACATGGTCGATCGGGCGCCGGATGGGGAGCTAGAGGTGGCGGGTGGGGTCTTCAAGCACGCTTATAATGGGAACTGGAAGCTCTACCTGGAAAATCTGTGTGACGCTGCGCATCCGATTTTTGTCCATCAATCATCAATCGCTGCTGCCAACCAACAATCGGACGAAGTCTATTCCGATGGCTCGGGAGAAATCGCGATTCGACAAATGCGGCAGAACGGCGCTCCCTACAGCTTCTGGGAGACGCAGGTCGGCATCTGGGCGTATCCCAACGGCCACAGCTTTCTGGGCGATTACCACGATGACGCAAAGCTGGTCGCGGCGCTGAATGACCCGGCCTTTCGCCAGTATCTCGCCGCGCTGGAAGCCCGGAAAGGCACGGAGGAAACCCATCGCATCCTCGGGGTCCGGCGCTGGAACAGTAACGTCTATCCGAACCTTTCTTTCATGAGCCAATTCCAACAGTTGCGCGTGGTCCATCCGATCGCGCTCGACCGCACCGCCGTCTATACCTACAACTTTCGCCTCAAGGGCGCGCCCGAGAAAATGTTCGAGCGGACCATCGGCTTTGCGAACATCGTCAATGGAACCGGCTCGTTGGTCCTGACCGACGACCTCGAGACCTACAACCGAATCGGTGCCGGTTTATCGAGTAGCGGCGCGGAGTGGCTCCAGATTGGCCGCGGCTTCGCCAGCGACCTGGCCGACGAATCCGGCGGCCGGCGCGGCAAAAACTCGACCAGCGAGATCTATATCCGCAACATGTTCGATGCCTGGCTGAGCTTCATGACCGAGGAGCCCGAGTCTCGCCGTGAGGAACCGTACGAGTTGCGAGCCGAGTCCCGGTGACGGCAGTGCGCGACACGATCGATTCGAAGGAAGCCGCAGCCGATATCCAGCGCTTCCTGATCCACGAAGCCCGCCTCCTCGATGAAGCGCGCTACCTGGATTGGCTCAACCTTTTCACCGCGGACGCCTGGTATTGGGTTCCTTCGCAACCTGGACAGCAAAGCCCGCTCGATACCGTTTCGCTGATGTATGATGATCGGCGCTTGCTCGAGACGCGCGTGCGCCGGTTGAGCAGTACGCAGCCGCACGCACAAGAGCCGCCATCGCGCACCAGCCGGATCGTTGCGAACGCGACGCTCGAAGAGACCGATGCCGACGGGACCTCCAAGATCGTCCGCTCGAAGCTGCTGATGGTCGAGTTCAGACACGATAGCCAAAGGCTGTTCGCCGGGACTTGTCTCCATCGCCTGGTGCAAACGCACGACGGGTTCCGGATCGCGTGGAAGCGCGTCGACCTGATCAACTGCGACGGACTTCTCGAAGGCCTGCTCGTGCCGTTTTAAGCGCGGGTCCAATTTCCGAGCTTACGCATTGCGCGGCTCTTTGTTAGTCGAGCGAGAGCTATGGTATTGGAGGCGAGAAAAAAAGCAGCCGCATCCTGCTCGACGGAGGCCAGCGCAATGCAACATGACCGCTTCGATTACTCCCCGATCATAAGACGTCCGCCGCTCCGGCTTCCTAACGATGCCCGCCTCGCCATTTGGATTATTCCCAACATCGAATATTTTGAGTTCGACGGGCCGGGAATTGGATTAGCTCCGCCCGCGGGATTTCCCGATGTATTGAACTATGCATGGCGCGATTATGCACCGCGGGTCGGTGTCTGGAGGTTGATGGAGCTACTGGATAAGTATCAGCTTCGCGCAACGGTCGCCCTCAACGCAAAGGTCTGTGACTACTACCCTGAGATTATTGAAGAGGGCAAACAGCGCAACTGGGAGTTCATGGGCCACGGCATGACGAACTCGCAGTTGCTCGCGGGTCTTGCGGAAGAAGATGAGCGCAAGGTTATTCAGAACACCGTCGCGACCATCGGCAAGGCGGTTGGCAAGGCTCCCCGGGGATGGCTGGGGCCTGCGCTTGCCGAAACGCTTCGAACTCCGGACCTGCTCGCGGAGAATGGAATCACATACCTCTGCGACTGGTGCAACGACGATCAACCGTACTCCTTGCGCGTGAAGGCGGGCCGTCTCATCTCAATTCCCTACGCCAACGAAATCAACGACATCCCTTTTTATGTCGGCAAGGGCGCCACACCCGACCAATTCCGAGAGGCGATTCAGGATTGCTTCGACATATTGTATGAAGAAGGAAAAACCACGGGAAAGGTGATGGCGATCGCGCTCCATCCGTTTCTAAGTGGCGTGCCGCATCGGCTCAAGTATCTCGATATGGCGCTCGACTACGTAACCAAGCGCGATCAAGTGTGGTTCGCCACCGGCGGAGAAATAGCCGATTGGTATTACAAAAACTACTACCATCAATAGTTAAGAAATGTCGGGGCGCGGCGTCACTGAAGATGCGATAAAGGCGCTGATAGGGCTGAACATAGTCAGCGAGGGGAACGAGCGATGGTGTCGAGCTTTCTTTTGACCGCTTTGGCGCTGTCACTTTCGCTGGTCGGTTGCAGCGTAGGGCAGGACCCGCAAACCCTGCAATCGGACGTGGTAGGCGAGTCGGCACCGGCCGGCGGATCGCCGACAGCACGGGCGGGAATTTCGCAGGCGAGCGATCAGCAGGGCTCGATACCACTGCCCGGCTACTGGGTCGGGACTACCACCGCCTTTTGTAATCTGAATCCGAGCGAGTTCGACTTGCGCTGCAACAGCACCAATGTGATCACCTTAAGCCTGCTTCAGGAAGAAAAAGGAGTGACTGGGTTTTACAAATGCTCGTTCGGAAACCAGGCCTGCAGAGACCAGAACGATTCCGGCAAAGTCGCCGCGAGCTCGATGCATGGACGCCGGTTTCAGATGCGGATCGCGCTCCCGGACTTGTCAAGCTGCATATTCCAGGGCGCCGCCAACGGCCCATCGTCGATTCGTGGTGCTTACTTTTGCTACCAGGGCGGCGGCTTGATGGAGCAAGGCCAGTTCCAGATCAGGCGCGAGTTGTGAAGCAGAGCCTGGTGAGTCGCTCCAACGCAAAGGGTTATCGGTTAAGCAGCCGAGCTTGGCTCCCTGAACGCAACAAAACGGAAGGCGTCGCCCTGTCGCGCGATCTTTCCGCACGACGGCGAGGCGAAATGCGTGCCGAAAATCAGCACATCCTGATCGGCGAAACGCTCGCAGAACGCGCGCCGAACTTTCTTCGCTGCGGGCCCGTCGTTATCGAACCCGACGTCCCATTCCGGGTAGCCGCACTGAATCGGATGATGCATCAGGTCGCCGGTGATGATCGCTTCCTGGCCGCGCGACGAGATGCGGACGTGGTGATGGCCGGGCGTGTGTCCCGGACTCGGTTCGAGCCAGATCTCGTCGGTGATTCGATGGGTCGATTCAATCAGGCTGGCGCGGCCCTGCTCGACGATCGGCCGCACTGAATCTTCGACCGGATCGCGCAGCGCCCGGCCCTCGAACTTCGAGTAGAAATCCCACTCGATGCCGCCGATCAGATAGCGCGCATTTTCGAAGGTCGGAACCCAGCGGCCGTTCTTCAGAATCGTGTTCCAGCCGACGTGATCGATGTGCAGGTGAGTTTGCAGGACGTAATCGATCTTTTCGGGCGTATAGCCGGCCAGCTTCAGGTCCGCCAGGTAGGGGAGCTTGAGATTCGACCACGCCGGGTTGGTGTTGGAACGGTCCTTGTCGTTGCCGACGCAGGTATCGATCATGATGGTCTTGCCTTGCGATTCGAGCACCAGGGAATAGATGCTCACCATGATCTGTCCGTTCTCGGTCGTGAACCAGGGCCGGAGCCAATCGGCCTCGCGCTTGATGAGGTCCGGCGTGACATCGGGAAAGATGAAAGTTCCGGGCCACGGGCTTTCCATCTCGACCACTCGTGAAATCTTGACGTCGCCGATCTGCCACTGATTCTTCATCTGCTTCACCTTACGATTGGGCCGCTGCCGCCGTTATACGAAAATGCGCGAAGGTCAGCTACCCCCCGGATCAATCGCATCGCGGCGCGAGGCGGGGGTTTCCCGAAGCGCTATTAAGCGATATTTTTAGCCGAGCTTGGCGCGCGTGATCATCGAAGAAGAGCGCCAGCAATCAACTGCCGTATGGGGGCGAAGATCATGGGGAGAATTCGAGACTGCGCACTCGGTCTGATGCTTTTGGTGTCGGTGCCGGGATTATTAACCGGATGCTCGCAGACCGTGGAGAGCAAGCCCGCGGTGGTCGAGCAGATGCAGTCCGGTCAGGCCGTCTCGCCGGCTATCAGCGGGTTTTTCGGCAGCTCACTTTCGCTGCTGCAGCCGGGCGAGAAGGGTCAGGCTGCGATGGTTTACGTGGATCACAACGCCGATTGGAGCCAATACCACAAGATCCTGCTGCAGCCGATCCAATTCTGGGATAACGAAGACTCGAGCGTCTCGCCTGCCGATCAGCAGATGCTCACCGCCTATTTTTACAATCAGCTGAAGCAAGATCTGGAGAAGCATTTCACGATCGTGGACCAGGGCGGACCCGGCGTGCTGAGTCTTGAAGTCGCGCTGGTAAACGCGAGCTCCGCCACGCCCGGGCTGCGATCGGTATCGGTCATCGTACCGCAAGCGCGAATCCTCAACGGTGTCCAGTCACTGGCGACCGGCAGCTATGCGTTCGTGGGCTCGGCCGAAGGAGAGATGAAGGTGGTCGATTCGGTGAGCGGACAATTTCTGGCCGGTGCGATCGACAAGCGTTCCGGGGGTATGGCGCTGAGCTCGGCGGCACAATGGCAATGGGGCGACGCCGAGAACGCGATGAATTTTTGGTCTCAGCAGATCGCGGATCGCCTCTACCGGCAAACCAGCGGAACGGCCGGCGCCACCCAGTCGGGCAGCGCGCCGCCAAGCTGATGCTTGCCGCCGCGAAATAATGATGTCCGAACCGTCTCAGCAGAAGGGCTCCGGTGGCCGCCCGCAAATTCCTGCGCATGCGGATCATGTCGGTAGCCTGCTGCGTCCCGCAGAGCTCAAGGAAGCGCGAGAAAACGCCGAATCGGGTGCGACTTCGGCCAGCGAACTCAAGGCGATCGAGGATCGATGCATCGCAGGCGCGATCGACTCGCAAATCGGGGCCGGGCTGCGCACCGTGACCGACGGCGAGTTCCGGCGCGCGTACTGGCATCTGGATTTTCTTGGCGCGCTCGAAGGTCTCTCGCTCACGCGCGAGCAGGCGATGATTCCGGGCACCGCGACCCGCAATGCTGGGTTCGTCCATCGCCATCGCTTGCAGGTCACCGGCAGGGTCGCCTGGCAGGCGCCGCATCCATTTGTCGATCACTTCCGCTTCGTCGCCGCCCACGCCGGCGCCGCGATGGCCAAGCAGACCATTCCGTCGCCTGCCTTCCTGCATTTTCGCTTCGGCCCGCAGGCCGTCGAGGCCGCCGGCTACCGGGACATGGATACTTTCCTGGCCGATATCGCCGCGGCCTATGCCGATGCAGTCCGGGCGTTTGCCGCGGCCGGCTGCCGCTACCTGCAACTCGACGAAACCACGCTCGCGATGCTGTGCGATCCGGCGCAGGTCGAGCAGGCTAAACAGCGCGGCGTCTTTCGTGATGATCTCGCCCGCGATTATGCGCGCACCATCAACGCTGCCTTGCGCGGCCGCCCGGCCGATATGATCGCTGCGATGCATCTGTGCCGCGGCAACTTCAGGTCGACCTGGGTGGCCTCCGGCGGTTACGAATCGATCGCCGACCTGCTGTTCAACGATATCGACGTCGATGCTTATTTCCTGGAGTACGACAGCGAGCGCGCCGGCGGCTTCGAGCCGCTACGCTACCTGCCCAAGGGCAAAACCGTGGTCCTCGGCCTGGTCACCACCAAGGCCGGCGCGATGGAACGCAGGGACGATCTGCGGCGGCTCATCGACGCGGCGGCGAAGTACGCGCCGCTCGAACAGCTTGCGATCAGTCCGCAGTGCGGATTTGCCAGCACCGAGGAAGGCAACACGATCACCGAAGAGCAGCAATGGGCGAAGCTCAGGCTGTGCGTCGAGGTCGCGCGCGAAGTCTGGGGCGGCAGCGCCGCCTGATCGTTTTCCGCAGCGGCTACTTGTCGATTACCGCGACGCTCTGGATCTCGACCATGATTTCGGGCGCGGCGAAACCGGCCGCGGTGAGCAGGGCGCTGGCCGGGAAATCCTTGGGAAAAAATTCGCCCCTGATGGTCGTGAAGCGCTGCGAATTGCGCGCATCGCTGATGAACACCGTCATCGTGACGATGTCCTTCAGATCGCCGCCGGCGCGGGCCACGACCTTGCCGACGTTGCGCAACGCCTGACGGACCTGCGCGTCGAAGTCGGTGATCGGCTTCCCGTTATCGTCCACGATCCCCACCTGCCCGGCCAGCCAGACTGTGCGGCCGCCCTCGGTTATGACGGCGGGGGAGTAGGTGAATTGCGCCTCCCACGACGGTTTCAGGAACTCGCGTTTAACGGCCATGACGAGCATCCCTCCTGCCAGAGTTTTTGATAATCGGTCAGTGCGGCGCTTGATTATCGAGCAGCCCCTGCTCGCGTTCCAGCGATCGCAGATAGGCGAGCAGGTCGCCGATATCGCGATGCGTCAGCACAGTTTTCCACGGCGGCATCCCCTTATCCGGCATGCCGTTGCTGACCGTGTCGAAAAAAAATTTGTCATTCTGATCAGCCAGCAACTGCGGCAAATTGTAATACGGATCCTCCGCGCCGGCGTCCTCACCATGACAATGCGCGCATTGGGAATTGAACAGGGAATGTCCCGCTTCGATCGCGCCGGCGTGGGCGGGCTTGGCCGCGGTTTGGGCGAAGGCTGCGAGGCTGCCGAGGAATACCAATATCGCGAGCGGCGCAAGCATGAAGAACACCCGCGCCGCCGCCCGTCCCATCACGCCTGCCATTACTGGTCGAGCGCGAACACGAACAGCATCCCGGACTCGGGCGTCGCGCGCGAAGCCTCTTCGCCGAATTTACCCAGCCAGTTCGGCATCGTGACGCTGCGTCCGGAGACTACCGCGATATATTGGCGCCCGCCGATCTCATAGGTGATCGGCGCTGCATTGACTCCGCTCCCGGCGCGAAACTTCCACAGCACGCTGCCGGTTCTCGCATCAACCGCCTTGAACCAGCCATCGAGCGTGCCGTAAAAGGCGAGTCCACCGCCGGTCGAAAGCACGCCGCCGACGAACCACATCGGTTCCTTTACTTTCCACACTTCCGATTGAGTAATTGGATTCCAGGCGACCAGCGCCCCCTGATATCCGCCCGGCCCCGGGTAAAGGATGGCCGGATTGATACCGAGGTACATCATGCCTTTGTGGTAATCGGTTTTCTCATCCTTGGCGTGCACGCAGAGATTCTCGGCCGGGATATACACCAGGCCGGTCTCCGGATCGTAGGACATCGGCTGCCAGTTCTTGCCGCCGAGCATGCTCGGGCAGACATCGGTCTCTTTGGTGAGCGTCGGGCGCCGCCCGGGATTCTCGATCGGGCGTTCGGTCTCAAGGTTCCAGCCCTTGGCCCAGTTCATGTAAACGAACGCGCGTGCTGAGATTACCCGGCCGGTCTTTCGATTGGCGGTATAAAAAAAGCCGTTGCGATCGGCGTGCAGGAGCACCGGTACTTTCTTGCCGTCGATCGTGAGATCGGCCAGTACCGATTCGTTGACACCGTCATAGTCCCAGGCGTCGTCGGGTGTGTACTGGACGTGCCAGAGCATCTTGCCGGTCTCGGGATCGAGCGCAATGACGCTGCAGCTATAGAGATTAGTGTACTTGTCGCCGGGCGCGTTCCCCGATCGTTCGGCGGCCTCCCACGGTCCGGGATTGCTGGTGCCGAAGTAAACGATATTGAGCTTGGGATCGTAGGAACCCACCAGCCACGAAACCGCGCCGCCATGCTTCCAACTATCGTCTTTCCAAGTCTTGATGCCGGGTTCGCCCGGCCCCGGCACGGTATAGGTGCGCCACAAAGGCTTGCCGGTCGCGAGGTCATAAGCGGAGAGATAGCCGCGCACGCCGAATTCGGCGCCGCCGAAGCCGGTGATCACTTTGTTGCCTGCCACCAGCGGCGGCGAGGTAATCACCGCCCCGAGCTTGTAATCGATAACGGTCGCTTTCCAGACCGGCTTGCCGGTTTGCGCATCGAGGGCGACCAGCTTGCCGTCGAGCTGGCCGACCAGGACTTTGCCGTCGGCATACGTAACCCCGCGGTTGGCGACGTCGCAGCATGCGTATTGGATGATGCTCTCCGGAATTCTTGATTGATAACGCCATTTGAGCGCGCCGGTCGCCGCATCGAGCGCATAGACGAAGCGCGGGCCCCACGAACTCGAAACGTACATCGTGTTGCCTATTACCAGCGGCGTTGACTCGTTGGATCTCAGCGCGCCGAGTGAGAAGGCATAGGCAACGTGCAGATGCTTGATGTTGTTCGGCTTGATCTGCGCGAGCGGGCTGTAATGCGTATTGGACGAGTCGCCGCCACCGTATTGCGGCCAGCCGACATTCTGAGCTTGCGATTCGGCAGCCAGCGGGCCGGCCGCCAGTATCAAGGCTGCCCCGAGAGCTGCGACTACCAGGCATGCCTGGAATGCGATTTTTCGAGCCATCGATTTTCTTCCACTCACTTGACGGTCAATTCTGGCTATAGTGCGATCCGGCGACGCGTTCAAGGAACGATGGCGGGGCGGACGGAAAAAGCTAGGGCTCGCGATCGGGCACGATTTCGAGCTGCGACAGCCACGCCGCCGACTCGCTGTCGCTGGGCGCACGATAATCGCCGCGCGGCGACAGCGATCCACCCGACCCGACCTTGGGGGCGTTGGGGATACAACTGCGCTTGAACTGGCTGAGTTTGAAAAATCGATGCAGGAACGTATGCAGATGATGCTTGAGATCGCCAATCCGGTACTCATGGCGCTCATGCGCTGCGATTTCAGGCCATGAGCCGGCCTTTCGATCGTGCCATGCGCAAAAGGCCAGGAACGCGATCTTCGAGGGCAGGTATCCATACCGCAGCGTGTAGTAGAGGTTGAAATCCTGCAGCTCGTACGGGCCGATCACCTCTTCGGTCGTGAGCGCGCGGCCATCCTTGGTCGCGGGCACCAGTTCCGGGCTAATCGGCGTCGCCAGGATATCGAGCAGCACGCGGCTGATATCCGCGCCCAGCCGCTGCCGCTGCGCAACCCATCGGACCACGTGCTGGATCAGGGTCTTGGGCACACTCGCGTTGACGCTGTAGTGCGACATGTGATCGCCCACCCCGTAGGTGCACCAGCCGAGCGCCAGCTCGCTGAGATCGCCGGTGCCGATCACGATCGCATTATGCAGGTTCGCCAGGCGGAAAAGATGACTGGTGCGCTCGCCGGCCTGGATGTTTTCGAACGTCACATCATAGATTGGCGATGCCTCGCTGTGCGGATGGCCGATGTCCTTCAACATCTGGAGACAGGCCGGGCGGATGTCGACCTCTTGCGCGCTGCATCCGATCGCCCGCATCAGGCGGCGCGCCTGTTCGAGGGTGCGCGAACTGGTCGCAAAGCCCGGCATCGTATAGGCGAGAATGTTGGTGCGCGGGTAGCCCAGCCGGTCCATCGCTTGCGCGCAGACCAATAGAGCATGTGTGGAATCGATGCCGCCGGAGACCCCGATGACGACCTGCCGGATGCCGGTCGATTTAAGGCGTGTGCTCAACCCCTCGACCTGGATCTCGTAAACCTCGGAGCAACGCTCGTCGCGCCTGCCGGGATCCGAGGGAACGTACGGAAAGCGCTCGTAAACCCGATCGGGCAGAAGTTTTCCTTCCCGCGGCAGATCGAGCGAAAACGGCACGATCCGAAATTGCCGCAGGCGTTCGCGTTCATTATGCGCGTTCTGGCTGAAACTGGTCTGGCGCATCCGCTCCTGTGAGAGCCGCTCGAGATCGATTTCGGAGCAGACCAGTTGCGCCTGATTGGCGAAGCGTTGCGATTCGGCCAGCAGCGTGCCGTTCTCGCAGATCAGCGCGTGTCCGTCCCAGGCCAGATCGGTGGTCGATTCTCCGGGACCCGCCGCCGAGTAGAGATAGGCCGCGAGACATCGCGCCGATTGGCTTGATACCAGTTGACGGCGGTAGTCAGCCTTCGCGATCGTGATGTTCGAGGCCGACAGATTCAGCATCACCGTCGCGCCGGCCAGGGCCGCATACGACGACGGCGGAACCGGCACCCAGACGTCCTCGCAAATCTCCACGTGCAACGTCATCAACGGCTGATCCTGATTGCGAAACAGCAGCGCGCTCCCGAATGGGATTTCGCGCTGACCGGCGAGATCCACCGTCGTGCTGAGCGTCGAGGTCGCCGGGGTGAACTGGCGCGCCTCGTAGAATTCCCGATAATTGGGCAGATAGGTTTTCGGGACCACGCCCAGCACGTGACCCCTGCAAATCACCACCGCGCAGTTATACAGCAGGTTGTCGACCTGCAGCGGCATCCCGACGATCGCCAGCAGCCCCAGCGGCCCGGAGGCCTCCAGCACGGTGCCGAGCGCCTCGCGGCATCCGTCGAGCAGCGCCCGCTGCTGGAAAAGGTCTTCGCACGAATAGGCCGAGAGCCCGAGCTCCGGGAACAGGGCTACCAGCGCCTTGCGCTCGGCGGCCTGGCGCATCAAATCGATGGTTCGCGCGGCGTTGAAGGCCGGGTCAGCGACCTTAAGCTCGGGAATCCCAACGGCCACCCGCACCAGGTCGTGGTTATAGAAATTGAAGAAATTGTCCCCCGCCTTCACGAGCGATCTCCTCGAATCAATGTTATACGCAAAGCGCGGGTGTGGCATATCCATATCCCAGGGCGGTTAGCGCCCACAGGCGGCAGAGCCCTGCCTGGCGGCGCCACCGGAGGACAACGAATATGAGCTCTTTCAAAACTATCCTCTGTCCGATCGATCTCGGTCCCAACACCGACGCGACTCTCGAAACAGCTCAGCGGCTGGCCGAAGAGTCCGGGGCCAAACTGATCCTGTTCCACGTCGTGCCGTTGCCGGTCGAGATGGTGGGTCAGCCGCTCCTGGTCGAGCCGCTTTCCTTCGCGCAGGATGAGGCTCGCACCCGGATCGAGCTGCTCGCCAAACGGCTCGGGCTGAAGGTTGCCTACGAGGTGGTCGTGGTGATCGGCGATCCGGCGCGCGAGATTGTCCGCGCCGTCGGCGAGCATGAGGCGGACCTGGTCGTGATGGCGACGCACGGCCGCACCGGGCTGAGCCACTTGTTTCTCGGCAGTGTCGCGGCGCGCGTGGTGCGCGATTCATCGGTACCGGTGCTGACGGTGCCGATGCGTAATACGCGGCAGGATAATCCGGCCCAGGTGGCAATCTAGCCCTCGCCACGGCCTCACAAACTACCGCTGGCTCCAACCAGGAGTGCACCTGGTCGTGGAGAATCTCCCCCTTGTTTTTGAGCCGCAACCTTCTATGATTCGATCGATTTAAGCCCCATCTCAGGAGGCCGGGTATCCACGATGCTCAAGCCGATTTTCTCTGCCGATTCGCACGTCCTTGAACCCGCCAACACCTACGTCGATCGGATCGACCGGCGCTTCCGCGATCGCGCGCCGAAGATGATCTATGACGACGAGATGGGCGACGGTTTCGTGATCGACGGGATCGCGCGCAAGGTTCCGATGGCGGTGCTGTCGGGCGCGGGCGTGCCGCCGAGCCAGATCCGCCACAAGGCCCATTTCGAGGAACTCCAGCGCGGCGGATGGGACCCCGAGGTGCGGCTCGCCGATCAGGATCGCGACGGCATCGCGGCCGAAGTGCTCTATCCCAGCGCCGGGATGCTGATCTGCAAGCATCTCGATTTCGACTACCGCAAGGCCTGCCTCGACGCCTACAACCTGTGGGTGGCGGAATTCTGCGCGGCCCATCCCGACCGCCTGCTCGGTGTCGGGATGACCTCGATGCGCACGGTCGAGGACGCTATCGCGGAGGCGCGCCAGATAAAGCAACTGGGGCTGCGCGGCGTGATGCTGCCGGGATGGCCGAATGCGGAGGATTACGACAGTCGCATCTACGATCCGTTCTGGGCCGCCTGCGTCGAGATGAGCCTGCCGGTCAGCTTCCATCACCTCGCCGGCGCGCGCGATCCCAATCTCAAAACCGACAACTTCTACGGTCTCGCGATGCGCGGGGTCAACTCGCAGCTTAACGGCTGGATGAATCTGATCCGCGGCAATCAGGACTTGCTTGCGATGTTCGTCTTCGGCGGAGTCTTCGAGCGTCATCCCAAGCTCAAGCTGGTCTGCGCGGAGGCTGACGCCGGTTGGGTGCCGCATTTCATCTACCGGATGGACTATGCCTACAAGCAGCATCGCCATCATATGAAGACCGAGCACCTCTCGCGGCCGCCGAGCGAATACTTCTGCGAAAACGTCTACGTCACGTTCCAGGATGACCTGATCGCGTTCCAGACTGCTCACCTGATGAACGTGCGGCGTCTGATGTGGGCCAACGACTTTCCGCATTTCGACTCGACCTGGCCGCATTCGCGCGAGGTGATCGAAAAGCAGACCGCAAGCCTCACCGAAGACCAACGCAACGCCGTGCTGCACGACAATCTCGCCGGTTGCTATGGGATTGGCTGAACGGCGATCGCTGGAGACCCGGAGGGAGCGATGAATCAGCGGGCGGAAGCTGGCGCGCCGCCGCTGCATCTGAGCTGGCCGGCGCGCTACAGCGAGCTGCCCAAGGAAGTGTTCCACCGCGAGGATATTTATCAGCTCGAGCTCGAGCGGATTTTTTACGGACCGGAATGGCATCCGGTGGCTCACGTCGCCGAGATTCCGAATCCCGGCGACTTCAAGACCTTCCGCATCGGCGAGGTGCCGATTCTGATCATCCGCGGCGACGACCATCAGGTGCGGGTCTTTCTAAATTCATGCACCCATCGCGGCACCCAGCTCGAGACGCGCGTGCGCGGCCGGGCCGCCGAGTTCGAATGCCCGTACCATCGATGGCTGTTCAACAATCGCGGCGACCTGCTGGCCTGTCCGGGTCACGACCGCTTTCCGGCCGCCTTCGATAAGCGGGATTACGGCCTGCGCCAGTTACGCAGCGGCGATTACCTGGGCCTGGTCTTCGCGACCATGAGCCGCGAGGCGACGGCGTTCGACAGCTTTCTCGGCGCGACCAAACCCTTCCTCGCGACCATCCTGGGCGGCGACGGCCGCTTGCATCTGCTCGGCTATCAGAAAGTCTGTTTCGCTTCGAACTGGAAGGAGTACAACGACAACGACGGTTATCACGCGCCGCTGCTGCATCGTGCTTTCCGGCTGCTGCGCTGGCAGGGCGGGAGCGGCGGCTTCGTGGCGACCGGTCGCGGGCATCTCGCGGCCGGCGCTGAGCTCCGCGACAGCTCCAACGCCGAGTTTCTCAATGATCCATCGATCGTCCAGTTCAAGGATCGGCGCGTGGAGCCGCGCTCGACGGTCCTGGCGCTGTTTCCGATGACCGTAATCGTGAAGCATTGCGACGTGATCAACGTCCGCTTCGCCTTCCCGCTCTCGGTCGACGAAGTCGAAATCCATTACGCCTACTTCTACCATGCCGACGACGACCCCGAGATGATTCGTCATCGGCTGCGCCAGTCATCCAATCTGCTCGGCCCGAGCGGCCTCATCTCGCTCGAGGACGGCGCGGTTTTCAACCGCCTGCACCGGGGCGACGGCGCGCCCGGCACGGTCTCGTTTCAGAAGGGCGTGGTGAGTTACGACCAGCCGCCCGGCACCTCGTTCGGGCAGAACGACGAGTCCGGTAACCTGGCCAAGTGGGAGTACTACATCAAGGTGATGGGTTTCGTGCGCGCCGGCCGGAGCGCCGCTTCCACCGCCACCCACTGACTCTTCAAAACCCCCGGGGATGCTTCTGACCGCGCTCTCTGAGTTCGGCGGTTCAGGCGGGTCCGCGACGGTGGCCTGATTCGTAGCGCTCTCGCCAAAGCGCGCAACCTGAACGCCTACCGCAAGCATCGCCGTTCGGTAGTGCCCTAATTAGGGCATCGATATACTTGACTCACCCGCACAACTCGCTCATAATAATCTAGATAACTCGGGTTTATCAACGGGTGACGGCCATTGTCAGGAGGGTTTATCATGACCCTCCTAGACGAGCAGGCAGCGCTACTCGATTCGAATTGGCGAGTATGGAAAGGAGAACGACCGCAAGAAATGGAGCTGAATCCAGCAGCAACGTTAAGAACGCAGTATCGAGTATCTGATTTTATCGCATGGCAGCGAGAGGGTACGCTTGAACTAAATCCAAACTTTCAACGGCGGTCTGTTTGGAAAAAGCCTGCGAAATCGTTCCTCGTCGATACGATACTGCGCGGCCTGCCAATTCCGATTATATTTCTACGTGACCTTCGCACGGACCTCAAAACCCTAAAAGCCAAGCGTGAGGTTGTTGATGGTCAGCAGCGCATTCGTACTATTTTTTCCTTTGTCGATCCAGCCCTTGTTCCTCAATACAAACCTGACCGCGATGATTTTACGATTGACGCTATCCACAATCCCGACCTCGGAGACAGGCGATTTGCAGCGCTAGACAAGAGTGACCGTCAGAAGATACTAGACTATCAGTTCAGTGTCCATTCTTTCCCCGCCGATACTGATGACAAACTGATATTGCAAATCTTCGCTCGCATGAACGCGACCGGTGTGCGGCTAAACGCCCAAGAAATCAGGAATGCCGAATTTTTTGGCAAGTTCAAGACTATAGCCTATGAAATAGCCACCGAACAGCTAGAA
>DATJRJ010000144.1:0-4697 GCA_035504735.1 Binataceae bacterium (SeqCode)
TGATAACAATCGAATGCACCGTCGTTACCGGACACCAGGGCGCAATGCAGATAAGTCGTAGTTGGCCGCTTGACACCAAGGCGGAACGAATTCGATGGAGCACGAGATGTTGCGCGTCACGATAGACATCTTCTCCGGCCGCCCCAATCCGACATGGATCGTCGGCGCCGACCAGTCTGCTCCGATTCTGCGCGAGATTGCACTGCACCCGGGTATCGTGGTCGATTCCTCCCATGAAATCGGCGGGCTCGGATATCGCCGTGTAATACTCGATCAACTGGACGGCCGAATGGTGCAGGAATACGGGCTTCCGCGCGCCTTCGCCATCGCCGACGCGGCGACGGACTGCGACACGAAGGGTATCGAGATCGCCCAGAAACTCATTGATGGCGCCGCACTTCAGGGTTCGAGTGTTGGTGGTCCGACTGGCGGCGGCGATGCCATTATGACGGCGGATACCCGCAAGTTCTTCTCATGTCAGATAGGCCGTGCCACTCGTCCTGCTACGATGATGCCAGCGCCGGCTGATGAGCTTCCTCCAGAAACTATGCTACCCTCGTTATCGAGCTATGAGACCACGCCGTTCGAGGCGGATCCCTGGAACGATCCGACGCATATCCGTTGCAATAATTGTTATGCCTACGCGGCCAACCGGCGCACGGATACATTCGCGCAGCCTGGGCGTGCGTCAGGGCGCGAGCCGGCCTCGTTCACGTTCGAGGAGATCATGGAAGCAGCCGTCAACGACGGAGCTGTCGACGCTGCCAATGGTGCGAACGCAACTGAAGCGCCGCGCTACCTGGTTGCTTTATTCATTTGGCCCGGCCATGACTATCATTGGTATAGGCTGCACTCGGACGGCTCGTGGGGTCATAAGCCCGGCACCAAACCCGTGCGGACGGTTGATAATGTGGGTACCTCAATTCTCGATCCACGCGTTTGCAGCCGAGCGGACTACTCCGATTTCTGCGGATTCCTCATCATCCCGAAGCAGTGCCGCATTCGGTAAAGGAAGAGCCGCCTCTGCATCGCTTCGAAAGTCAGCCGGCAGGGCAGCATTATGCCACAAAGCTGGCGTGCGAGCGCAGGTGTCACCAGTTGGGAGGGATGCTGGCATCGGATTACCGCGGAGGCATTTGGGAGTTTACAGATGGGTCCGGTCATAAGCGGCGTTCACGTGGTTGGCGTCTTCCATAACGTGCAACGATTTCAGGCGGCAATTGACGAATTGCTCGGCTCCGGATTTGCGCAGGACGACCTGACTTTGCTTGCCAGCCAGAAAGCCGTTGAACAGAGGCTTGGGCATCGTTACCACAGCGCGGCCGAGTTGGAAGACAATGCCGACGTTCCAGTTGCCGATTATGTAGCACCCGAACTGATAGAAGATGAAGAGGAAAGCATGGCGGGCACCTTGTTCAGTGTTGGCGCCATAACCGCCGCCACCATGGTCCTCGCTTTCGGTGGCGGGTTAGCGGCGGCAATCGCCGCAGCGGTGTCGGCTGGAGGTATCGGCGGCACGATTGGAGATGAACTTGCCCGCCTGCTCAGTCCGCATTATGCTCATCGGTTCAAGGAGCAGATTCACCATGGGGGTATATTGCTCTGGGTGAGTACCGGTAATTGCTCCCGGACAACGCTCGCAATGGAGATCTTGCTGCGACACGGAGCCGAGGACGTTCATGCTCATGATCTTACACCGGCCGCCGGCGCAAACGTCGATATAAGCCCACAGATGTCGGACCGCGTCGATGAAGCGGAGCAGGAGTCATTTCCGGCAAGTGACCCATCCGCTCTTGCGACCGGATCGAGAATTGGCAGCCCGCGCCGACCCTGATTGCGCTTAGAGCCGATAGCGCTCTTTGGACATTCCGGCGCACGTCCATGCTAGAAACACCCGTATCGGCAGTTGTGAATAACCGAATTGGAGCTCACCCTGTGATAACCGCGCCGATCAAATGCCCGATAACGAATGTGATGCCGGCTGCGGCGAATCCGACAAGCAGTTGTCGTATTCCCGAGGACATGGCGCCACGTCCGGTGAACAATGTCGTGCCGACCCCGATGAGGAAGAGAGTAGCTCCACTCAACACGATACTTGCAAGCACAGCGGCGGTGTTCGCGAGAAGAAAGAATGGTGCCACCGGGAAGACCGCGCCTAGGGCAAATAGAATGAACGACGCTGCTGCCGCTGCCCAAGCCGAACCGCCTAGTTCGCCTGGATCGATCCCTAGTTCCTCCCGTACCAACGTGTCCAACGCCATCGCTCTATCGGCGATCAGCCGCTTCGCGAGTGCTTTCGCCTGGTCCTCGGGGATACCCTTCGCCTGGTAAATGAGCACGAGTTCTTCTTCTTCCTCGTCGGGAACCTGCTCCAGTTCAGTGGCTTCGGTGGCAATCTGGCTCTGGTACGACTCGCGCGCGCTGTTGACCGATAGCCATTCGCCCATGGCCATCGAGCACGCCCCGGCCAATAGTCCCGCCACGCCCGTGATAAGTATCGCATGGGAATTGAGTGCAGCGCCGGCAACGCCCATGACGAGGCTCAGGTTCGATACGAGGCCGTCATTCGCCCCCAATACTGCGGCACGCAGGGCGTTGCCACCCACCGTCCGGTGCCGGCCTTCCAGGCGAGCGATCACACCTCCACTCAGCCCCTGGGGCGCCGAAGCCGCCAGGGTTTCAATGATGCGCGCATGGGACCGTTCTGCGGCGGGCAATCCTGCCGCTATCGCCTCGGGCTGGCGATCGTACTGACTGCTATCGATCTGTTCGAGCGTATTGATCGCCGGGATGACAACCGCCGGCCCAAATCGGCGTGCCAGCCATTCCAGGGCTCTTGTTCGGAATCCAGGCCGCAAATCGGGCGCGTTATGACCAGTTGCGGCGAGCCGCGCTTTCCAGAACGCAGCGTGCTTATCCTCGACGTCGGCGAGCCGCCCGAACACCTGGGCTAATGGCGGATTCTTCTCTATGGTTGACAATGTACGATAAAGCGCTGCGCTGTCGATCTCCCCTTGAAGATTGGCGCAGTACCTTTCTCGTGAACCGCTGACCGTCATGTTCGGTTCTCCGACCGATACGACCGCGACCGGCACCTGCGTTTGGCTATACCTCCGCGATTCAGCGCTTGAGGTTGATGTCGATCCAGTCGGCGAAGGACTGGACAAATTTCTGCAAAAGATCGCGCGTGGCGAGGTTGACCAGGCCGCCCGAGCTGTCGAACAGGGTTGCCGCTCCGCCAATATAAGCTTCGGGCTGTTGCATTGTCGGGACGTTCAGGAACACGAGCGATTGCCGCAGATGATGGTTCGCACCAAAGCCGCCGATCGCACCCAATGACACGCTCATGACGGCGCCGGGCTTTCGATCCCACACACTCTGTCCGTATGGTCGCGATCCGACGTCGAGGGCGTTTTTCAGGACCGCCGGGATCGATCTGTTGTATTCCGGCGTCACAAACAGAACGGCGTCGGTAGCTTTTACCCTTTGCCGGAACGCAACCCACGTCGCCGGCGGGGTAGACTCATTGTCTTGATTATAGAGCGGCAGTTGACCGATTTCGATGATCTCGAGCTTCAGGGAAGGCGGCGCCATGGTTGTGATGATGTTTGCAATCTTGCGGTTGTACGAGTCGGTTCGAAGGCTCCCGACAAAGACCCCGACCTTTCTGGTTCCACTCATCGCGTCGTCCCGTTGATTCCAATTCACCGACAAGGCCTATCAGAGCATCTGACGACGCCGAGCGCTTTGATCCAGGTCAAGTCCCTGGCGCGATCGGCACGTTTTCTGTCCAATTTTGCGACATGAGGGGCAGGATGACGATTCGCGGCGACCGCTCGCCGGAGAAGCAGCCGGCAGCATCCGGAAATCACGGCTGCAGAGGTAAAGTCTACGTGCTAATGGCTTACATAACGCCCGTCATCCTGGCGATGGCGAAGCCGATGACCTTACTCATGGCAATCACTATTACGGCGACCGCCGAATGTTTCCAGATCTCCGGAAAGGCCCGGACGCCGCGCGCTTTCGCAAGTAAGTAGCTCAACACCGAGAGTTGCAGGAAGCCCCAAGTCAGGCAGAGATAGGTCGACGTCGATCCCGGAAATGCTACTAAAATGAACACAAAACTCATCGAGACGGACAACCTCGCAAAAAAATTGGCGGTTGTCGTGCGGAACGCGTCCTTTTCCGGCAGTCGCTCGGCTTCCTGATAGATGTGAACGCTCAAAGAATCGGTAAGATTGTCCGCGAACGCGACAATCAAGAGACTCCCAATGAGCGCCTTCTTCGAGGTCGTTGCCGCGTCGAACCCGACAATCAGCCCCATACTGGTGACGATCGCCGCGGTGCTCCCGAAGCTGAGGTTTCTTATGTCCATTCCATGCCAGGCACCTGGGCCTGGGCGTTCGGGACGTGTGACCATGTCGAGTCGAACCCCTCGCGCGAATATCGTCTTGGATCGGAGACGTCCCGGATACGCGGTACCGAACCGTGGCGGAAGATAAATGGGGGAACATCAGGCCGGGTATTCCTGTATGCTGCGATTCTCATCGGTGCCGCCTGCCGTAGCGTGACGTCGCATTTATTCGCTGAATGACGAATCCGGGCCTCAACCTCAGGCATTGTATCGAGATCGCACGATGATTCAGGAAAAAGAGGCCTCCCCACGACGCAATCGTTTTGTTCGCGCGCCAAAGTAG
>DATJRJ010000145.1:0-5241 GCA_035504735.1 Binataceae bacterium (SeqCode)
GGCAGCGATCATCAGCGGCGTCACGCCTTCCGCATTGGGTAGATCGACCAACGCACCATGCTGCAGCAGCAGCTTCATCGCAGCCGGGTTATCACCCGCTTTTGAGGCGCGCAACAGAGCGGTGGCGCCGGTCGAGAGGACCTGATCTCCGCCGCGATCAAACGGCACGTTGCGATACGGCGGGCGCAGTTTGAGTTGGATATTCGGATCGGCGCCCTTTTCGAGCAGCATTTGGATTACGTCCAGCGCCGTGGTCTGGTCGGTGGAAGGCGTATCGGGACGGCCGCCGGTGGGAAGCGTCGACAGATCGACCGCGGTGTAAAGCGGCGACCGGCCGTAGAGATCCCACTGGTTGATATCAGCACCGGCCGAGATTAAGTATTTCGCGAAATCGAAGTGCTGGTTTTCGAGCGCGAGCACCAGCGGCGTTTCCCGGTCGCGGGTGTACAGATTGATATCGGCGCCACCTTCGATCAAAGCCTTGGCGCACTCGACGCAGCCTTCGCGCGCCGCGTAGAGGAGCGGGGTGAATCCGCCGATATGGCGGTCCTTCGGGCGGGGCTCCTTGGTGATGCGAGTCTGCCAGTCGCGGACAGTGCCTCGCGCGTTCGCCTTGGCGCCATATTCCAGCAGCAGCCGGATCATCGCGGGCTGCTTCTCAGCCGAAGCCCACATCAACGCAGACTGGCCGCCAAAACTTTCAATGGCATTCACGTGCGCGCCTGCGATGAGCAGGGCTTTCGCGGCGTCCACTTTGCCCGTGCGTGCTACCACCATGAGCGCGGTTTGGCCGTCTGCATTGGCCGAGTCGGGATCCGCTCCAGCGGCGAGCAACATCTTGATGATCTCGGCATTGCCGGTAATGGCGGCTTCCTGCAACGGCGAGGAACCGAACTGATTCACGACGTTCGGCTTCGCGCCCGCTGCTAATAGCCGTTTTACGAGCGCCGCGTCACGCTGATAGACCGCCCAGTGGAGCGCTGTAGTTCCGTTGGCTTCCGGGGCGTTGACGTCGGCCCCCTGTTTGATCAGCGACTCGACAGCGATTTCGTCGCCCGCCTTCACCGACTGGATGAGATCGCCGCTGCGCGTCGACGAAGCGGCCCAGGCCATGGACGATATCAGGAGAGCAGCGATCGAGAGGCGCGTCATCAGACCTCGGTCATTAGGGCGTTGCTGTCACCGATGTGGTCGATCGGAATACCCGCGCGTTCGAGCAGCGTCAGCATCAGATTCGCGAGCGGCGTGTCTTGGGGAAATTGCAGATGCTGGCCGCCCTTGATCCGGCCGTAGCCGCGCCCGAGGATTGCCGATGGCAGCGGGTCATGATTATGCAGGTTGCTGTTACTCATGTTGCTGCCGTAAAGAATCATCGAATGATCCAGCAGCGACCCATCGCCATCGGGCGTCGAAGCTAATCTCTTTACAAAGCTGGATAAAAGCTCGGTGTGATAGGCGAATACCTTCGACAGGCGATCGATATTAGCCGGGTTATTGCCGTGATGCGACAGCGGATGGAACGCATCGGAAACGCCGATCGCATTGAAGGTCCGCATGCTGACTTCCTTGTTCATCATGAACGCGAAGACGCGCGTCAAGTTGGCTTGATACGCGATGGCCAGCAGATCGAACATCAGGCCGACATGCTCCTTGAAATCGTTGGGAACCCCTACCGGCGCATCGGGCACATCGATCCGCGAAAGGTTGCTCTTTTCGACGGTCTGGATGCGGCGCTCGATTTCTCGAAGGGAGTCGAGGTAGGAGCTGACCATGGTGCGGTCGCGCGCGCCGAGTTGCCGTT
Organism: Binataceae bacterium (SeqCode); assembly: GCA_035504735.1. Lineage (GTDB taxonomy): Bacteria > Desulfobacterota > Binatia > Binatales > Binataceae > JAJPIG01. The sequence continues at coordinate 1,802 of DATJRJ010000145.1, forward strand.
GTAGCGCGGCAGCGTCTCCCAAAACCGAATCCAGGATGCTCTTGGTCTCGCCGACAATCTCGGTACGCTCCGCGGTAGTGTCGCCCTGGCCGAACAGTTGATAGAAAACCTTGCGCGGATTGTATTCCATCGGCAGCGGCTGCGTGGGCGTGCGGAACGAGATCGTATTACCGTAGCCGCAACCAAAGGTCGGATCGCAAGTGGTGCCCGTATCGGTGGAAAGTTCCAGCGAGGGGAAGGGCGTATCCTGTCCGATGTGCTGGGCGGCGATTTGATCGGTGCTGGTTCCTGCCAACGGCGCCTGTTGCGGAGCCGGATGGACGCAGCCGAGCCACGTGCCCGAGGTAATCGCGTGCGGCGCGGGACTTTCGGCCGCTTTATTGCGCAAACCGCTGACGATGGTCAGATGGCTCTTGTAGGGTTCGAGCGGCTTGAGGATTTGGAGGAGCTGGAAGTTCGTTCCGGTTGTCTTCGGCGACCAGCGGTCGAGCACCGAACCGTGCGGGACATAGATGAATCCCATCTTCGGCACCGGCTTGGCCGCGGTTTTGGTTTGCGCGGTGGCAGCTGGAATCATGGCGTCGAGCAATGGCAGCCCGACGCTCACGCCAATCCCTTGTAGCACCGCTCTGCGTGACAAATGTTTTTTCGTAATGAACATTGGCTTCGCTCTTCCCTTCGATTGCTATTTCTTCAGTGCCGCCGTCTGAACGGACGCGCCGGGCCTGGACGCCGTCTGCACCGGCAGGGCGGTCCTTTCGCCGCCGCTGATTTTCTTAAGGCGGAACGGGTCGCTCGATACGATTCCCATCACGATGGAAGAAAATCGATAATCATCGGCGGCGGATGTGCGCACTATTTTACGAACCACGGGCATATCATAATATTCCAGCCGGCGGCCGAGCGCATAGGTCATCAGTTTCTCGGTAAATGTCTGGACAAATTGTTCGGGATTCCGGAGTAAAGCGGCGCGCAGATCCGCGGGGCCATTTAGCTTGGTTCCATCCGGCAGGCTGCCGGACGCGTCGATCGGCGTTCCAGCGAACATCTCCACCGTGCGCCAGCGGCCGACGGCATCGAAGTTCTCGAGCGAAAAGCCGATCGGATCGAGAATGCCGTGGCACATATTGCAGCTCGCTTTACTGCGATGCTCGGCCATTCGTTCCCGGACGGTTTTGAAAACCTTGGCGCCGACTTTGTTGTCCTTGAGCAACGCCGATACGTCGGGTGGAGGCGGCGCAGGCGGCGTGCCGGTGATGTTCTCGAGAATCCACTCGCCGCGGCGAACGGGCGAGGTACGATCGGGATAAGACGAAACCATTAAAACCGCGCCTTTGCCGAGCAGGCCATCGCGTACCGGATCGTCTAAGTGCACCCGGCGGAAGTTGTCACCCTTGACGCTGTCGATGCCATAGTGGTGGGCCAGCTTCTGGTTCAGATACGTGTAGTCGGCGGTCATTAAATCGAGCACGTTGCGATCCTCGCGGAAAACGCTCTCGACGAACAACTCCACCTCGCGCACCATTTCATCGCGCACGTCGGCGGAAGGAAACACCTTGGGATCGGGAACAATCTGATCGAGGTCGGCGAGCTGCAGCCACTGGTAGGCGAAGTTGGTGGACAGCGTTTGGGCGCGCGGGTCAGCCAGCATGCGGCGAACCTCGCGATCGAGGACATCCGGATTGTGCAAATGGCCCGCTTCGGCAACTTTCAGCAGCTCGTCATCCGGAACGCTCGACCACAGAAAGAACGACAGGCGCGAAGCCAGATCGATGTCGGTGACGCGGTAGACGCCGTCGGCGATCTTATTGGCGGGATCGGCTGTCGTCACGCGGTACAGAAAGTACGGGCTCGCCAGAATGCGCGTGATCGCGCTGCGGATGCCTTCGTCAAAATCGCCGCGCTTGCGTCCGGCATCATAAAACTCGAATATTTCGCGCATGTCGTCATCCGTCAACGGACGCCGGTAAGCCCGGTGCGCGATGCTCGAAATGATCCTGGTAGCGCAAGGGCGTTCTTCGGCCGCTGTTTTGGGATAACAAGTAAAGATGCGCTGCCGGCTGGGCGTACGGCTGAGCCCGGTAGGATTGAAGGGGCCGCTAATCTCGAACCGCGTGACGCGCGCCATGCGATCGAAGCCGGTGCTGTCGCCCTGGCTCATCAGCCGGTCGTCGGATTCCGACAACGTTTGCTGTAGGAACGTGACAGCCACCTGATGGGGGCCGGCGGTCGCCTTAAACCGGATATTTTTCACACGGGCGATAATTTTGTCCTGGGCGGGGGATTGATCGATGTCAAGCGCACGATCGTCGGCCGGACCGCCGATGCTGGTTTGGTAGACCTTGGCGCCGTCGAGCGTGACGATCAGCGTCGTTTGGTGTTCGATGCCGATGAACCAGATGTTGCGGAGTGGACTGGGCAGGTTGATCTCGTACTCGCCGTCGGCAGGGAACAAGTGTTCCACCGCGAATCCGCCGCGGGTGCCGAGCGGAAGCCCGTCGACATGAAACGCTTGAGCGCCCTGATTGGGATTGATGTAGGTCCGACTACCGGGGCGAGGATCGGGCTTGCCCACGGCTTGAACGGCGACCGAGCGTGCAGCGGCCACGTACTGGTTGAAGAATACGGGCGAGGTCTGGAGCACATCGGCGATATTGTCGAAGCCGTCGCTCTGGGCGTCCGCAGGGAGCAACTCGGCGGGGTCGACTTTCAGACCCAGCAAATCGTAAACCGCGTTCGCATATTCTTTTCGATTCAGCCGATGGATTGCGACGTCGCCGGGGTTGGGGTTAGCCGCGGCAGCCGCATCGAGATAGCCTTCCATCCAGGAGACAAAAGCTGCCGATTGCGCCCGATCGGGGCGGCGCATGCCGGGAGGCGGCATCATGCCTCCGCGCAGCTTGACGATCACCTTCTCCCAGGTTTGCGCGTGTTGGGGAACTCCGGCAGGGTCAAGTTCGTCGAACGCGATGCCCCCGTTCTTCAATTTGGCATTGTGGCAAAAGATACAGTATTGCTTTAGCATGCCCCAGTGCTGGTCGGCCTGGGCCAGGTAAGTAGCGGTCGTGGGGGTGGCAGCGATGCTGGTCGCGGCGGCGAGAAAGAAAAGCGCGAGGGGGCGGAATGGATTCGGCGTCATCGGTTAAGCGTCGGGTGTAAAGTGGCCCCACATGCTTTCGAAGGCCTGTCTAATGAAATCCTTAGGATCGCCCATGCGGTCGTCGTATTCTTTGGTCGGCTGCGCGGCAAGCGCGTCGTCGATGTTTCTGCCACCGAACATTAAGGCTCGTAAGCGACGGGAAATGTTACCGAACATCTGGTGCTGCATTTCCAGGTCGGCGCGAGTGAGTACCGGGCCCTGGGCTGGGATGATCCGAGTCTGATCATTGGCGACTTTGAGGCAGGTTGCCAGGCCATCGACGATTCCGTTGATCCAGCCG
>DATJRJ010000146.1:0-25163 GCA_035504735.1 Binataceae bacterium (SeqCode)
CGGCGGACTTTTGATTGAATGCGATGACCGCGTCGGTCGGAGTCAGGAACAAACTATAGCCCGGTCCGTGCGAGACAAATTTGACTTGCTTGGCGGTCTGGCCTTGATTCGGCTCGAACGTCATCGGCAACTGCGCATACGCCGCCAGAAGCCTGAGCTTCTGCGCCGCTGACAACGAACCTCTGGCATCGGCATGGTGAGGGAGTGCGGCCGACCAGTTATCCGGCCGGATTTGCCTGCGCGATGCGGGAGCGTGATCGGAGGCGCGGATAGAGAATGAAAGGACTGCTAACGCGACAACGCTAAGGATCGCGATCGCGCGGAAATGCGTTTCCCTACCAGGCTCTCTCATCTTTCCCCTCCCTATTTCGTGTTCCGGTCGTTTGGAACCGGAAATCCCGCCTTAACGGTGCTAGCCAGGTTCATAGCGAATGCGCACATGCCCGGTGCCGAGACCTTGCAATAGGGTGAGAAAGAGGAGACTCCTTCCCAAACATTCTGGCGCAATCTCTAAACGCTAGTTCTGCTATGTATAGATTTGCAGAGCATGACCTATGCCATTTTGATTGCGCATAAGTCCTATAGAATTTGCTTAGGAGGTATGGAGTTCTTGTCTCAACTGTCCCGGCGCTGGGACAGTTGTTCGCTTAAATTGGACCATTTGTTGCCGTACTCTCGACCATTGTTGGCCACTGGCTGGAAATCCAAATAAATTCGTGACGTGCAGTCATGCTCGAAATGCGGATTTGAGAATCCTGACGGCATGAAATTTTGCGGCAATTGCGCCGCACCTTTCGCCGGCCGCTGCGCGGATTGTGGATTCGAAAATCCGCCGACTTTCAAATTCTGTGGGCAATGCGGCAACCCTCTGCAGGCTGGGATGCCGGCGCGCCCCGTTTATCGGGGAGACGGCAAAGCTGCCGATCGCTCGATTCGCATAACCCCCGAACGGCCGCTGGCTGACGTACCCGACGAGGAGCGCAAGACGGTGACTGCCCTCTTCGCCGACATCAAAGGTTCGATGGAGATGATGGAGGAGCTTGATCCGGAAGAGGCCCGCGCGATCGTCGATCCGGCTCTGCGCCTCATGATCGACTCGGTCAATCACTTCAATGGCTACATCGTTCAATCCACCGGCGACGGCATCTTCGCGCTGTTCGGCGCACCCGTAGCCTTCGAGGATCACGCCCATCGCGCCTTGTACGCGGCCCTCAGGATGCAGACCGAGATGCGCAAGTATTCGGCGCGCTTGCGCGAAGCCGGCAATCCTCCGCTCGAGATTCGAATTGGCGTCAATACCGGCGAGGTCGTCGTCCGTTCGATCCGGACCGACGAGATGCACACGGAATACACGCCTATCGGCCACTCGACGAGCCTCGCCGCGCGCATGCAAACCCTCGCCCCCACCGGCTCGATCGCGGTTACCGAAGCAACCCGGAAGTTGACGGAGGGGTATTTCGACCTCAGATCGCTCGGCCCGGCACGCGTTAAGGGCGTGAGCGAACCGGTAAATGTCTATGAGGTCCTCGGCCTGGGCGCTTTACGGACCCGCCTTCAAGTCTCGGCTCAGCGTGGGTTATCGAGGTTTGTCGGCCGGCATCAGGAGTTGGAACAGTTAAAACGTGCCTTTGCACGTGCGCGCGATGGCCATGGCCAGATCGTCGCGGTGGTTGCCGAAGCGGGGGTCGGCAAATCGCGCCTGTTTCACGAATTCAAGTCGATGTCGCAGAACGAGGCCTTCGTGATGGAGGCCTTTTCGGTCTCGCACGGACGCGCCTCCGCCTATCTGCCGGTCATCGAGTTGCTGAAGAGCTATTTCCGCATCAACGACCAGGACGATGAACGTACGCAGCGCGAAAAAATCACCGGACGGATGCTCGCTCTCGACCGCGCCCTGCAGGAGGCGATGCCGTACCTGTTTGCGCTGCTCGGCGTGCATGACCGGGGCGGTCCGCTCGACGAGATGGATTCAGCGGTCAGGCGCCGCCGCACTCGCGACGCTATCCGAAGCCTGATCCATCGCGAGAGCGTCGACTACACCCTGCTGCTTATCTTCGAAGACCTGCACTGGATCGATGCGGAGACCCAGTCGCTGCTCGATCTCCTCGCCGATAGTATCAGCACCGCGCACATCCTGATGATGGTCAACTACCGTCCGGAATACGAGCATCACTGGGGAAACAAGACTTACTATACTCAGTTACGGCTCGATCCGCTCGGGCACGAGAATGCGGCCGAATTGCTTTCCGATCTCCTCGGTGCCTCCACCGAATTGCAGGACGTCAAAGAGCTCATCGTCACGCGGACCGAAGGTAATCCGTTCTTCATGGAGGAAATGGTCCAGGTCTTGTTTGATCAGGGTGCGCTGGTGCGCAATGGCACCGTCAAATTGACCCGACCCCTCGCGTCGATTGAGATTCCGCGAACCGTACAAGGCATTCTGGCCGCGCGCATCGATCGGCTCAGCGCCGCCGCAAAGGAGTTGCTGCAGACCCTCGCCGTCATCGGCAAGGAGTTTCCTCTCGGCCTGGTGCGCCGCGTCACGCCACGGCCCGACGATGAACTGACGCGCGAGCTGGACAGACTGCAACTGGCTGAGTTCATTTATGAGCGGCCGGTCTTTCCGGAAAGCGAGTACACTTTCAAGCACGCGCTTACCCAGGAAGTCGCCTACAATTCCGTGCTGATCGAACGCCGCCGCGAAGTGCACGAACGAACCGCCATCGCGATCGAAGAACTCTTCGCCGACAAGCTTGATGATCACTTCACCGACCTGGCCCAGCACTACAGCCGCAGCGGCCATGCGGCCAAGGCGGTGACATTTCTACGGCTTGCCGCCGAACAGGCGCGCGTGCGTTCCGCTTACGACGACGCCATCCGCTACCTCGATGAGGCGCTCAGGCTCCTGCCTGAGATGCCGGATTCGGTCGAACGCGACCGTAACGAAGTCGCGCTCCAGGTAATCCGAGTTCCGATCCTGGCTGCAATTCACGGGTATTCTTCCGCCGAACTGGCGGAATCGCTCAATCGCGGACTGGCGCTCTGTCAGCGTATCGGAGAAGGACCTGAACTGTTCGCCATCATGTTCGGCCTCTGGAGATTCAATCTCTCGCGCAGTCGCATGCATGACGCGAAGCATTTGGCGGAGAAAATCCTGAACCTGTCGCGCCTGATGAATAGCGAGGTGGCGCAGGCCGCGGCATTTTGCGCTCTGGGTTCGACCTCCCTGTGGCGCGGCGATTTCGACCTCGCGCATCAATATCTCGGGCAGGCGATTGCGATCTATGACCGAGACATTCCGCGCTACCTGCCGATGACGCAGGCTTTGGTGGTGCCATCACGAGGCCACATGGCGTGGGCGCTCTGGATGTCCGGTTATCCGGAGCAGGCTCAGGAGCGGGCCGGTGAGGCGCTCGAGCTCGCGACCCGGCTCGGCAACCCATTCAGCATGGCCTTCACATTGATGTACACGATCGCTCTTGGTCACTTTCGCGGCGACTTTACTGACGTCAGACCGCGTGCCGAATCGCTGCTGCAGATCGCGCGTGAGAACGGCTTTCCCTACTGGTCCGCGGTGGCTGCGATGGTTATCGGCCGGGTGCTCGTGAGCGAAAACAATTTTGACGCCGGGACAATCCGGATGCGCGACGCGATGAGCACCCTGCGGGAAGCGGGCGGTGAGTTGATTCACAGTTATGCGTGCAGCCTCCTTACGGAGTCCTACCTGAGGGCGCGCGAGCCCGAAAAGGGACTCGCTGCGGTTGCCGAAGCCCTCAAGGGAATCGAGGCGAGCGGCCAACGGATGCACGAGGCGGAGCTCTGGCGGTTGCGTGGCGAATTGCTCATCCTGCACGGCGGCGCGGAGCCCGAGGCCGAGAACAGTTTTCAGCGGGCGTTGCAGATTGCGCGTCTTCAGCAGGCACGCGCGTGGGAATTGCGGGCCGCGACCAGCCTGGCGCGCCTTCTCGCTGCGCATAATCGGCGCGACGAAGCCAAAGCCGGTCTCGTCCCGGTCGTCGCCAGCATCACTGAAGGTTTCGCCGACGCCGATTTCAAGGAAGCCGCAGCGCTGCTCTCTCAACTCGATTGATGAGAGGTTATCTTGACCTATTACTCTGCCGACCAGCTCACTCCGGGCAGAGCAATCGTGCCGACAGACCTCGTGAGCATCAAAGCGTTAATCTATTTGTCTGCGGCCTGAGCCGTGGTTATTCAAGGATAATAACCGTAACCGCGGTAATCGCGATAATCACGTTCCTGGACGGAATTGCCGACCAGGTAACCGGCGAGGCCACCACCCAATCCGCCGAGCACGGCGCCAGTGCCGGGAGCGCCAACCGCTGAGCCGATTAGAGCACCGCCGCCGGCACCGAGCGCAGCGCCGCCCACTGTACCTGTCTCGCGCGGTGTGAAACCGCCCGCATAGCATCCGGTTAATGTTGCCATCGAGAGCGCGCCAATCAGCGCGATAATAAAAAATTTAGCCTTTCTCATTCTAAATGGTATTCGCACTGTACATCTCCATAAGACCCTTTTGGCAGTTTGACGACGGTAAATTCCCGGCATGAAATCAAACTGCCGCTTGGATCCACTACCGAACCACTCATTAATAAAGACGAATGGCGGGAAGCCGTGGTTGACGGGTAATCGCCGACCGACACGGACCCGCAGTCGTCCGAATGCGGTCAACCCTTTGAGTACGGCGCGTAGCCAAGGGACGGGCGTCTGTTATAAAGCAGAAACAGGATTTCCAGGGAGGCATCAGAGATGGCACTTTGGCCGGAGTTAGCAAGCGGGGAATTTTCGCTCGGGTATATCGACGCGGATGGAGTGCGGACGCGTGTGCTTAGCGCCGGGCGATCCGGGGAGCCATTGATTTTCTTGCACGGTACAGGCGGGCATCTCGAAGCGTTCACCAGGAACATACTGCCTCACGCGGCAAAGTTTCGCGTCTTCGCGATCGACATGATCGGCCACGGCTACACCGATAAGCCGTCCCGCCCATACGAGATCAAGGATTATGTCGGTCATCTCGAAAAGGTATGCAATGCGTTGCGGATTGAGCGCGCACACGTTTCCGGCGAATCATTGGGCGGTTGGGTTGCGGCGGCCTTCGCGATCAAGCATCCCGCGCGGGTCAACAAACTGGTGTTGAACACGGCCGGCGGTCTCGTCAGCAATCCTGAGGTGATGGAGCGGATTTACACTCTGAGCATGGCTGCGGTGCGCAACCCGGAGCGCGAGGTGATCCGCAAGCGGCTCGAGTTCGTGATTTATGATCCGAAAAATGTTTCTGATGATCTGGTCGAGCTGCGCTACCGAATCTACCGTCAGCCGGGGTTCGAGCAGACCATGGAAAACATCATGTGCCTGCAGAAGATGGAATACCGCAAACGAAACCTGCTCGCGGAAGCCGACCTGAGGGCGGTCGCAGCGCCGACGCTCGTCATCTGGACCGATCATGATCCGACCGCGCCGGTCGCGGTGGGAGAGCGCTTCGTCAACCTGATTCCCGACGCGCGGCTCGAGGTGATGACGAACTGCGGCCATTGGCCTCAGTTCGAGGATCCCGAGACTTTCAACCGTTTGAGTATCGGGTTCCTCGATTCATGAGGCCGCCGAAGACCTGGCCGCCATCGATCGCGACGCTGGTGCCGATGACAAAGGCGGCCTAGTTCGCATCCAGATCGGGTTCCACGACGCGAAGCTAAATCCGGAGATCAACCATGGCGACTATCGTTGCTGCAGGCGCGCTGTCACATAGCCCGGTCATCAATTTTCCTCAACCTGATGACGAGGCTGGCGCGATCGATCGCTTCCGCGCGAGCGCGCGGCGGCTCGGTGAGCGGATCAGAGCCGCCAAGCCGGATGTTCTAATCATCATAGGCCAGGATCACTTCCGAACTTTATTCTATGACTTGATGCCGCCCTTCGTAATCGGCACCGGCCGCGTCGAGGCGTGGGGCGACTGGAAGACCGCCAAGGGGCAAGTTAATTCGATTCCAGCCCTCGGCCGCCATCTTCATCGCGGTCTGCTTGGCGCGGAGTTCGACGTGGCTTGTTCCTACGATCTGCTTGTGGACCATGGCATCATGGAAGCGCTGCTGTTGACCGATTGCCCTCGCACGACACCGATCGTTCCGGTGATTATAAATTCCGGCGCGCCGCCGATGCCGCTGCCGTATCGCTGCTACAAGTTCGGCAAAGCGCTGGGCGAGGCGGTCGCGAGCTTTCCGGAACCTTTGCGCGTCGCCGTCATCGGTTCGGGCGGGCTGTCACATTCACCGCCGTCGGCGGATGTTGAATCGCAGAACCCGGCAGATACAGCGACCGTGGACAAGCTGATTCACGGTCGCCCGCACACGCTGCGCGATGAACCGGTGCGCGAAGAACATCTGCTAGCTGCGGTCCGTGCTGGAAAGTTCCGCGGCTCGATACGGTCTGACTGGGATCACCAGGTGCTGAACCATCTCATCAACGGCGAAGCCGAATTGCTGGGGCGCAATCTCGACCAGGCGGCAATCGATCGCGATGGCGGTTATGGCGGTAATGAAATTCGCACCTGGCTGGCGGTGGCCGGCGCCTGCCAGGGCCGAAAGGCCGAGCTGCTTGGCTACGAACCCATCGAATGTCTGATCACCGGGATGGGCGTGATCTCAATCGGCTGCGTTTAGCGCCCAAGGGCGATGCGCCGCGGCGAACGCGGCCAGACCCGCCTTCCGTTGCGCGAGTACCGGTTGTTGCAGAGCTGCAACGGAATCTCTCTCGCGCGATACTTTTCTCGACGAGTAAGCGTCAAACAATCAGCTTAGTCCCGCGTCTGCCTAAGGCATAAAACCTGCTGAACGCGAGCGTCAAGATCGACGTGATCTTCAGCGGCGATCCTTGCGGTCACTTTCGGAGCAAAGCGGCGTTTGCGCCCGACGCGCGGTTTATCAAGAGGTGCATTTACGCCGCCACAAACATGCTCCTGCTCGTGTGGCAGATGGCAGCACGATTTGCAGCGCGAGCAGGGACACAGTGGAGGAAGGACTTTGGCTCTTTTCAATAAAGAAGTGGAGAAGTTGGACATTTCTGTAAAAGCGCAGATGCTGGATTCATCGTCCACCAGTGCCTTCGCCCCGGCCGTAACCGCCATCAACGGCAAGAGCACCTCGGATACTCTCTCCCCACACGCTGGAGTCGAGAGGCGCGCGTACATCGACGAAGGCTCCAAGGTGAGCGGAAAGCTTTATTTCGAGGGGTCGGTGCAGATCAATGGTCAGATCGACGGCGAGATCAACGGTAAAGCCAGTATCATAATTGGCGAGCGTGCGATCGTAACTGCCCAAATCAAAGGGATCTCGATCATCGTCGCCGGGACGGTGAATGGCGAGTTGACGGCCAGTCAACGCATCGAGATTCAGCCCTCGGCCAAAGTTTCAGGCAAGTTAATCGCACCTAAACTGATGGTGCACGAGGGTGCCATATTCGACGGCCAGTGCGTGATGAAGTTAGACGAGGTACAACCCCATCGCAAGGCGATCGCACCTGCCAAGGAAGAGCATCTGACATTGCTGTCTAGTGAGGAGAAGCAAGCCTGACCGTCAAATCGAGGTGAGTCTTTCGACGAGACGCGTTTGGCGTCGGTTCATGCTTGGAAACGATGCGTCAGTCGGCGAAGCCCGAGTCCCTGGCGGGCATCGCCGACTGCGTATGGTCAGGCGTACTCTTCAGATAGGTGAATGACCGCTCTGTCCCGGCCGCATTAGCCTCTTCTTGCTCCGTCCTTGCAAGCCAATCGCTTCGATTATCTCGCAGGTAACGCTGCGCCGTTCGACATTCGAACTCGGAAATGGCTATGAAGAGTTGGCTGCTGCGCGCGATATTAAACAATCGCCGATAACCGGCCGCCGTATCGCTTTCGTCATCGCGACTGTCAAACTAGAACGACGGGCGCGAGCAAGAATTACCAGCGAGTAGCGGACCGCCGGGACTTGTCACCCGAGTATCGAAAGGAATTTCGATGGAGCACCTGGTTCAGTTCTGGAATTACCGAATCTCGTCCAGTCTGACAGGGGTAACCGGTCTGCTCCTCCTATGGCAATATTTCAGCTCGAAAGGAACGCTCAACCACGTTATCCGATGGGCCGCGATACTCTTTCTGAGTCTTTTCGTCGTGTACATGAATACGCTTAAAGTACTCCGCCAAGCGCCCCTGCGGATCACGAATCCTTGGCACATTCGCTTTATGGCGTTTCATCAAAACATGGGCTTGATCTATTTCGGACTACTGGCGGTGATGCCGCTGCTCGGAATATCGTTAATGGCGGCTGTCAGATATCGATGGCCAGGAGCGACCGCGCTGCGCTTCGCCCACAGATGGGCCGGCTACGCGACGGGAGTTTTTTGGCTCATCTCAAATATTGCGAGCGAAATCGGAATGCGAATCCCGCGGGCCTAAGCGATCGGACGTGCTCTACTTCCCTCTTGTGACCGGACTTTGTCGCGATCGATAATTCGGAGGGAACCGAAGTGTACAGATACAAACTCGATGGCTGCCCTCTTCCCAGCCGCATAGGATTGATTGATGGCCCTGGATAGCGACTTCCTTGTGATCGGCGGCGGAATTGCCGGGCTGCTGTTTGCGATTAAAGCGTCGGTTACGGGGACTGTGACGATGCTCACCAAGAGTGTGAGCACCGAGGCCAATACCAGCTATGCGCAGGGCGGAATTGCCAGCGCCTGGAGCGTGGATGACTCTTTCGAGTCGCACGTCGAGGATACGCTGGTGGCCGGGGCAGGACTCTGCAAGCGCTCCACGGTCGAGGCAATCGTGCGTGAGGGGCCGCTGGCAGTTCGCGAACTGATCGAGCTCGGCACGGAGTTCACGCGCATCGACCGGAGTTCTGAACAGGAATACGACCTCGGCCGCGAAGGTGGACATACGCACAGACGAGTTTTGCATGCGCAGGATTTCACCGGGCGTGAGATCATGCGCGCGTTGGGAACCGCGGCAGCGCTCCGCCCCAATATCAGGGTGCTCGAGAATTGCGTCGCCGTCGATCTCTTGATCGAACGGGATTCTGATGGACGTCCCCGCGCATGTTGGGGGGCGTACGTTTTAGATCAGGGCACCGGAGTGGTGCGAAAGCTAACGGCGCGAGCCACCATGCTCGCGACGGGTGGCGCGGGCAAAGTCTACCTCTACACCACCAATCCCGATGTCGCTTCAGGGGACGGCGTCGCGATGGCCTATAGGGCCGGCGCGCCGGTCGCTAATCTGGAATTTTTTCAATTCCATCCGACCTGCCTGTATCATCCGGCAGCGAAATCTTTCCTGCTTTCCGAAGCGCTCCGCGGAGAAGGTGCGATTTTGAGGCTGCCCGATGGCTCGCCGTTCATGAAGCGATATCACGCCGACGCCGAGCTTGCGCCGCGCGATATCGTGGCACGAGCTATCGACTCGGAGATGAAGCGACTCGGCATCGATTGTGTTTACCTTGACATCAGCCATCGGGACGCTGACTACATACGCCGTCGCTTCCCGAATATCTATGAGAGGTGCAAAGGCTTCGGCTTCGACTTGACCAAAAGCCCGGTGCCGGTCGTGCCGGCGGCACATTATATGTGCGGAGGGGTTGTGACCGATCTGACCGGTGGTACCTCGATACCGCGCCTGTATGCTGCAGGTGAAGTTGCTATGACCGGCTTGCATGGCGCCAACCGTCTCGCTTCGAACTCGCTTCTCGAGGCTGCCGTAATGAGCCGCCGGGCAGCCGCGGCCGCATCGACACAAGTTCGCATCGAACCTGTTAGCGTGCCTGAATTCCCCACCTGGGATGCCGGACGGGCGGTGGGAAACGAGGAACGTGTGCTGATCTCTCAGGCATGGGACGAGGTTCGCCGCCTGATGTGGAACTATGTCGGTATTGTCCGCAGCGGTCGCCGGCTGGATCGCGCTGCCCGCCGACTCACGGTGCTCAAGGAAGAAGTTGACAGCTACTACCAGGCGCACAGGGTCGACTCTGACGTGTTCGAGCTGCGCAACTTGGTCACGGTGGCAGAGTTAATCGTGCGATGCGCCACGATGCGCACAGAGTCTCGTGGACTACACTTTAGGGAGGACTATCCCGACCACAACGACAAGGATTGGCTGCGCGATACGGTGATCGCTCCCGAATTTGACCTCGTTAAAGCTTAAGGTCCAGTGGCGGCGGTAATCAGGCGCGCCCTCTGACAGCGATCGGATAACAGGAGCGGTCGGACCGGCTTGCTGATGGATTGCCGGTCACAGATCCGAGTATGGGGGGAGCCCGAAGCTGAGTGCGCCAAAGTTCTCAGTCGTGCGCTCGGAATCGATGAAATAGTGAGTCTGAACCGTCGCTGAATCTCTGAAAATTCGTTCGAGAGGGTTGCCGACCCGTATCGCGCTGCTGCCGGCGCCCCGAAAACAGCTTTCGACACATTCGTGACTGAGCCTTGTCAACTCGTCGAGCAACAGCAGATCGCGCCTGATCTCCAGGTCAGTCACCGGCGGCCCTGAATCGAGCCTCGGGACGCGCGCCTCTTGCCGGCGGATGATCTCGTTCATGCCGGCACGGACCGATTCAAGTTTCGCCACCGCTCGTCCGAGACACGCCTGCGTGCGTCTGGTTTCCCGAAGCGGTATGAAAGGTGGCTGGCGCAGCCGTTTACCACTCATCAGATCGACAAATGCGTCGATCGCGGCTTGCGCGAGGCCTACAGCGATCGCCGCAAGCTCGACATAAACGATCGGCAGCAGCGGCAGACGGAAAAGCGGATTGGCGTGCACACCATGGCCTGGCGCCGTGAAGCGATGGGTCAGGATCGAAAAAGACAAAGTCCGCTGCTCCGGCACGAACAGCTGTTCGACGATCGCCTGCTTGGAACCCGAAGCGCGCATCCCCATCACAAACCAGTTGTCGTGCACCCGGTAATCCGCGTTTGGCAAAAGCGCCATGATTATGTCGGCGGGCGGCGCATCGGGCAGTTCGCCGGGCACCATGCAGATAACTCCCAGCCAGTTACTGACATCGCAGCCCGAGGTGTAGTCCCATCGCCCGTCTATAATCCAGCCGCCGTCCACCCGCTTGGCGAGCCCGACGCCACCGATTTGGATCGGCGCGCGAACGTCACCGTCCGGACTGAAAATCTCCGCCTGCCCCTGCTCGGGAAGCTGCGCGATCCACCAGTTATGCGCGACATTGAAGCTGACGACCCATCCGGTCGATCCGTCGCCGCGGGTAATCTCGGAAATTACTTCCGCGTAGGTCGAGAGATCGAATTCATAGCCTCCAAAGCGCCGGGGTTGCAGGATGCGATAGATGCCCGCCGCCTGGATTCGTGCATTTACCTCGTCGCTGATACGACGCGCCTGCTCCATCGCGAGGGCCTGTTCGCGCAGCCACGGAACGAGATCGCGCGCCCGCTGGATAACCTGAGCGGGAGTCAGATTGGGCTCCGGTGGTATAATAGTGCAGTTCTCGAACCCGTCGCGTGATCCCTTCGCACTAACCTGATCCATGGATTGCACTTTCCGATAACCGTCGGTCCGGATCAATCACACTGAATCCAAGCGGAAGCTTCGCTAAAACTTCGGACACCACTTAAGCACGCCCTTCTGGAAGCTCGGGCGCTCCCGGATCGCATCTGCCCAGGCGCTGACCCGCGGAAACTTGTCGAACGAATAATTTGCCCCGATAAGCGTAAAATGGAGCGGCACCCAGGCAATGTCGGCCAGCGAAAAATCGTTACCCACGATCCATCGATGGGCGCTTAGCGCATCTTCGACTTTCTGGAAGCTCTCGTCGAGTATCTTTCGGGCCTGCGTGACCTCCTCCGCCGAGAAGCCCTCCGCGCTGGCGCTCTTCTGATGAAAGGCGAGCAGGTCCTGGTTGGTCTGAAGCTTCCGGTACTGCTTCATCGCCTCATCCGACATTTGCAACTTACCGCGCATCTTGTTGTGATAAATCGTGGTTTTGACCCCGCGGACGTGGATACCGGTAGCGAGCTTAAGCCAGGCATGGATCTCAGCATTGACGGCCGGGTCTTTCGAGCGTAGCGGCGGATCGGGAAATCGTTCATCGAGATATTCAGTGATGTCGTCGGACTCGATGATCACGACGCCATCGTGCACCAGGGTGGGGACCACTCCGTTCGGATTGATTCCGAAGTACTCCGGCGTGTGAGTTTCTGCCTTGGTAAGCTCAAGGTGATGGCTAACCCAGGGCAAGTTTTTTTCCTCGAGCACCATGCGCGGGCGCATCGAGCAGTTGGAAATCGCCGAATGATAAAGATGGAGCCCTTTCAGCTCGGTGACCGATTGGTTGGTCGGCGTAATGATGCCCATTTGTATGCTCCTCAACGCGCTTTGGGTTCTCGAAAAAGCTCGGCCAGCTTGTTCGCGGTCGAGAGTCCTGATACCTAGTTTATATAGACCGGTCAGTCAAGAGTTATGAAGAAACAGAATGCCAACGCTCGCGAGCGGCTGGTCCAGACCACCGGCAAGCTTTTGCGGGCTCAGGGTTATTACGCCACGGGACTCGACGAGGTCCTGAGCCGCAGCAGTACGCCGAAGGGTTCTCTCTATCATTATTTTCCGGGCGGCAAACGTCAGTTAGCCGACGCCGCCGTGCGTTACATGACCGACCGAATGGCCAAGACGCTGGCCGATGTTTTGCGCTCTACTACCGACCCGGCCAAGGCGCTGCAGCGCTTCCTGGATGGCAGAGCCGAGGATTTGGCCGCCTCCAGCTTCACGAGCGGTTGTCCGATTGCAACCGTCACGCTTGAGACCGCGAGCGACGATGCCGATTTGTGCAACGCCTGCAGCGAAGGGTTTGAGAAGTTGACGCAAATTTTTATCGATCATCTGGTGACCGCAGGAATTAGTTCGGAACGTGCGAAACCGATGGCGACCTTGTTCATCGCGTCGTGGGAAGGTGGGCTGATCCTGAGCCGCGCTCGTCAAGATGTTGAACCGCTCAAAGCGGTTTCAAGAGAGCTGGCTAATTTGATGAACGCCGTGGTCAAGGATGCCAAGCGCGGCGCTCGTTCCTTGCCGATTAAGGCGCGCCGAAAGAATTGATAAAATCGATTGCCGCGCGGCCATCGCAGCCGAGATTTTTGCTGCCGGGCAACTCGGCCCGTCTGCGAGGCCGGCATTGAAGGAGTCTCTATTATGAGCGGAAAATCAGCTGCGCAGATCGCGGCAACCTCGCTAAGGGAAGGCGAAGAAGGCGCGGCTAAAAAACGCACCAGGTCCTGGCAGCCGTACATCGATGCGGCGCTCGGGTTTCGCAATCACTGGTATCCGGTCTTTTTCGGTAGCGAACTGAAGGAAGGCGACATTAGCCACGGGCTCGGCGAAGGCGCCGTCTCCGAGGTGAAGACCTTGCAGATTTGCGGTGAGCGAATCCTCTTTCGTAGAGTGAACGGCAAGATTTGCGGCATTAAGGATCAGTGTCTCCATCGGGGCTCGCCATTCTCGGTCAAGCCCGAGTGCTATACCAAGGAGACCATCACCTGCTGGTATCACGGCTTCACCTACGATCTCCGTGACGGCAGCCTCAAGACGATCCTGACCGACCCGAAGAGCCCGCTGATCGGCAAGGTGGCGATCAAGAGTTATCCCGTCGAAGAACGTCAGGGCGTGGTCTTCGTCTTTATCGGCGACATGGATCCCGCTCCTCCTTTGGAAGATGATGTACAGCCCGGCTTCCTCGATGACTCCCTCACCATTTATCCCGAGGGCAGAACGGTAGTCGCCAAGGGCAACTGGCGGATGGCTGCCGAGAACGGCTTCGATCCCGCTCACACCTATATTCATCGCAACTCCCCGTTGGTGCGCGCCTTCAGGCTGCCGACGGTCTTTGGCGATACGGGACTGAGCGAATCGCACGGGCTAAAAGTGGTGGATGGCCCCGGTCCGAAGGGCGTGATGTTGATTCGAGGTGTCGGGAATCCCGTATGGGAAGCCGAGATCGAACCGGGCGTTAAACTCAAAGCGCGCTTTATGCCGAACGACGAGGGCGTCAACAACGAGATGGTGCCGGAAGTGAGTATCTGGATGCCCGGCGGGCTTAAGGTCGACCCGTTCCCCGCGGTGGGGATCATCATGTTCGAGTGGTATGTGCCGGTCGACGAGGATCACTACAGGTACATCATGACCTGGGGGCGCTATCTGATCTCGTCGCGCGAGAAGGATCGCTTTTTGGAAGAAGTCGCGACGCTGTGGAAACCGCTGGTGCCCACCACTTTCACTAACGAAGATGAACAGGCTCGCGAAGCGATCCACGAGTTCTATGCTTCAGAAGGGGGCTGGTACAAGGAACGGCTGTTCGGTCCCGACGTTGTGATCACGCGCTGGCGCGAGCTGGCGAGCCGTGTCAATCGCGGCATTCAGCGGCGGGGGCTCGATTAAGCGGCTTGACTGCCTTCAAACCGAGGTCTATGTCCTCTGAGCCCGTTATGACCATCGAACACCTGATTGATCTCAGGTGCCATCCCGCGAAACGAACTGAGATGGTGCAGGGCATTCAAGTGCTCGTACAACGATCGGCGAACGCTGAACTCCGGATGACCTTCCGCCTCGATGGAGATATTCCTCGGATCTACGTCCCTTCACCCGGCGTGCCGTGCAGCCCTCAACAACTTTGGCGCCACACCTGCTTCGAAGCCTTCATCGCAGTCGACGGGGAACCAGCGTACCACGAGTTCAATTTCGCTCCGTCGGGGGAATGGGCCGTCTACGCCTTCAGTGGATATCGCAACCGCGGTCCTCTGCCGAACGAAACGATGCGCCCGCATCTTGCCGTGCGCACGACCGACAGTCAGCTTGAGCTCGACACCCTAGTTCAGCTCGACTGCCTGTCCGCCATCCACCCGCGTGCCTCCCTCCGGATCGGGCTCTCGGCGGTCATCGAGGCGAGCGATGGGCTCTCATATTGGGCGCTTCGCCATCCAGCCGCCAAACCGGATTTTCACGACGCAGACGGATTTGCCCTGCTGCTTGAGGTGCCGCTCCCCGCCGGGTAGATCGGGAGCGTCATGAATCGAAAGCGCATGCTAAAATGCGACCTCCATGAAGGATGTACAACCACGGGGTCTTAGCCGGCGGAGCGTGGAGCAGATCCTATCGAAAGCGAAGTACGACGGTTCTGTCGGCAGCCGAGTTGACGTTTTCTCCCGCCACTTCCTTGGAAATTCCTATAAGCCAATTCCACTGATCGGTTCGGCCGGCACAGCCGAAGTATTCACAGCTTCTTTCGATGGATTTGACTGTGTCACTTACATCGAAACAGTTTTGGCGCTCACGCGCGCTTCAAGCGTCGATGAATTCACCGAGTGCCTGCGGAAGATCCGATATGAACGAGGCTGCATCCAATGGGCGCGGCGTAATCACTACATGACAGTCTGGATTCGCAACAATATACGCGAAGGACTAATCAGGCCGGTTTCAACGTCAGTTGTCCCGATGCTCAGGCGTGATCGCCTTTTGAATGTCGTACCCGGACTCGCTGTACAGCGAACTCGGGTGAGATGTGTGCCCAAAAAGGCAGTGCCGCAGCTCGAACCATATTTGCAAAGCGGCGATCTGATTTTCTTTGCATCGACACGCAACAATCTCGATGTGTTTCATGCTGGAATCATCGTGCGCGATGATAAAAGAATCCTCATGCGTCACGCGTCGCGCAGCCAGGGCTTGGTCGTGGAACAGGAATTGAGCGAGTTCCTCAAGACAAACCGGATGGCTGGCATCATAGTGATGCGGCCGCAGATGACGACACGCTCATCAACCAGGCGAATTTCCTTCTCGCCGAGGAGAAACAGCGCGCGTCGGTGAGGCGGAACGTGAGCATCGTTTATCCAAAGGACTACTCCTCCGCGAGCATTCGGGAACTCGTCGAGACTGCCGATTCCGAGGTTCTCTTTCTGGGCGATCCGCGCGTGAACATCGAGCCTGCGCCGCGCATGTTCGATCGAATGACGCAGGTCATACGTGAAAGCGGCGGGGGCTGGGTTTATGCCGACGCAGCCGGCCATCCTCGCATCGACTATCAAAGCGGGAGCATCCGCGACGGTTTTGATTTTGGCGCGGTGGTTGGTGTTTCGGTTAAGGCCGCGCGTCAAGCAGGACTCGAAAGCATCTGGAAATGGGGTGCACTATATGACCTGCGGCTGAGAATTTCAGAAAAGTACGCTCTCGTGCGGATTCCCGAACCATTGTATACCGCGTCGATAGTCGAGACGCGGCCGACCAGTCAAAAGCAGTTCGATTACGTAGATCCGCGCAACCGCGATTACCAAATCGAAATGGAGCATGTCGCGACCGCGCATCTCAAACGAATCGGGGCCTGGCTACAGCCGCAGTTTCAGAAACTTCCAGTCGCAGCAGAAATCTTTCCGGTAAAAGCCAGCGTCGTGATACCGGTGCGAAATCGCGAGCGGACAGTTTTCGACGCCGTTCAAAGCGCACTAGGCCAGCGCACTGATTTCGAATTCAACGTAATCGCGGTCGATAACCATTCGACTGATCGGACCACGGAAATCTTGCGAGCTATCGGTGATCGGCGCGTCAAACACATCATTCCGCAGCGCCGGGATCTTGGTATCGGCGGGTGCTGGAATGAGGCGATTTACTCGAAGGACTGCGGACAATACGCTATCCAACTTGATTCTGACGATCTCTACATCAATGATGGCGTCATCCGCGGGCTTGTCACCACACTTGAAGCTGGGCCTTATGCAATGGCCATAGGCTCCTATACGATGGTCGATTTTTCCTTGAAACAAATTCCGCCTGGTCTAATCGATCATCGCGAGTGGACTCGTGAGAACGGAAGAAACAATGCGCTCCGTATCAATGGTCTCGGCGCGCCGCGCGCATTCGATACATCGGTTGTGCGCCGTATTGGATTTCCGAATGTCAGCTATGGCGAGGATTACGCCGTAGCTCTGCGTATCAGCCGTGATTACGAGATCGGCCGGATCTACGACTCGCTCTACCTTTGCCGCCGATGGGAAGACAATAGCGATAGCGCGCTGCCGCTTGAGGTGGCGAATCGTTACGATCTGTACAAGGACTGGCTCCGAACCATCGAGATTCAGGCTCGAATGCGAGGATGATTCACGAGATCGAAAAACTTTTCGAGCGGCAGATGCGGGCGTGGCCGCAGCTCGCAAAAGGGAGCGACGGCCTCGCGCAGGCCAAGACTCGGCGTGTACGGATCGATTGGTTCGACATCTTAGTTCGTCACATTCCCCATCGTGTAGCTAGCACAACTGCATCGGTCGACCGAGAGTCGGTTGCGAAACGCCCCTGCTTCCTGTGTGCGAGCAATTTGCCTTCGGAGGAAGAGGGTCTGCAGTTCGATGAGAACTTCGTGATCTACTGCAATCCGTTTCCAATCGTGGATCAACATCTGACGATTGCCCAGAGAGAACACCGCTCGCAGCGCATCGCGAACCAATTCGGAAATATATTAGACCTTGCAGCAGCTTTGCCAGGATATTTCGTCATCTACAACGGTCCGGAGTGCGGAGCGTCTGCACCCGACCACATGCATTTTCAGGCAGGCTCGCGTGCCGTCCTTCCGATTGTGAAAGACACCGCCAAACTGTCCAGCGTCACTGTGCCGAACTACGGGAGGAATGTGTTCTTGTTTCGTGGACGGGATCGATCTGCTTTGATCGATCAAATCGATCGCACCGTCGATCTGCTCGCGGAAGTAACCGGCAAACAAGCGGAACCGTTGATTAACATTGCGGTCTTTTACGAAAGAGAAGAGTGGGTCACGTATTTGTTTCCGCGAGGAAAACATCGGCCCGAAGTCTTTCACACGGGCGAGTTGACGGTGAGTCCGGCATCGATCGACTTGTGCGGAATATTTGTCGTGCCGTTCGCGCGTGATTTCGAAAGCATCACCGGTGACGCCATTGCCGCAATTTTTCGAGAGGTCACGTTAGCTGATGACCAGTTTTATGCCGTCGCCTCGAAGCTGGAGAGTGAGCCTTGAACGTTTCTGTAGGGCTGATTGAAGGTCGATCGGCTGTTGAAGTCGAATTGACGGGAACCTTCACGGATACTTCCGGCAAGCCGTACACTTCCGGGCGTTACAGATTTGCTTCTGAAGTTATACTTACTCCATCGGACATGGAAACTTGCGCGTTCGCGCTGGACGACGTCACGATCGGAATCGGATTTCATTGGGAACGCAAAGAGCGCCAGGTGTTCCGTGGGGCTTTTCGCCTGGTGAAGCGGACAGCCGGGCTGACGGTGATCAATGATGTTTCGCTCGAAGAGTATGTCACCAGCGTGATTTCATCCGAGATGAGCGCATCCTGTCCGCTTGAACTGCTTAAGGCTCACGCGGTGATTTCACGCAGCTGGCTGTGGTTTCCTAAAGCAAATCCCTCGCGTTCCGGAAGCGGGGTGCGCGAGGGCCTCGATTCTCATGAAGTCCTGCGCTGGTATGGCCGCGAGGCGCATCCGGATTTTGACGTATGCGCCGACGACCACTGCCAGCGGTATCAGGGCATCACGAAAGCGTTCGCTCCGGTTGCAGCCGCGGCGGCTCGCACGACCAGCGGCGAGTTTCTCCGCTACAACGGAGCGATCTGTGACGCACGGTTTTCCAAATCGTGCGGCGGCATTACCGAGCGCTATGCGACCGCATGGGAAGATTCAGAAATCCCGTATCTCGAGTCCGTCTACGATGGTCCGACGCAATCCTGCTCTTACAGTGCTGAGAGATGGATATGTTCCGAGCCGCCGGCCTACTGCAATACGAACGATTCAGAGCTTCTCTCACGCGTTCTTCCCGGATTCGATCAGGAGACCCGCGATTTCTATCGATGGCGTGTGTCCTACACGCCCGAAGAACTCGCCGATTTGATCAAGACCAAGCTTGGCGTAGTGCTTGGTCCGATTCGGGACCTGCAGGCGCTCGCTCGCGGACCTTCAGGCCGAATATATCGGCTGAAGATCGTCGGCGAGCGCGATTACATCATCATTGGTAAAGAGCTGGAGATTCGCCGCGCTCTATCGCGCACGCATCTTTACAGCTCTGCGTTCGTCGTAGACCAAGAGTCCGGCCGCTTTGTTTTGAGCGGAGCCGGCTGGGGACATGGCGTGGGCCTCTGTCAGATCGGCGCAGCAGTCATGGCAAATGAGGGCAAGGCGTACGCAGAAATCCTGCAACATTACTACCGCGGGGCCTCTGTCAGCGTCTGATCGGGACAGTGAACATCCGGATGTGCACGCCGGCAGAGGCCATCGAAGAACTCGATTGTGCCGTCCACGTGCTGGATTCAAGCTCGTGATGATTTCGTCCTCCGCGGGTCGGGATTCCCCGCTCTAGCCTCCCGGTAACAAGCCCTGTTCAAATTTAGCCAACTAATCTGATAGTCTTAGTGAGCCGGCGAGGAATCCTGAAGAGAGATGATTTCCCAGAAGGCCAAATACGCGCTCAAGGCGCTGACCGTGCTTGCCGAAGAATACGGCAAAGGACCGATCCTGATCGCGGATATTGCGGCGCGCGAACATATACCGCGCAGCTTTCTGGAACTAATCCTCTTGGAGTTGAAGAACCATCGTTTTCTGGACAGTCGAAAGGGACGCGGTGGTGGTTATTTCCTCGCCAAATCTCCCGCGCAGATCTCCGTCGGACAGGTGCTGCGCGCGATCGAGGGACCGCTCGCCCCGCTACCCTGCGTGAGCAAAACCGCATACAGAAAATGCGATGAGTGTAGCGACGAGCGCACGTGCGCGGTTCGGCTTCTGATGCGTGATGTCCGTGACGCGACCGCCCGTATCCTCGACTCGACCACCCTCGCCGATCTCCTCAAGCGCTCGCAACTGGCCTTGCACGGACGCGAAGCGCTTCAGTTTTCGATCTAGATTGATCAGGTTTCCTAAAGCGATGGTGGGTGGATCGTCCTCCCGCGCGGTTTGACCGTCGCGAAGCTGCGTCGTCGCGAAGCCCTCGCTTCTGCGCGAGACGATCCGGTCGGCGGTGCCAGCGAGCAATCGCATCCACCGCTTAAGTCGAATTTACAAGATCGCGAACAAACCCGTGCGGCGAGGTAGTATGCGGCAGACGCGCTGGGAGCCCGACTTGGTACTCGCCGCGATTTAACCGGGTTCGAGTCAGTTTACGTTCGTATACTGGGTCACGCCCGGAATGTCGCCCGTGTCGCGTCCGCGCAATTCGATGACGTTGCGGTCCGGATCGCGCACGAACAGCGAGACCCCGCCATCGTCACCGAATTTCGATGGGCCTTGCGTGATCGCGATGTTGGCCGCTTTGAGAGTGGCCACCGTATCGTTGATTGACGCAACCCTGAGCGCGGCGTGCGTGTAGCCTGCGTATTTATCGCCCAGGTCCATCAGGATGTTCTTTTCCGGATCACCTGCATCAGCGTTGAGGATAAGGTTGATCTCGACGCCGTGCTGATTGCGAATGATCGCCACCGGGTCGAAAGTGACCCGTATGGCGAGCTTGAACCCAAGCACCTGGTAAAAAGCGAGCGCGCGATCGAGATCGCGCACCCGAATGCCGATGTGATCGACCTTTTCGATGTTGATACCGCTCATGAGATTCCCCAGTGTTCTCTTCTTGTAAGCGGGGACGCCAACCCGGATAGGAACCTAAGCCGAGATTTCTTTTTCCAATTCCAACTTGCTTCATAGACCGAGCGGCTTTCTTCTGCAAGCTCTTACCAGTCTCGTCGACGAGTTCCCAGCGGCACCGGAACCGACCGGGTTCGCCTCGAGCAAGCACGCAACGCCCCTCTTCCCCGGGCGCACCCAATTGAATTTGCTAATGCAACGTCACTTAATTTTGTTTATTTGGTTCTCGCTCAGTGCACGAATAAAGTCGGGCAATGGAATGAAATGTACCGCATCGAGATATTTCGGCGTGTTGCCGCCGAGCGGCGAGTTTGCCCACAACAGAAAATCTCTTAGTATCTTGGCAGCCGCAGGATTGGGCTGACGCGTCGAGACCACTACGTACTCGTAGTTGATGAGCGGGTAGGAATTGTCGCCGGGGGCAAACACCAGGCTCAGCCTCTCGTCCGGCGGCGTGCGCGGGTCGAGCACAGAGGCCGCGGCACTTATAGTCTCGGCCGTCGGCAGTAGAAATTTTCCGCTCTGGTTTTTGAGCATCGCTGTGCCCAAGCCGGCCTTGGCGATTTCGTCCGCGAAGCTGATGCCAATATAAGCGATTGAATATTGGGTCGCGGCTACCGTCCGCAACATACTTCTGTTGCCTGCAGCCGTCATCTCACCCGGAACATTGGGCCAGGCGACCGTGAGACCGTAGCCAATCTTGTCCTCCCAACTGGATGTGGAGAAATCGAGGAACTGGGTAAAGATGAATGTATCGCCCGATGCATCAGCGCGTCTGATCGGGATGATCGCGTGATGCGGCAGCATTACGCCCGGGTTGAGGGCCTTGATTGGTGCTGCATCCCATTCACGAATAGTTCCGGAGTAAATACCCGCGAGCGTGGGTCCATCGAGTTTTAATGCGCTACCACCGATACCTGGCAGGTTGTAGTTTACGGTCAGCGCCGAGATCGCGAGCGGGATATTGACGATCTGCGGATTATGTTCGGCCGTTTGATCGGACATATATGCATCCGAAGCACCGATCGCCGCACTATCTGAGATCGCCGCACTGATGCCGACGCCCGACCCCGTGGCGTGAGGCGTGATCGTCACGTTCGGGTTGGCGGCAACGTAATCCGGAATCCACAGCTTGAATAACGGAAAGAGCAATGTGGAGCCGGTTTCGCTGAGCTGCACGGACGCAGCGATCGCGTGCCCGGTGGCGAGTGGGAGTGCGCAGCAGGCGAGTACAAAGGCGCCGGCCAGCCGCAAGCGGGCCGAGTTTCCTTTGATCATACAAATCTTTCCTTCAGGTACCTTGCTAGTCCGTAAGTCCGTCTCAACTCTGGCCGATCTGGTCGAGGTTCACCCCTGTCGTCTCGATCCGATAGAGCCAGGTAACCACCGCGCCAAGGATCGAGGACATCACCAGCCCGTACAGCAGGAGGCGCGTGCCAATCGTGGCCAACAGGACGGGGAACAAGAAGGCGGTCGCCACCGCGCCGATCTTTGCGAAGGCGGCGGCGAAGCCCGCTCCCATGCCTCGCACTGCAGTGGGGAAGACCTCGCCCGCAAGTAGATAGGTCTGCGCGTTGGGACCGAGATTGGTCATGAAGTCGAACAGCATGAAACCCGCGAAGATAATCGCGATCTTTGACTCGCCACTGGCACCGATCGAGAACGACGCGAGCAGCAGACCGGCCGCACAACCCACGAAGCCGAAAATCTGTAACCGGATCCGGCCGACCTTGTCGGCGAGCACGACTGCGAAGAGGATGCCGACGATCAACAGGAGGTTGATGAGCGCAGCACCCTTCGCCGCCAGAATTCCATCGGCAATCAAGTCGCTCAGACTGCGGATATGCTCGGGGCCGCCGCCCAGCGCGGCAACTAGAATCGTCGGGGTAAAGATGCCGATTCCATAGGTACTGAGGTCCTGAAGGAACCAGGGCACCGAAGCAAGAATGGTGGCGCGGAGGTTGCGTTGGTTGAAGAGCGCAAAATAGGACTGCTGGACACGGCCTTCGTTCTTGGCTGCGGGACGCGCCAAGCTGATGCCCTTAGGATATTGCGGTTGGCGTTTGAGCAGCCGGGTGGCCTCTTTCTCGGCTTCCTCATGCGCGCCGCGCACTACTAGCCAGTTCGGGCTTTCGGTGACGAAGAAACGACCGATGGTGACGATCATCGCCGGTATGAGTGCAGTGGCATACATCCAGCGCCACGCCCCCAGAGTGGGATCAAGCACGAGAACCAGGCAGCCGATTCCCGTGCCGGCGAGCGCACCAAGAGCCTGGAAGCCAAAAGCCGCGATCACAAGCTTGCCCCGATTGGCGCTCGGAGTGCTTTCGGAGATGATCATGTGCGCGGTCGGATAGTCGCATCCGAGCGCCATACCGAGCCCGAATAGACAGATGGCAAATGAGGCGAAATTGGAGCACAAGATAAGGAGCGCGAGAAAGGCGCAGAACAGAATCATTTCGGCAATAAACATCCGCTTGCGGCCGAAATAGTCAGACAGTCCGCCAAGGACGAGCGCGCCAATCAGGATACCGGCAAGGCTTGCGGAACCGGCGACGCCCTTGGTCGCAGCCCCGAGCTCGAATTCGCGTACGATCAGCGGCAACGCGACGCCGGTCATAAACACAACGAAACCCTCGAAGAATTTGCCTGCCGCGGCCAGCGCCCAGATGCGCCATTGCATCGCGGTCATGGGCGGAGACTTCAGATGCGTGCCATCGCTCCAAGTGGGCCGCTCGTCGATATACTCCTGGACAGATTTCACGCCCTGTTTAGGCGGCCTAGTCTCTACCTCAGCATTCATGACTGCTTTTCCCCTGTTCCGGCGTTGAAGGCGTGCAACTTGGGACGGCTTTAGGGGGCCTTCCCTCTTTCGCCAGCACGCCGGCCGAAATTATAGGGCGACCGCCACGCAGACTTCAGCGAGGTATGTGTTAACTGTATGTTACGATCGCGTGTCGATGAGTATGCGCATCCGCACGGAGTTCTAAGCGTCGGCAGAACTCATCGCATCGTTCTCGGAAAGTCGCGACTTTATGAGTGAACGTCATTTGCGAACTGCAGTCCGGGTCGCGTTCGTACTGGCGGCGCTCTGCTAGCTTTTGAACTCCGAATCGCTAGTACAGTAGCGGGCACTCGGTCCTCGCCGAATGGCCGATACGTAGCTACTAGTGGCAAAGCCAAGGACGGCTACCATGACACGATCTGGCCACGCGATACGAAAACCGGGTTGACCATAGACCTGCTCGCACTAAACGACGAGAACTCGCCGGGCGCCGGCGGAGCCAATATCCTCGCTTGGCTGAGCCGGCGGGCGTTCTTTACCCGGTGAGCGGAGATCACTAGCCCGCTGAACGAAAATCCGGAGACTCCGGGCACTTTCTTAATAGCCGCGACCTTACGTATCGGACGTTAGTCAAGTAAACCACTTGACTTAATCAACTTACTTGATTAAATGATTCTCGCAGCGATTAACCGGGATTCGCGAGTCATATTTGTCAGCTCTGCGGAGGGGCTTCTGGACCGCGCGTCGCGAAGAGATCGTTCAGATGATTCAAACTAAGGAAAGCGAAATCCCCTCGAATGCTACTGATGACGCGCGAGACCAATTTGCGGTCGTGATCCGCGAAATTTTGCGCGCCGTCAAATCGGTCGAATACGGCACCGTCGAGCTAGTCATCCGTAATTCGCGAGTCGTTCGAATCCAGCGAAAAGAGAAGTTCCGCTGCCACTGAAAGCTATCGTCAGCGTGATTGATGCTTACCGGACCACCGGCAGCACCGAGCCAACCGCCAGGAACTCACCGGACGACCGGACGTTCCCGAAATCTACGGAGAACGTAATGAAATCATCGGCAACGACGGCACGGATTATATCGCACTCGGATGCTTTGCGCCTGCGCTGCGAACGAAAAGCTGCTTCTGAGTGCCGACTCTGCTTCTCGCGTTGAGAATCGCGCCCCAGATTCAACAGGCGACGCCGACAACATTGTTAGGCGCGATTTGAACCTCGGTATAATTCATCGGGTTCTGATCGGTTCTAAACAATGGTCATTCGGAAAAGGCGTTACAGCGCGCGGAGAAATATATGAAAAATTCAATAGGCAGAAAGCGGGCGTTTTGGACGGCGGCGGCGGGAGCGATGTTCCTGTTATACGGCTGCTCGAACAGCTCCCCAGCGGCCGGCTCCAGCCTCAACAACATTGAGAAACCCTTTTCCCGAGGGGCGAAGGTGGCAGGTCCACCGCGAGTCGAGAACTGCGCGATAATCTCGGTTTCGACACCTACCCTCTACCGCTGCAACGGCAAGACCTACACCAGCATCGAACTCGCCGAGATTGCACAAGGCAAACCCGTGACCCCGCGGCCCAAGGTGCCGCCATCGGTTCCCAGGAGCTTGATCCAACCGTGAATACCATGAAGAACTCAATGACTAAGGCAATCGTCAGTCTAGCACTAGCAACTGTTTGCGCGACGCTGGCTCGATCGACGGCGTCGGCCCAGGCGTCACCTGAACTGACAGCTCAGCG
>DATJRJ010000147.1:0-2440 GCA_035504735.1 Binataceae bacterium (SeqCode)
CAGTGCGGTCGGCGAATAGGATCGCGCAGTGAGTTGATGGCGAGCGAGCGCGTCGCGTTCGGTAGGCGAAGGATTGACCAAGCCATCGTTGGGCGTCCAGAGCCGGAGCCATCGGCGTGCTCGCGCTCTCAATGCACGGGCGAGATGGGGATTGGCGCTGAGGAGATAATGTGCAGCGCCGACGGTAGTGTCGGGGTTCGCGTCGAGTAGCTTGTCGAGCACGGCGAGATCGAATTCGGCCTCATCAATCGCGTCACGTTGATTGAGCGGCACGGGCCATCCAAGCCGCGACGGGCGATCACCGGCGGCGCGGCGTGCGAGTTCGTCGAAACCGGGCAGATGACCCTCGGCGGCGCGCAGGACTTCGAGCGCGTAAAAGGAAGGGACGCGCGGGCGGCCCTGATCGAGATCGACTCGCGGATACGAGAGCGCGACGCGGTCGCGGGCGGCGCCAATCGCGAGGCGCAAGGCGAGGCGTTCGGCGGCAGTGCGATCGGCCTGGAGTGGCAATGACGGATCGAGCTGGCGGCGCGCCGAATCGGGCAACAGCGGATCTTCGATCAGTTTGCGCGGAAAGACCCGCTCGGCCAGCCCCGGGATTATCGTGACGTCGAATTCCATCCCGCGCATCTGGGCCGGCGTTGCCACGAAAACTGCTCCGTAGCGCCGCCGTGGACGCGGACGTTCCAGATTTCCCAGGCGTTCGGCGAGGACGATGCGGACTTCGTCGAGCGTAACTGGCCCGACCGGGCTCATCGGCGCGAGTTCGGCAAGCACGGCAAGCACCGGATCGCGATCGCGAATAAATTGGGCCGTAAGGCCGCGCAAATAAGCCAGCCACTCGCCCCAAGCCGCAGTTTGCGGCCGTGATCCGAGCGTGTCGATGACCGGCAGCGCAAGCGCTCGCAGATGCGCCAGGTCGACTAGCTGGCGGTCGAGGGCGGCGGCACGAGCCTCGCCGGATTCCGCCGCAGCCTCGGACCGTTGCAGGCGCAGTTGGGCTTCGAGTCCCGCCAGACGGCGGTCCCAGCGCTCACGGCTGCCGATCACTGCTGCTTCGACCAGCAGCTTTTCCCATCGCCACGGCGCGCGCGCGGTGGCGTCGACTACCGGAACCGGATCGGCTTCGCCCGAGGCTGAATCGAACGGCTCCGCTGAGCCGGTTTGTGTAAGCGCGGCGAGTTCGTCGTCAGGCGCGACGAATGCCGGAGGGTCGTTAGATTCGAGGGCTGCTGCGTCAGGATCGCGAAGCTGGGCGAGCGAGAGAAATTCGGCAAAGCGGCGGGCCGAAAGATTTTCCGCCGCGCACGCCAGCAGCGTCAGCAGTGCACGGCCGCCCGGCTCGGGCCGCGAGGCCCCGCGAACGAAATATGCAGGTATCCCAGCGCGCTGGAAGGCTTCCTCCAGATGAGCGATGTAACGGCCGGGTGAATGCAGTACCACGCCAATCCGGTCAAAGCGAATGCCGCGTGCGCTTTCGGCGTGAATCCGGCGTGCGATCGCGACACATTCCTGCATCTCACCGGTGGCGGATTCGAGCGTGACCGAATCGTCGAGCGTGGCCGCGGGCGGCTGCGTTCCAGCGAATAGGTAATGTTGCAGGCGGCTCAGCGCGGGAGCTTCGGGCGGAGGTGTGTCGTGGCCAAGCTGATGGCCGCTGTTGCGAGCGGCGAAGATTTTAGCCAGCCCCTCGGCGGCGCGATCATCGCCGTCGGGAACAGTCGCGAGGATAGTTGAGGCCTGAGCGGCAAGAACAGCTAACAGATCACATTCGAGCGCACTCTCAATCGGCAGATCGATCAGTGCCAGCGGAAGCTGCGCGAAGCGATAGCCGGGTGCGTCAATCGCGGCCAGCGCCAACTTAATGATAGCCGCACGATCGGCGAGCTTGGCAGCAGCGAGTCCCGCCTCGAATTGCGTCAGGAGTGCAGCGAGTGGCGCGCCGATACGATCAAGTTTTTCGACCGCGGCGGCGGTGATGCGATTAAGTCGCAACTCGGCCAGCGAGCGTGCGAGCGCCCGCGGAAAGCCCGGCCGATCAAGCACGGGCTCGAACCATGCAAGGCATCCAGTTGGTTTAAGCTGGAAAACCGCGCGGGCAGCCACCGCCTCCGTCGCCAGCATCGTGGCGGGAGCCAGTCCGGCAGCCGCCATCTGATCGGACGCAAGAATCGTGAGCAGGCGGTTAGGGGTCAGCCGATGGACTCCTGCCAGCGCTCCGCGCGTCACAGCGACGCTGCGCACTAGATCGTCGGCGGAATCTGCATGAGCCGCCAGCAGCAGGATTTCCCGCGACTGGCCCGCAGTTGAGGCCAGCCACTCACGCGCTGCGGCCAGACGTACGGCCGCATGCGGAGAGCGAACTAAATTGAATCGGTTCCCGGAATCCATTGGATAACGGCCTGCG
Source organism: Binataceae bacterium (SeqCode) (assembly GCA_035504735.1). GTDB lineage: Bacteria > Desulfobacterota > Binatia > Binatales > Binataceae > JAJPIG01. The sequence goes on from DATJRJ010000147.1 coordinate 2,408, forward strand.
CCGCCACGTCATAATGGTGGGCTGTGCCGCCTT
>DATJRJ010000148.1:0-5458 GCA_035504735.1 Binataceae bacterium (SeqCode)
GTTATAGCGGCACATGTCCGCGTTCCTCCAGCTATCGAAGCGATACTATCGGCCAACGACAACCGTGTGCAGGGATTTCTGGCTGCGGGTCATGTGTGCACGGTGATGGGCATCGACGAGTACCGGCCGCTCGTAGAGAAATTCAAAGTGCCGATAATCGTCACTGGTTTTGAGCCGGTAGACCTATTGCAAGGTGTAGCGATGTGTGTGGCGCAACTCGAACAGAGCCGCGCCGCGGTTGAAAATCAATATGCGCGCTCCGTGAGAAACGAAGGGAATGTCTTCGCGCGCGATTTAATGGCGGAAGTCTTCACCTGCGTTGATCGACGATGGCGCGGACTGGAAACTCTGCCAAAAAGCGGACTCGATCTCAGCGATCGTTATGCGGCCTTCGATGCGATTCGGCGGTTCGGTCTGACGAAGGCAGCTGCTAGCGAGCCAATAGAATGTCGCGCCGGCGAGGTACTACGAGGCCTGCTCAAACCTCCACAATGCCCCGCCTTTGGAAAGTCGTGTACGCCGGATTCTCCGCTGGGTGCGCCGATGGTGTCAGCCGAAGGCGCCTGTGCCGCGTATTTTCACGCCGGTCGTCTCGCCGCGGCCGCGACGGAGACGAAATGCGCGATCTAGATCCGAACGGTTCTCCGGCTTCATTTAGCTGCCCATCGCCCGTTCCAAATCCTGAGGTCATCGTGCTTGGTCATGGGAGCGGTGGGCGACTGACTGCGGAATTGGTGAGCAAGGTTTTTCTGCCTGCACTTTCCAATCCACTCCTGGATCGCCTCAATGACAGCACCGAATTAAACGTCGACGCGAGTCGCATCGTGTTCACTACAGATTCGTTTGTCGTGAATCCGCTTCGATTTCCGGGCGGAGATATCGGCGCGCTCGCGATCAACGGCACGGTCAATGATCTGGCGGTTGCCGGTGGTCAGCCGATCGGCTTGTCGGCCGCATTTATCCTGGAAGAAGGGTTTCCTATTGCGGAACTCAAAGCGTTCGCACAATCAATGCGCACGGCTGCCGACCGTGCCGGCGTTGCGATAATCGCGGCGGATACGAAAGTCGTCGAGCGCGGCAAGGCGGACGGTCTTTTCATTACGACCAGCGGGATCGGCGTCGTCGCACCTGGCGTTGAGCTCGGCGCCGAGCGAATCCAGGTTGGCGACGCTGTTTTGGTTAGCGGCCCGGTTGGAGATCACGGGATCGCAGTGATGTCGGCGCGCGAGGGGCTTGAATTTCAGACCGCGATAGTGAGCGACAGCGCACCGCTCAACGGCCTGGTCGCTTCGATGCTCGAAACCGGCGGGGGGCTGCGATGCATGCGCGATCCGACGCGCGGCGGCGTTGCCACGGTCATAAACGAATTGGCGAAAAGCTCCGGCGTCGAAATACTCATCGAGGAAACGGTTGTACCGGCGCGCGACGGTGTTCGAGCAGCCTGCGAAATCCTCGGCCTCGATCCACTTTACGTCGCATGCGAGGGCAGACTGGTCGCGATCGTAGACAGTGCAGATGCGGATAAATTACTTGCTGCAATGCGCCGTCATCCCCTTGGCAGCGACGCCTGCTGCATCGGGACCGTCAGGCGAAGCGGCACGCCGCGAGTGCTACTGAGAACCGCGTTTGGAACGATCCGGATGCTCGACCTACTCTCCGGCTCTCAGCTTCCGCGCATTTGCTGAAAGGTGCTTTAGTAACCTTCAGCCTGACGCCAGTGCGGCGGAGCCGCTTATCAGGTCAAGAATTTCAGTGGTTACGGACTCCTGTCGGAGCCGCTGCATCAGTTTTGTAAGCTCAGCGGATTTGTTCTGGATGTTCTGATGCGCCGCTTCCATCGTGCGGAATCGGGTCGAGTTCTCGCTGAAGAATGATTGCATCGCGGCGTTCTCGAGCATTGCGAAAAAATATTCACCGCCCAGGTCGTCGAAGAGACGCTGTGGACGCAGGTTGATGATCGGAGCTAAGCGCGTGGAAGTCTTTTGCGCCACCGGCACCTCGAGCGGCAACAGGCGATGCCGCTCGACACGCCCCGATTGCCCCTCGGCATGTTGCGCGTAAATGACCTCGACTCCTGCGATCCGGCGCTCGCTGAACATCCGATAAATTTCCCCCGCGACGCGTCGTGCGGCGCCAGTCACTCCCGCACAATGAGTGGCCATCGGGATCACCAGATCCGTACTCAAGCCGCGTTCCGCGCAAATCTGGGCGCCGCGCGTTCCAATCACGATCAGCACGCAGCCGCCCTCGCCAGTGGCTACCGCACGCTCGGCCACGCGCAACACCTGATCATTAAAGCCACCGCAAAGGCCGTGTTCGCCACAGAACACCACCACGCCAACTTTATTCGGTCGTGGCACGTCTTCGATTGCCTCGACCGAGACCAAGAGGGTTGCGGCTTCCGCCAATGCCTCGCGAATCAGCTCCGAGTAGCCATGAATTGCATCTAGAGATTTGAGCGCCTGCTGCATCTGCGACGCCGACATCGCTCGAATCGCCGCGACGATCTCGCGCAACTGATTGAGCGAAGTGATTCGGGTCGCAGTTTCGCGTTCTTGCGCCATGAGTTATTCCGTCGCTGGGGCGGTGTCCGCTTGAGGCAAGCTTGACGCCAGCTGCCCGATTGCCGCGACCAGCGCTGCGCGCGTGTGAGGCTCCAGTTCGCCGGTTGCATTGATTTGCGCCACCGCCTCCGCGGCCCGCTCATCAAGCCAGGGACTGAGTTTTGACAGCAGCTCGCTCACTTTCTCTAAGGAAAGCGGATCGAGCAGCCGCTCGTCGATCGCCACCAACAACGCCACCTGATGCGCGAGCGACCGCGGGGCGAATTGCGGCTGCGTGAGAATCGCGCGGATTCGTCGCCCGTGTTCGATCTTCTCGCGAGTGCGCTCATCCACCATCCCGCCGAAGCGTGTAAAGATTTCCAGTTCCAGGAACTGTGCATATTCGAGGCGCAGATTTTCGGCCAGTTTGCGCATGGCATGCGACTGCGTCTGGCCTCCCACGCGAGACACGCTCTTGCCGACATTGACTGCGGGCTTTTGCCCTTCATGAAACAGGCGCGGCTCGAGAACAATCTGCCCGTCGGTAATCGAAATTAAATTGGTTGGTATGTAGGCGGACAAGTTGCCTTCCTCCGTCGCTGCGATCGGCAGCGCCGTCAACGATCCGCCGCCACGCGCCTGGTTGAGCTTGGCGGCACGTTCGAGCAGCCGCGAATGGATATAGAATATATCTCCCGGGTAAGCCTCACGGCCCGGCGGATTACGCAGCAGCAGCGAGAGTTGCCGATAGATGACGGCGTGCTTGCTCAGATCATCGATGATCAAGAGCGCATCGCCGCCGCGCTCCGAGAAATATTCTGCCATCGTACAGGCCGCATACGGAGCTAGCCACTGGATTCCAGCCGGATCGTCCGCTGGCGCGAATACGAAAATTGATCTTTCCGGTGCGCCGTAGCGCTTGACCGCATCGATAACCTCACTCACAGACGAGGTCTTCTGTCCCACCGCACAGTAGACACAAACCACGTCGCTTTGGCGTTGATTGATCATCGAATCGATCGCGATCGCAGTTTTCCCGGTTTCACGATCGCCGATGATCAATTCACGCTGGCCACGGCCGAGCGGCAGCATCGCGTCGATGACCAGCAGGCCAGTATGGAGCGCGGTGTTGACGAAATCGCGATCGACAATCGCCGGCGCCGGCCGCTCGACCGGCTCGACACCCGACGGCACGATCTCCGGACCCCCGTCCAGCGGAACACCGAGCGGGTTGACGATGCGCCCGAGCAGCTTGTCACCTACCGGCACGCTCGCCACTGACCCGGTTCCGCGCACCAGGTTGCCCGCCCCGATGCCACTAGAGTCGCCGAGCATCGCGCAGCCGATCAAATCCGGGTCCAGCGCCAGCACGATTCCAACGACCGGTTGCCCGCCATCCGATTGTTCGAACAGCAGGAGTTCACCGAGCCGCGCTGCCGGCAGGCCGCGCACGCTGGCGACGTTATCGCTGACCCGTTCCACGCGCCCGACCAGGTCGAGTCGGGGAGCGGCTTGGAGCTGGTTCAGAAGCTGATCGGTCTTGCTCAGGCGATCTTTTACAGATTCAGCTAGCGTGTTCATTGCGGTTAATCTCTTGGACGGCGTTAAGCAACGCGTCGTGCCAGTTGAAGCGGAGAATTGCGCTCGGAAATGTGATTTTGGCGCCCGCGATGAGCGCCGGATCGCTGTTGAATTTAATGCCCGCCGCGGCGCCCACCCGTTTTTGGAGTTGTTCGTTCCATTGCGCTTCTTCAGCCGCGTCCAGCGTGTGAGCCGTCGTCACCAGCAGCGCATTTGCGCCGAGCTGTGAGGCGAGCGCGGCTCGCTCCTGCGCCGGCAAGCGGTCCAGATAATCCAGGACGCGAATCAGGAAAGCATGCTCGGTTGAAGGAAGAGCCAGTTCCCGGAGCAGCCGTTCCGCGAGATGCATCGCGAGCTCCACGGTCCGGGAAAACAATTCTTGTGTGGCGGCGGCCCGTTCTTCGCTGAGTTGCGTGTTCGCCTGATTGTGGATCTTCTCGACTTCTGCGCGAGTCTCATCGATGGTTCTCTGACGTTCGGCGGCCAGCTGCGGGCGCTGTTCTTCGATCGCCTTCTGGCGCTCCGCTTCGATTCCTGCGCGCTGCGCCTGAAGCTCGTGCTCCAGGTCCAGGGCCTTTTGTTTTTCCGCCGATGCTACCGCTATGCCGCTCGCAATCTCCTCCTTACGGCGCGCGATCATCGCGCTGACCGGCTTGAAGAGAAAGCGCCCGAGCAGCCAGACGAGGATTAGAAAGTTGGTCGCCTGCAGCGCAAAGGTCCACCAACTGAAATTCATCGCGCGAAAGGATTGGCAAATAGCAGCAGCAAGGCGACTACCAGGCAGTAGATTGCCATGGTCTCGATCATTGCCAGGCCGACGAACAGCGTGCGCGACAGCGCGCCCGCAGCCTCGGGCTGCCGCGCGATACCCTCCATCGCCGCCGCAATCGCGCGGCCTTCGGCCAGCGCCGGCGCGATCGAGCCGACAGCAACCGCGACCGCCGCGCCGATTATACTGAGCATTTGGACTGTCATCTTCTTCCCACCTCCCTCATTTCTCGATCGCACCGAGACCACCGCCGATATAGACTGCGGCCAAAACGCTGAAGATATAAGCCTGTACCAACCCAACAAGAATTCCGAACGCCATGAATGGAATCGGCACCAGCAGGCCCGCCAGCCCCACGACGATCGCAACTATTAGTTCGCCACTCATGATATTTCCGAATAGCCGCATAGCCAGGGAGAAGGATCGAGTCAGCTCGGACAGGATATTGAACGGCAACATAATCGGATTCGGCTTGAGATAGCCCTTCAGGTACGCGCCGAGCCCTTGCATGCGCACGCCGTAAAAATGCACCGATAGAAAAACTATCGTGGCCAGCGCGCCTGGC
>DATJRJ010000149.1:0-3239 GCA_035504735.1 Binataceae bacterium (SeqCode)
CGAAGCCACGCGCGGCTGAGCGGATCGAAGAATTCCATCGACCCTCCATATATGAAAGTCTAGTGCAGTCAGCAACGCCGCGCTCAACCGGATTCAATCTGGAGCAAGCCGATGAGAAAATTGATCGAAGTTCTTAAAGAAGCGCAACGCGATCGGATCGGAGTCGGGCATTTCAATTTCTCCGAGCTGGCCGCCTTCAAGGCCGTGGTGGAGAGCGCTCGCAAGCTCAAAGTTCCCGTAATGGTTGGGGTTTCGGAAGGCGAACGCGATTTTGTCGGTGTCCGCCAGGCTTCAGCGCTGGTCGCGAGCGTTCGTGACGAGACCGGGCTGGAGATTTTTCTCAACGCCGATCACACTCATTCTATCGGTAAAGCGGAAGAAGCCGCCCGTGCGGGCTTCGACGAGATCATCTTTGACGGGTCGTCCATGCCCGTCGACCAAAATATCGAGCAGACCAAAAAGGCAGTCGAGGCGATTAAGTCAATTAATCCGAACATCGTCGTTGAAGGCGAGATCGGCTATATCGGCACATCATCCTCGATTCTTGAAAAGGTTCCGGAAGGGCTTGGCGCGTTAACCACTCCCGATGAAGCACGGGAATTTGTCGATGCGACCGGCGTCGATATTCTCGCGCCCGCCGTCGGCAACATGCACGGCTTGCTAAAAAGCATGGTGGCCGGGACCGCCGAGAAACGCCTGGATATTGGCCGTATTGAAGCGCTCGCAAAGTCAGGCGGCGTCCTGATGACGCTGCATGGCGGCTCAGGCACCAACGACGGTGATTTCCAAAAGGCGATCAAGGCGGGAATTACGATCGTGCATGTGAACACCGAACTGCGATTGGCTTGGCGCCGCGGCATGGACCATGCTCTAACCGCGAGCGCCGACGAGGTCGTGCCTTACAAGATTTTGCCCATGGTCGTTCAGGAAGTGGCCGAAGTAGTGGAAAAACGCCTGCGGCTCTTCAATTTTCAAGAATAGGATCGTCGCCGGCGCCGAGTTCACTCACGCGCGAGGCTGGATCCCGGCCGAAACGCCTGAAAGCATAGGTATTGGAGCGGACTTGCCGGCTAAGCATTCACCGCGGCAGGTCAAAACCGCTTTGGCTCTCAATCCTGGCTGGCGAGCAAAGTAGGAGGATTCTATGACATCACCCGTTCTTCCCGTCACTTATCACCGGACAACTGAAGTCGATGGAATCAACATCTTCTACCGCGAAGCCGGTTCCTCCGAGGCGCCAGCAGTATTGCTCTTGCATGGATTTCCGACATCATCACACATGTTTCGCAATCTTATTCCAGCCCTGGCTGACCGGTACCATGTGATCGCGCCTGACTATCCTGGTTTTGGCCAGAGCGGCATGCCGGACCGAGCTAAATTTGCCTACACCTTCGATCACTTTGCCGATCTGGTTGATGGGTTGCTCGATCACCTCGCGATCACCCGTTATGCGATGTACGTAATGGACTACGGCGCCCCGGTGGGATGGCGCCTGGCGCTAAAGCATCCTGAGCGCGTGACTGCCTTAATTGTGCAGAATGGTAATGCTTACGAAGAGGGATTAACGAAGTTCTGGGATCCAATCAGGGCTTACTGGAGCGACCATTCGGAGGCACATCGAAAGCCGCTGAACATTCTCGTGGCCCCAGCCACTACTAAGTTTCAATACACCGACGGTGTTGCGGACCTAAGCCGCATCTCACCGGACAATTGGGTTCACGATCAAGCGCTGCTCGATCGCCCCGGTAATGCCGAAATTCAGCTGGACCTCTTCTACGATTATCGGACCAACCTGCCGCTCTATCCAGCCGTGCAAGCCTACTTTCGCGATCGCCAGCCGCCAACGCTAATTGTCTGGGGCAAGAACGACAAAATCTTCCCCGCCGATGGCGCGCATCCATACAAGCGTGATTTGCCGGATGCCGAGTTTCATCTGATCGATACTGGCCATTTCGCCCTCGAAGACAAAGCCGACGAAATGGTTCCGCTGATCCGCGATTTCCTCGCACGCAAGGTCGCGCTGTAATGAAGAGGCCGGCCGCGGCTTCATATTCAAGTGACGTCGCTTTCACACCAGCGGTGAAGGCTATCCAGACTCGCAAGGGTTCGCGTCACGGTTATGCGACGATGGAGGAGCGCGGTTCGTGGGAGACGCGGATCACACCCGGTTTGGCTGAGTTTATCGGACGCCAGGTGAGTGTCTTTCTCGGCACGGCTAGCGCCGAGCGCCAACCCTACATTCAGCATCGTGGCGGGCCGCCCGGCTTTCTCAAGGTGCTGGATGACAAGACTCTCGGTTTTGCCGATTTCGCGGGGAACCGCCAATACATCACGCTCGGAAATTTAGCCGAGAATCCAAAGGCCTTTATTTTCCTCATCGATTATGGAAACCGCCAGCGCGTTAAAATCTGGGGCGAGGCTCGCGTTCTCGAAGATGATCCCGCGCTAATCAAAAGACTTAAGCCGAAAGGTTATCGAGCGCGCGCCGATCAAGCGATCCTGTTTACCGTCGCGGCCTGGGACTCGAATTGCCCGCAGCACATCCCGCAGCGTTTCGAGGCCGCGGAGGTGGCGGCATTGCTGGCCGAACGCGACCAGCGCATCGCGGCACTTACGAAGGAACTCGATAGTCTGCGCCAAAATTCATAGCCCTGCTCGGTATTCGGAATTGCCCGATCAATTCTATCGAATTGGAAGCCGGTCAAATCTCAATCATCGCGAGCAGTCCGGCATCCGAGTAATGGAAGAGAGCCTTAGCGATAACGCTAGAGTAATCGGCGAATCGGCCTGAAGGAGCGATCATATGAGCACAATTACTACCAAGGATGGAACCTCGATTTATTATAAGGATTGGGGCACTGGCCAGCCTATCGTCTTCTGCCACGGCTGGCCGCTCAGCGCGGATGATTGGGATACACAGATGCTGTTCTTTGGCCAGCATGGTTATCGCGTCATCGCCCACGATCGGCGAGGACATGGGCGTTCGACTCAGACTTGGGACGGCAACGAAATGGATACCTACGCAGACGATTTAGCCTTGCTCTTCGACCAGCTCGATCTTAGCAACGCCCTCATGGTTGGGCATTCCACGGGTGGTGGTGAGGTCGCCCACTATCTCGGACGGCACGGCAGCAAGCGCGTGGCCAAAGCTGTCCTGCTCAGCGCCGTCCCGCCCCTGATGGTGAAAACTGAGAAGAATCCAGGCGGCCTGCCATTGTCCGTCTTCGATGAGATTCGCG
>DATJRJ010000150.1:0-8501 GCA_035504735.1 Binataceae bacterium (SeqCode)
GACGATGGACAGGCCCGGTTAATTCGAGCCGAAGTATCGAACGACTACCCGTTTAGTCGTCGCGGGCGGCCCTGTCAATAACGTTTCGGCCGCAAAGATGATGCCGGGCTTTTGTGCGCGGCCGGCTTCGGTTAGCTTCGAGACAATGGCCGCCGAGCGCAAGGATCTCTACCTGGTAGACGGATCGGGCTATATTTTTCGTGCCTTCTTCGCCCTGCCGCAGCTCAACAACTCGCGTGGGATGCCGACTAACGCGGCGTTCGGGTTCATTCGGATGCTGTTCAAGCTGCTCAAGGATGCGCGCCCGGCCCATATCGCGATTATCTTCGACACTCCCAAGAAAACCTTTCGCGACGATCTGTTTCAGGACTACAAGGCCAACCGCGCCGAGATGCCCGGCGACCTCGCCGTGCAGATTCCGTATATCCATCGCGCGGTGGAAGCCTTCCGGATCCGGCGTATCGTGCTCGACGGCTTCGAGGCCGACGACGTAATCGGCACGCTCGCGGTGCGCGCCGCCAAGCACAAGTTCGAGACCACGATCGTGACGGCGGACAAGGATTTCATGCAACTGGTCGCACCGAATATCACCCTGTGGGATACGATGCGGGACAAGCGCACAGGGGTACGCGAGGTGCGTGAGCGCTTCGGCCTGGAGCCGCGGGCGCTGGTCGACATGATGGCGCTGATGGGCGACGCGATCGATAACGTCAAAGGCGTGCCCGGCGTGGGCGAGAAAACCGCCAGCGCGCTGGTTCGCCATTTCGGATCGCTCGAACCGCTGTTCGAAAATCTCGATCAACTGGAAGCGGCGGGAATTCGCGGCGCCAAAAAGCTTGGTCCGCTCATTGGTGAGCATCGGGCCGAGGTCGAGCTGGCGCGCAAACTGGTGCGAATCGACACGGACGTACCGATCGCGATCGAGCCCGAGGATCTCAGCTGGCCCGGTGTCGACGAGCAGGCGGCGGCCGAGTTGTTGCGCGAACTCGAGTTCGGATCATTGCTGGCCGAGCTGGCGCCGTCGCAGCAATCGCTGCCACTGGGCGGCGGCGATGCAGCCGGTGAGCAGCCGCTGGCGGCAGCGGAACTGCCGGCGGCGCTCGCCGAACTCAAGCGAGCGCCGCGAATTGCGTTTCATCTGGCCGCCGCCGAGAATGGCGGCGAGGAGCTGCTCAAGCTCGCCGCCGCAGGCGGCGAGCGAAGCTACGCGATCGCGGCCGGCGCAATCGGGCAGGCCGCCGAGCTCTTAGCCGGTGTATCGCCGGCCAAAAGCTGCCACGACCTCAAACAGCATATCCGGCGCCTGAGCCGCTATAGCATCGTTCCCGGCGGAGTCGATTTCGACGCGATGCTCGCCGGCTTCCTGGTTAATCCGGGCAAGCCCGAGCCGTCCATCACTGACCTCTACCATGAGTACCTGGCACCCCTTGGAGCCCACGGCCCGGCCGGTTCCGAGGCGCGAGTCGTAGCGGCTTTGCACGACGCGCTGCTTGCGCGGCTCCAGGCCGATGGGCTCACCACGCTATTTCGCGAAATCGAACTGCCGACCGCGATGCTGCTGGCCGAGATGGAACAGACCGGGATCGGGATAGACATTGAAGCGCTGCGGTCGGTTGCGGCGGAATTCGGCGCCGAGAACGAGCGCCTGGAGCGGGAATGCTTCGCGCTCGCGGGCCATCAATTCAATTTGAACTCGCCGATTCAGCTCCGTCACGTCCTGTTCGATGAACTAAAGCTGCCAACCAAGGGCCTTTCGAAAACCAAGAGCGGCTACTCGACCGACGTCGATACTCTGACGCAGTTGTCGGCGATACATGAGCTGCCGCGCAAGCTGCTCGAATATCGGACACTGTCGAAGTTGAAGTCTACCTACGCGGACGCGCTACAAAGCCTGGTCGATCCCGCCGACGGCCGGCTGCATACTTCGTTTCATCAGGCGGTAACGGCCACCGGGCGGCTGAGCTCCAGCGAGCCCAACCTGCAAAACATCCCGACCCGGAGTGAGGCCGGGCGGCGGATTCGCCGGGCCTTCGCCCCGCGCGCTGGAGCGATATTGCTGTCTGCGGACTATTCGCAGATCGAGCTGCGGGTGCTTGCTCATCTTTCGGATGACAAGACGCTTATCGAGGCTTTTTCCCGCGGTGAAGACATCCATGTTCGCACGGCCTGCGAAATTCTCCGTATCGGCACGAATCAAGTCGATGCCGAGGCGCGTCGTCTCGCCAAGGTGATCAATTTCGGCATTGTCTACGGGATGGGTCCGCAACGACTGGCCGGTGAACTTGGCATTGCCTTGAGCGAGGCTTCTGACTACATAAGACGCTATTTCGAGCGCTTGCCCGGCGTGCGAGCTTGGCTCGACCAGACCTTGCGGATGGCCCGCGAACATGGGTACGTCACCACGATGTACGGGCGGCGCCGCTATCTTCCGGAACTGAACGGGCCGCAGGGTGGTGCGCGGGCGCAGGCCGAGAGGATTGCGATCAACACTCCGATCCAGGGCAGTGCAGCGGATCTGATGAAAGTCGCGATGCTGCGGGTCCATCACGCACTCGGCGGCGCGAAACTCGAAGCCCGCATGGTGTTGCAGGTCCACGATGAGCTGCTGCTGGAGGTCGAGCAGGCGGCGCTCGAGCCGGCGCGCAGGCTGGCTCGAAATGCGATGGAAGGGGCAGCAGAACTTAAAATACCGCTCAGGGTCGAGCTCAAATGGGGGTCAAATTGGGCCGAAATGGCCACTCAAGATTGAGCAACCGGCTGAATTTCAAGCTACCCGGCAGCGTCTAACAAAATTGAGAAAACCGAGCCGCCCAAACGGGGACGAGGCCGAGCTTATAGAGCGGGCCAGAAAGGGGAACGCAGAGGCTTTCGGCGTACTGGTCGAGCGCTATCAACGGCGTGTGGTCGGCGTAGCTCTAGCAGTAGTCCATAATCAGGATGATGCACTTGAACTGGCACAAGAGACCTTCGTCCGCGCCTTCCAAAATCTGCCAAGGTTCGAATCGCGTTCGAGCTTCTCGACCTGGCTCTACCGGATCGCTGCCAATATCGCGATCGATTTCCGCCGCCATGAGGGACGCCATCCGGTGCTGCGCGGCGAAGAGGCAGAAACCGAGATTGGACGCTTGCCGAGTTCGCATGGCGATTCCTTCCGGGCAGTGGCGCGCAGCGAGCTCAGCCAGCGGATTCAGGGAGCTTTACAGGAGTTGACCCCGGAACATCGCGCCGTGATACTGCTACGTGAAGTTGAAGGGCTCTCCTACGATGAGATCAGCGAGGTTTTGCAATGTCCACGCGGAACGGTGATGAGCAGGTTACACTATGCGCGTAATCGGCTGCGTGACGCCCTTAAGGATCTGAATAAGGATTGAGCTCGGATGGCCGCTTGTAGTGAGATTCGCCCGCTGTTGAGCGCGTTCGGCGACGGAGAACTGGAACCGCCCGAATTACTCAAGGTCGCGCGACACGTTGCTGAATGTCCCGATTGTGAGCAGGAGGCTGCCGATTTCAGTGCGCTCGGTATCAACCTGCGCGACGCGCACGAGGCTGCCGTCAGCTCCATCCCGCTTGCAGGTTTCACGGCCGCCGTTCAGGCCCGTCTCGAGCATCTCCGGCCGTCGCTCTGGTCCCGCCTCTGGCATTGGCTCGAATCGGTCGATGAGCGCGTAAGCGCCACCTTGTCACTGAGCTCTGCCGCGATCGCGATCGCCGCTTTGACCGCCATCATCTTCACCCCCTATGCGCGCCAGTATAAGGCCGCCCATGGCCTGCAGGTCGCGACTCGTGCTCCGATATCGCCCGCCGTCGTTCCATCGCAACTGGCCGAGACCGTCGCGCCGGATGAAAGAACTCTGGTCGAGGATTCGCATGCGATAATCTCGCGCCTCGAATCTAAAAATCCGGCGGTAGCGGTCTGGAGCGAGCCGCGCACCGACACCACCGTCATTTGGCTTCCCGATCAGCACCCCGGGGAATAGCGGGATTTCGAGCGATACCGAGACGTAATGTTGTCGCGCTGGCCAGGTGTTCTGCTTGCTCTCGCTGGGGTTCTCACCGTCGCCGCCTACAGCAATGCCGGCGACAAGCCGGCCTCACGCCAGGTGACCATAAGTATCGACTCGGTAATGGCGGCGGATACCAATGAGGGAATCGACAAGCGGCTGGCCTCGATGACCTCGCGGCTGCGCACCCTGCCGTTCAGTTACAGCACCTATCGCCTGGTCAAAAGCGAGGACAAGAAGACCAGCTGCGGCAAGATGATTAACTTCACGCTGCCGGGCGGCCGAATTCTGCATGTCGCACCGCATCGGATTGCCGACGGGATGATCGCGATGGAGCTGGTGTTGTTCCAGGACGAGCGACCCGAGATGTCGACCGAGTTGAAGCTGCCCAACCACGCCTTCCTGATTCTCGGCGGCCCGCGTTACGAGCAGGGAATGCTGATTGTTTTCATTCGGGTGGACGCGCCCGACGCCTCCGAGTCGCCACGGATCGAAAGCCCGACCACGCCGGTATCCGGCCCGCCGGGACAGTAAGCCAACCGGGCGGCGCAGTCCCAGTCTTCACGACAGTTCGGCCGTCAAAGCTTCGATCAGCAACTCGATCTCAGCGTCGGTAGTCGATGGCGCCCAGGAGAGCCGAATCGCATTCGGGCGCTCCGGTGGAACGAACGATTTGATCGCCACGCCGTACCGATCCAGCAGGCGTCGCGCCAGCTCCAACGATGGCATCTCTTCCGACAGCAGCAACGACGCGATCCCGGGCGCAGCTTCGCCACTCCAATCGGGCAACGCGATGTCAGGCAGTTTGTGGATCGCGCCGAGGATGCGGCCTTTGAGATACGCCAACCGTGCGGTGCGCTCTGGAAGCGAACGCGCCGCTTGCGCAGAGCCTGCCTCGAGCCCGGCCAGCGAGACATAACTGAGCGTGCCGTTTTGCAGATCTCCCAGGGTCTCGAGAACGGCACCGGGGCGAGACCGAAAAAACTCCGGGTTTATGCTCATGGCGCCGGTCCCCATCGGCGCGCAGAGCCATTTGTGACCCGAGAAAACGTAGGCGGCATAGCTCAATCGCGAAAGATCGACCGGAATCTGCCCGATCGCCTGATTGCCGTCGATGATTAAAGGAACGCCCTGCGGCGTCAGGATCTCCGCGACGCGAGGGATCGGGAGCACTCGGCCGTCCTTGTAAGAAACCTGCGAGAGAACGACGAAGGCCGGCCTGCGATCATGGCAGTGCGTTGTTAATCGTTCGATGAATTCATCTTCGGACCTGGCGCGTATCCGATCTACCTGAGCCCCGCTTCCCTCCACGCTCTGAAGAACCCGCTCAACCGCCGGATGTTCCTGGTCCGAGGTTACCACCGTTTGGTCGGGGCTGAGTTCCGACAACAGAGCGCGAAGCACCAAGCTCAAGCCGGTAGTGGCGTTGGGCAAAAAGAAAATCTCATCGAGCCGGTCCGCCGGCAGCCTGAGCAGATCGGAAATGCTTTTCCGGGCGCGGAACATGAGCGCTCCGTACTCGTCGAGTCCGGCTACGCTGAAGCGCAGACGCTCGAACTTCTGCTCTGCGTTCCGGCACGCTTGGGCGATTTCCCCGCTCGGCCAATTGAGACCGGCGTAGTTGAAATAAGCTTTGATAGCGGAATCTTCGATCGTCAATCGACGAGACCCGGGTATTCCTGTCGCGGCGTTCGCCTCAGTTCAGTGCAGATCCGAAAGAACGCGATCGGCGTGTTGAAGCGTAGCGGGCTTACGCGCTGCCCGGCGCGCAGAGCCGTCACCCGTCATTTCTTTCATCCACTGACGCCAGATGCCGCGCTGCGTCACTTCGTCGGTCCGCTCGCCAATTAGCGTCCCATCGCTATCCCGGCGCTCGCGATTCATACCACGCGACAGCATCAACCACGGTGCGAGCCGATCGGCGCGCAGCCCCGTCTGCACCCGCTCGAAGATCTCGGTATCATCGGGGCCCCCGAATCCTGCTGGTCCGAAAAACGCTTCATGTCCGCGCAAGCGCGTCGCATTGACGGCTTCGCTCAGCCAGTTGAGCCGCGTCGGGAAAACCGCGACTTGGCTGAAGTCAACGCGTACCGGATGGACCACGCGCATCTGGATACCAATCAGGATCAGGTTCGGAAAGATGAACGTGTGCGTCATCCCCTGCGTCAGGTTGTGCGCGGCGCGATGGTGGCCGAAGCGTCGCACCAGCTCCGCAAAATGCTCACGGCCCGACGCACTGACCGGTTCAACTTCGGGAATGGGGTCATTGTTGAGCGCGTCGTAGAGCCGATTCCAGTAATCCAGCATCACGTGTCCGCCACCGAGATCGCGTGTGACGGCGAAGCGGCTGCCCTCGAACTGTCCCTTGTAATCGTCGGCGGCCGCGCGTTGCCGGGCGCGTTCGGCGAGAACGCCGAGAAAGGATTCGTGAAGCGTGATGGCATGGTAGCCGTCCATCGCGTTTTCAACCTGGAGTTTCCAGTTCGCGCGATAGTCGTACTTATGAGCTCCGCAATCGGCGATGATTTCGTCGGCGTCGGAGAGCCCGACGAACATATCGAGCTCGCGCGCCGCGCGGCCGAGATGTTCCTCGAGCGTGATGCCGGCCGGACTTAGGCTGCCGAAGATGAGGCCCCGGTATTCCGCCATCCGCGGCACCCGCGCCAAGCCGTACTCCTCGCGCCGGAAGCTCTCATCATAGCCGTCCGGATACGGCACTCCCGCTAACGTCCCGTCCAGCTTGTAGGTCCAGCCATGGTATGCGCAGCGGAACGCACGCGTATTGCCGCGCTCCTCGTTACAGACCATCGCACCCCGATGACGGCAGCGGTTAAGCAGCAGATTCACCTGTCCCGAGGCATCGCGCACCATGATCACCGGCTGCCGCCCGATCCGCTTCTGCCGGAAGTCGCCCGGATTCGGTACTTCGCCGCGATGCCCCACGAACACCCATCCGCGATGGAAGATCCGCTCCAGTTCCTCGTCGAAGATCGCCGGATCAGTATAGAGCCGCGAGTGAACGCGGTCGGGCTTTACCAGCGCGTGATAATTGATTTTCGACGCCATGGTCCACGGCGCCTGCCGCGCTCCCGCAGCCGGCGATTAGATCAGAAAGGTCAGGTTGTCGATATATTCGTCGTTGTTGACGAGCAACACCTTCTTGTACACCAGCCTGAAGCCGCCGTCGTCCGGACGCAGCCGATAAATCGTCCGGCCCGCAAAGATATCCTGCACGCCGCGGCGCAGCTCGGCCAGCATGAAATTGGCGAAGACCGTGACCTCGCCATTCGCGCCCTCCTCGATCTCGAGATTCGAGATTACCCGGCGCATCCTCGATTTCGGTTCCTGCGAGTGAGCGACGCCGCTTTTGAGCCGCGTGATGCGGGTCTCGAGGCGCGCGCGATCATCGTAGATCAAGGAGACCTCGCGTTTCGGATCGATATCATCGCGCCCGCACGGCACCCAGTAGAGCGCGTCGTCGGTCCACAGCGCGAGCCACTCGTCGTAGCGGTTTTCGTCCATGAGGCGCGCCTCATGGTAGATGAACTGCTCGACCTTCGCTCGATCGATCGCCATCGCGAATCAGCCCCGTGCCCCGGATGCGCGCGAGACGCGTTTGCGCGTGGCCCCGCCCGCTTCCTGCGTCATCAGCTTCATCCATTGACGCCAGATGGCGCGCTGGGTGATCTCGTCGGTCATGTCGCTGTAGAGGTAGCCCTCCTCGTCGGGGCGCTCGCGGCCCATCCCCCGCGAGATGATGTTCCACGGTTCAAGATCGGCCGCGGCCGCGGTCTGGATACGCTCGAAAATTTCCGAGTCATCGGGACCGCCCAGACTCGCCGAGCCGAAGAATGCTTCGTGTGAGCGCAACCGGATTGCGTTGACTTCGGGCGCCAGCCATTTGAGCGTGGTCGGATAGAGACAAACCTCGGTGTAATCAACGCTGAGCGGCTGCACGACACGCATATGGAGTCCGATCAGGATCAGGTTCGGAAAGATCAGCGTATGGGTCCCGCCCTCACGGAGCATGTCGGCCGCCCGCTCCGGAGAGGTGCGGCGCGTCATCTCTGCCAGGTGTTCCTCGCCGCTCGGGTTGATCGCGCGCACCGGCGGGAGCGGGTCATTGTTGAGCGGATCGTAAATCCGGAAACCGTAGTCGAGCATCACGTGGCCTCCGCCGATATCCTTGGCGATACCGCCGCCGCCGGCCTGAAACGAATCGGGATTGAAGACGGCTTTGTGCTCGGGCGTGGGATGATTCCTGACCCGCTCGATGACCGCGGCGATGAACGACTCGTGGGTTACGTTGGGATGGTACCCATCCATCGAGTTCTCGACCGCGAGCTTCCAGTTGGCTTTGAAGTTGTACTTATGGACGCCGGCGGTGACCTCGATCTCGTCGGCGTCGGAGAGCCCGACGAACATATCGAGCTCGCGCGCCGCGCGGCCGAGATGTTCCTCGAGCGTGATGCCGGCCGGACTTAGGCTGCCGAAGATGAG
>DATJRJ010000151.1:0-2019 GCA_035504735.1 Binataceae bacterium (SeqCode)
TTTGAGCTCGCTCTCGTACATTTGCGTGCTCCCATGAAAATGATCGCGAACGTCAACTGTAAAACGGCGAAGTCCGACGCTTTAGATCGATCGAGTCGCGGACAGCTAGTCGGATTTATCGGCAGATTGTTCCCTGGCTGCCGCTTTCAGGTACTCGAAAATTCCGGCCTGGGCGACCAGGCTAGGACGCTCAATCGCGCACAGCGCGAGGCATCGCGCCATCACGGTGTCGTCGTGAGCGCCTTCGGGGGCTCCGTAGGCGAGCAATCCGCTGGAGCCCTGCGGCCGACCTTCGAACAACTCCAATTCGCCGCGAGCGATGTCTGCTTCGTGACCTTCGCACTGGAAGGCAACCGATTCGCGCTCGAGCGCGGCTATCATCCGGCTCACGATCTCGTTCTTACTGCTGTGGCTGAAGATGAACGGAATCCCGGGGATGCCTTTTTTGCGCGCGTCCTCGCCGACGAAATCACCGCCCATCGAGGTGCCGTCGAAGATCACAGGTGCGTCGAAGTAGCGTTCGCTCAGTGTTTTGACGCGATCGAGCTGGGCGTCGAAGCTTGCGTTGGTGAGCCGCTCGAGCAAGACCTCGCGATGCGGCAGTTGATCGCGCTCGAATATCGACAGCGCCGAATAATCGAGCTTGCGCGCCGGATCCCATCCGATGACGTACTGATGGCCGTCTTCGGGCGGCTGAACGCCGCGCACGGTGCAGGCGCGCTCGATATGCGTGAAGACCTGTCCTTCACCTTCCTGCGCCTCGCCCAGATAGAGTTCGCGGAACATCCGTTCGGGCAGAATGCGGCGCGCGTCCTCGATTTCCTCGGGCGGGATGTAAGGGTTATCGGCCGAGCACAGATGATGGTAGCCGTACTCGCCGCCGTCGGCTTTGGCGCGCTGGCAGAGCTTGTAAAACCAGTTGCGAGTGCCGCGCGGGTTGCCGATTATTTTGACACGCCCGCGAGTCATCGTGAGCGTCGAGCGCACGGCGATGAACGCCTGTTCGCTCAGGCGCGAGGCCTCGTCGACCACGGCGCCGGAGACTCCCGAGCCGTAGAGCAGGTTCGGCTCGGCGGCGGTGCGGAACTGGATCAGAGTTCCGTTGAACAGCTCGATCTCGGGACAAGCGCCGCCGCGGCGGACTTTGCAATGGAGCGGCGGTTCGAGCAGCCGCGCGAGCGGACCACCGCGCCGCGCGTTCGCGTCGGCGTTCATGCGATCGCCATGAGTAATCAGCTCGAAGGCGATCATCGCCTGGCCATACGACGGGGCGACCCACCACCAGATGGTTTCGGGTTCTTCCCAGGCGCGGGCGACGAGCCAGGTGGCGCAGGCGAGGGTTTTGCCGCTCTTGGTGCCGGCCTCGCACAGCGTGTAGCGGGCGGGGTCGTCTACGAAGTCGCGCTGCTTGTCGTAAAGTTGCGGAAAGTTGGGGCCGCGAGCGAGCGCCTCGCGCAGCTCACGAATTTTTTTGCCGCTACCGCGTGGGCGCGCGCCCGATGCAGGATTGCTGGTTGCGCGTGAGGATTTGCTCCGGGTTGGTCGTGATTGCATCCGCCCCTGACATTGAAGCTATCTCCCCGATTCGCGAGTCGCCGTCCGCGACTTTCCGATAATGCATGTTTTATACTCGTAGTAGCACGCGTATATCAATTAGCCATCATTGCCCACGGTGGCCCCAGGTGACCCATCGCGGCGCTTTTTGACCGGGCGAAATATTTTCAAATGAAGTCGAGGAAGCGCCCTTATTCAATGCCTTTCAGAAGATGGGTCTTCCACGCCTGGGATCGCGTCGCATCCGGAGAGCAACGCGCGCTCGAATTCGCGATCGGCGGAAATCTCCCAGTGGAGCTGGTTTTTTCCGAAGAAATCGCGCAGCGCGCTGATTGGTATGCGATGCTGAGCGCGCGGCGACGACTGCACGGTGCGGATTTTTCCTTGCCGGCAGAGCCGGCGAATCTGCTTGGTGCTGTAGCCGAGCAATCCGGCGACCTGCTTAACCGTGAGGCAGCGCTCGAT
>DATJRJ010000152.1:0-3620 GCA_035504735.1 Binataceae bacterium (SeqCode)
CGATATCTGCCGTCCGAGGTTCTCTTGGGACGGGTTGATCCTCTCGCGACGCGCCGGAAACGGGCCACTGATGCCTGAACTCCGATCGAGACGCCAACATGCGCGGCATCAATCAAAGGAATTTCGTACTTCGGTGCGTGCCTCAATGCCGGTACATTAGCTTTCAATCGCATTACAGTTCAAATTGCGCACAAGGCGGCGTTCGCATCGGAAGGACAGCCCGAGATTCAATCTCTCGTGGATCAGGAGTCGGATCGAGTGACTTGCGGGGCAACGCGTTTATTCCATTGAATCGAAGATGAATGCTCGACTTACTTTCGCAGCATCCCTGGCTTGTTGTTCACTTTCGACTCCAGGACCTCATTCCACGGACGTTTAGTCGTCCGGGTCGCGTAGTGGCTCCAGCCTGCGTCCCGCTGTTCCTTGGTCAATTTCGAGTTGTGAAATCGAACTGCCCGAGCAGCCCGTGCCTGACCCATCACGACGGCCATTTCGACGCTGCCTTCCATCGTTCGAGTATTGTGGCAAATGATTGCATAAGGGTAGTTTTCTCCGTCTTTCATTGGACGGCCAATTCCATGCGCGATCGGTGAAATTCTGCGCTTGTTAGGCTTTCCTTTGCCCATATGGATACTCCCAAGTTCAAAGTGCTAAACGGATAATACTGCTAAATCGATCAAAGTGGCAGCGCTTTGCAGGACAGGACCTCGCAAAACAGGGTCTGCTTCATCGATTGCATCCGGCCATTCTCGGGAAGTCGCCGAGGCGCTCAACGGCTGGCGGGTTCCAACTTGCTAACTGTCTGCTGTCGCTGATTTCCCCAAAATCTCTCCTGTCACATCCGAAAGGATCCAGATTCATGAAACCATCAAAGCTCTACGAGGCGCTTCATGCGTTGATAGGCGAACGTGTGCCCTTGCACATCTGGGGCGCGTGCGGCGTGGGCAAGTCACAGATCGTCGCCCAGGTGGCGCGCGATCTCAACGTCGCTTTTCTTGATGTGCGCGCCGTGCAACTCGACCCGGTCGATTTGCGTGGCCTTCCGCGCATCGCATCGGACCAAACCGAGTGGGTTCCGCCCAAGTTCCTGCCTACCGAAGGCAAGGGCATTCTCTTTCTCGACGAATTGACCGCCGCGCCGCAGATGACCCAGGCCGGCTGCTATCAGCTCGTTCTTGATCGCAGGCTTGGCGAATACGTGCTCCCCGAGGGATGGGCCGTCATCGCCGCCGGCAATCAGGCATCGGAGCGTGGCGTGCACTTTGCCATGCCGCGGCCGCTCAGAAACCGCTTTGTCCATCTCGAACTCGAAGCCGACCTCAGCGACTGGTGCAGGTGGGCCGTGGGCGCGGGCGTGAGGCCGGAGATCATCGCCTTTCTGCGCTTCAAGCCGGACCTGCTGCATGTGGCCGACGCAACCTCGGACGTCAATGCCTGGCCCACTCCACGTTCCTGGGAGATGGCCTCGCACGTCCTGTCAGGAATGGCGCGCAGGCAGAACACGGCTCTGTTGACCGGCGCCGGCGAGTTCGAAGCGCAACTGCTCGACGGCACCGTGGGACAGGCGGCCTCGGGCGAGTTACTGGCCTTTCTGCGGCTCTTCCGCCAATTACCGTCGATCGACGAGATCTTGCTCAATCCCGAAACCGCTCCGCTGCCGACTGAGCCGTCAGCCCTGATCGCCATCTCGACTGCGCTGGGGCGGGTGATGAGCGACAGCTCGATCGCGCGCGGTCTCAAGTACCTCGATCGGATGCCTGCCGAGATGCGCGTCATGGCGATGCGCGACGCGGCGGCGCGGGATCGCGCCATCACCCATACTCCGGAGTTCATCCGCTTCGGTATCGAGCACCAGGAGGTGGTCCGATGATTCAGGAACGTGCCATGCTGGCCGCCGTCCACATCAGCATCTGGACGGCCGTCAAACACGATCGTGGCGTTAGCCGCGACGTGGCCGAAAGGAACGGCGCTCCGGTGAGCGCTGGCCGCTACAACAAGCAACTGCTGCGCGGCGCCGACAAACTCGACCAGTTGCGCTCGCTCGCCGGTCAGGTCCGCCAGTACTTCTACAAGATCACGCTGCCCTGGACCGATGAGGGCTACCGGCTGTTGCCGGGGAATCTCTACTTCGATCTGACGGCGCGGATGCGCGAGTTCGAGGCCCAGTTCGAGCAGGGGGTCGATGCGTTCATCCAAGTCTATCCTCAGTACATCGGGCAGGTACGGCCGGAATTGAATGGCCTTTTCCGCGAGGAAGACTACCCCAAAGCCGAAAAGCTACGCCGCAAGTTCGGCGTCAAGCTCGAAGTTCTGCCTATTCCCACGGGCACCGACTTTCGAGTGCAGATGTCGGCCGAGGAACAGGTGCGTGTGGCCCGCGAGATCGACTCCAACGTTCGGCAGTCCCTGGTGCGCGGAACCGAGGATCTGTGGAAACGGCTGCGCGATGTCGTCACGCATATGGTGGACCGGCTGAACGAACCCGAGTCGCGCTTTCACGCGACGCTGGTGACCAACATTTTCGATTTGGTGGAACTGCTGCCGCGTCTCAATGTCACGGGCGACCCGGACCTGAACCGATTCGCCGAGGAGGCCCGCCAGAAGCTCTGCACCTACACGGCGCACGATCTCAAGAAGCACGAGTTGCTGCGCGTGGCGACGGCGACCGATGCTGCGGAAATCGTCTCCCGCATGGATGAGGCGATCCGCAGCCGAGAAGCCGAGCAAACAGAAGAGAAGATTCCATCGGTTGAGAGCATCCTCGACCGTATGTCGGCGTACATGGAGGCGCCCGCGGCGGCATGAGACACGAAACTCCGGCAGCCGAGCGCATTCGGAAGGCGCGCACGGCGCTTCTGCTCGATCATCCTTTCTTCGGCTCGCTCCTGTTCCGGCTGAGGAGCGAGGATTGCCGCTCGATTCCGACGATGGCGACCAATGGTGTCGTGCTTCTCTACAACCCTGCGTTCGTCGACACGCTGAACGCGGCAACGCTGGCCGGGGTGCTGGCGCACGAGGTCATGCACCCCGCGCTCCAGCATCACACGCGGCGGGCAAAGCGCGATCCAAGACGTTGGAATGAGGCTTGCGACTACGCCATCAACCCACTGCTGCTCGATGCAGGTCTCAGTCTGCCGGATGATGTGCTTGTCGATCCTCGCTTTCGCGGAATGAGCGCCGAGCAGATCTACAACCTGCGCGAGGCCGAGGCACAACCCGAGCCCGGCAGTGGAAGAGAACCGGAACAGGGTCGAAATGATGACTGGGGCTCCATAGCGAACGACTCGATTGGCAGCGACAAGGATGATGGATCGCCGTCTGTTCCAGAGAGCCAGGGCGGTATCGGCCAGGTGATCGATGCTCCAGAGACCGGCGAGGAAGCGTCGGGTGACGAAGAGCAGGCGCGCGACTGGGAGATCGCCGTCAACCAGGCGGTGACGCTCGCCCAGCAGGCCGGCAAGGTTCCGGCCGGGTTGAAGCGAACGCTCGAAGGCGCGGCGGAAGCCAAAGTCGATTGGCGGGAACTATTGCGCCGTCTTTGGTCTGACACCATCCCGGCCGATTCAAGCTGGATGCGGCCCAATCGCCGCCACATCTGGGCTGGCCTCTATCTGCCCGGC
>DATJRJ010000153.1:0-18693 GCA_035504735.1 Binataceae bacterium (SeqCode)
AAATGATCAGCAACAGGATCAGCAGATGTGAGGGCGCAAAAATATCCATAAAGCGTCTCCGGCCAGCAAGCATCGCCGGCCATCCTCAAGTCTATCGCTCCGGTATCCCCATTGCCATCCGCGGCCGCACCCCGATTTCAGCTTTCCCGCCCCATCGCATTCTGCGACGAAGCCGCCTCGCCACCGCCATCGGGCCCATCAAGCCGGTAGCGTTGGACCTTGCGATAGAGCGTCGAGAGATGGACGCCGAGGGTCTGGGCGGCCTTGACCTTGTCGCCCTTGACCTTATCGAGCACGCGCTTGATGTGCTCCTGTTCGAGTTCCTCGAGCGTCAGGCCCGAGCCCTCGAGCTCGCTCCATCCCGAGGCCGGCGTGTTGCGGACCTTCTCCGGCAGGTCGTGCGCATGAATCACGTTGGTCTCGGCCAGGATGACGGCGCGCTCGACCGCGTTTTCGAGTTCGCGAACGTTGCCCGGCCAGGCGTAAGTCAGCACCGCGCGCATCCCGCCCCGTGAAAAACGGATCGCCGAACGGTTCAGCGCCTTCTCGTACTTGTGCAGGAAATGATTGGCGAGCAGCGGGATATCGTCGCGCCGCTCGCGCAGGGGCGGCAGTGTGATCGTGATCACGTTAATCCGGTAGAGCAGCTCCTCGCGGAAACGTCCGGCCTTGACCTCGCGATCGAGGTCGCGATTAGTCGCGCATAACACGCGCACGTCGAAGCGCACCGGCTCGTTGGAGCCCAATGGATAGGCCTCGCGCTCCTGCAAGGCGCGCAGCAGCTTGACTTGCAGCGATAGCGGCAGCTCGCCGATCTCGTCGAAAAAGACCGTGCCGCCGTCGGCCGCCTTGAGCAGCCCCTGCTTGTCCTGGGCCGCGCCGGTAAAGGCGCCGCGCTTGTAGCCGAAGAGTTCGCTCTCGAGCAGATTTTCAGGCAGCGCGCCGCAATTGATTGGCAAGAAGCGGCCGTTGGCACGCTCGGAGCTGAAATGGATCGCGCGCGCGACCAGTTCCTTGCCGGTGCCCGATTCGCCGGTGACCAACACACTGGAGTCGGTGCGCGCAACCTTCTCCATCACGCGATAGACCTGCTCCATGGCGTCGCTTTTGCCGATGATATTCTCAAACCGGTACTTCTCGCGCAGCTCGCGGCGCAGGAAACGGTTTTCGCGGAACAGCGCCTTTTCTTTGAGCGCGTTGCGGACCACAGCTTTCAGATGATCGTTGGCGAAGGGCTTGGTGATGTAGTCGTAGGCTCCGGTGTGCAGCGCCTCGATGGCGGAGTCGACGCTCGCGTAGGCGGTCACGATAATACCCATCACCTCGGGATCGATGGACCGAATGCGGCTCAGCAGCTCGAGACCGCTTGCGCCGCCGCCGAGGTTGAGATCGATAATCGCAGCGTCGATACCCTCACGGGCGAAACGGTCGCTGTTGAAAAGCTCCAGCGCCGTCGAGGGCGAGTGCGCGTCGACCACCTCGTAGTCTTCGCCGCGCAGAAGCTGCACGATAATCGAGCGCATCAGCTGCTCGTCTTCGACCACCATGACGCGGTAGGGGCCGCTCGGCGGGACACTCAACTGCTGCTCGGTTTCCATCAGGCGCTCACCGTCTCGCTCTCGGTGGCGGCCGAAGCCGCGTAGGCCGGCAGATAAATTGTAACCGCGGTCCCCTGCCCGACTTCGCTTTCAACCTTAATCGTGCCGCGATTGCCCAGCACGATTCGCTGGCACAGTGAAAGTCCGAGCCCGGTGCCGGCGCCCGCCGGCTTGGTGGTGAAGAATGGATCGAACACGCGCTCCAGATGCTCGCGCGGGATGCCGATACCGTTGTCGATGACTTTCATCTTGACCTTGCGCGCCCGCATGCCGGCCTCGGGCTTGAAGTTCTCGGTAACGATTCGGATGACGGCGCCCTGGCCGGGCACAGCGTCGGCGGCATTAAACAGCAGATTCAGCAGCACCTGCTGAATCTCGTTGCTGTCAACGTGGACCGGCGCGACGTCGGCGGCGAGTTCGGGCTTCAGCGTGATGCCGTTGAAGCGCTGGTTATAGCTCACCAGGCGCAAGGTATCAGTGATGAGCGCATTGAGATCGACGGCGTGGCGATGGGTGGTTGACGGGCGGGCGAAGTTGACCAGATCCTTGAGAGTCCCGGAAATACGGGTGATTTGCGTCAGGATGGTATGCAGCGCCGAGCGCCGAGCCGGGTCGTCCTCGCCGGTGAGCAGCGCCTGCACCAGCGAGGAAATCGAGGCTAGCGGATTGTTCACTTCATGCGCGACGCCGGCCGCAAAGGTGCCGACCGCTGCCAGGCGCTCGGCCTTGAGCAGCTCGTCGAGCATCTCGCGGCGTTGCGAGACGTCGTGCAGGATCAACTGGATAAAATGATATTCGCCGAATGGGATCAGAGCCGAGTTGACGTCGAAGTAACGGCCGCCGATCGCCAGGTCACGGATCTGATCGGAGCCGTTCTGAACCACGGTGCGCAGATGGCGGGTGAGCTCCGGCAGCCGATCCGCGGGTACCAGTTCGGCGATGGTGCGGCCGGCCAGCGGCGCATCATCGTTGCCGGGCATCCGGTTGTGTAGCCCTTCGGCCGCCGAGTTGGCGCTGGTTACGACCCACGACTCGGGGTCGATCTCGTACATCGGATCGGGCGCGTGATTGATCGAGTTGCGGTACTTCTCCCCCGAGAGTCGGAGCGCCTTTTCACGCGATTCGATATAGAACTGGGAGACCATCAGTCGGCGTTCGTCGATCGCGGCGACCACGGTATTGCGCAAAAGCTCGCGGCGCTTGCCATAGCGTTCGGGGGTTATCCAGTTCAGTATGATTTGCTTGAGCGCGATATGAACGCCGTTGAACTGCGAGGGCTCGGCGCGCGACAGCATCCCTTCCTGGCAGTGCCGGCGCAGATAGATGTAAGTCGTGAGGTCGTCGGGATTGCGCAGATGGTCGCTGAAGCGGATTAGCGCGTTACCGAGATCGGCGCCGATTTTTTTGGTCGGGCCTTGCGAGGGCGACGAGCCACCCCCGAACACCGAGTCGATCCAGGTGCGCCATTGTTGGACCAGCGCGTCGAACTGATCGTCGATAAGCTCCGCAATCGTCGCCCGCGCGGCGAGGCTTTCGGGCTCACGGCTGTAGGCATTATCGAACAGCGGGACGAGAAACTTTTCGATGCCGCCGAGGGCCTTGCGAATCGAATCGATCTCTTCCGCACTGGCCTGGATCGCGAAATCGGTCGGCCGCCGATGTGTCTTCACTTTGTTTACCCGGCAGCGGGAAGCTCCGTTGGTTCTCATGTCTTGCCTTGTCTAGACCTTTTCTAACAGAGGCCCCTACTTAACTTCGCATTTTGATAACCAGTGCGCAACAATTTTCGTTTGCATATCGCGAAACCGGATCGTAAAACCGCACTGCGGATTTCCTCACCAAATCGTTTAGGTGATCAACCCAATTCGTCCCACACCGATTGCGAGCATTACCGCAAATACTTGATTTAATACAGCTTTCGGTATGGCACGGCTTTGGCACTTAAACCTTTCGTGCCTTCTTCATTGACCTCTATTCCAGTGGTCGTTCCGCACGGCAAGTTTTTTCTGCGCGGCGCTCACAAATTTTTTGTCAAGGCGGTGCGCCTCGAAGGCCCGATTGTCGTTTCGGATTTCGATCAAAAGTTGCGCACCCTCGTACGCCTCGAAGAGCTCTATCGCGATCACACCACAGCCCTGGTTTTGAGCGAAGAGCAGGCTGAGGCCGCGATCGATCTGGCCGCCCTCGGCGGACTCTACGTGCTGGTTGAACTGACGGTCGATCTCGAGCAACTACTGACCCGCCGCGGACTGCGCGGCGCCGAAGCCTGGATCGAAGCGGCGGTGCACTCGTTAGGCGGACGCACCGGATTGCTCGGCTTTCTGATTGATTGTCCAATCGCCGAGGGCACGCTACACGCCTACGGTATCAAACCGATTCGCGAGGGGCTCAGGCGGCTGCTTCGCACGATTCGTGATGCCGGTTTCGCGGCCGGGATACATCATCGAATCGAAACCCGCGCACTCGCGCTCGGGGAAGAGGATTTTATCTACAGCGACGCCAGCGGCCTCTCGCCGGCCGAGCTGCGCGACTACCTGGCCGCGATGCACAATGTTGCCGACGCGCGCCCGGTGATAATCGAATTTCAAAGATCCAGTCCAGGTGGCGACGAGCTGATAGCCACTGCCTTCGGGATGGGCGCGGCAGGCGTGGTCGAGCCCGCGGTTTCCGCGGCAGCCGCTCCATACGCTCGCCTTTAGCAGAATCTCGGCCTCACGCCGCTCGGTGTTCCGAGGCTGGCTGGCCACTCGTCGCAGCAGGGCCTCGTCATCAGTGGCGGCATTGAACGGCTGGGCAGAGTACGTTCGCGCGGCACCCGCGCGGATACAATAAGCAGAGA
This sequence comes from Binataceae bacterium (SeqCode), assembly GCA_035504735.1. Classification (GTDB taxonomy): domain Bacteria; phylum Desulfobacterota; class Binatia; order Binatales; family Binataceae; genus JAJPIG01. The sequence goes on from DATJRJ010000153.1 coordinate 4,438, forward strand.
ATCAGTCGAGCTTGGCGCGTAACTGGACCAGTTCGCGACGCACCTCGGTCAGCGTGCGACGGAGCGCCGCGTCCGACTTGCCGCTGCCAGCCTGATCGGCGACGCCGGCCGGTGCGGCGTGAGCGGCTACGCGGCGGGTCGGTTCCTCGCCCTTGAGCGCGGCATCCAAGCCGTTCTCCCGAATGTATTTCTTGGCCCCTTCAATCGTGAAGCGCTCCTTGTGGAGCAGACGTTTGACCGCCTTGAGGGTCTCAACATCCTGCCCCAGGTAGTAGCGATGGCCTGACGGGGTATGCCGGGGCTTCAGAAACGCGAACTGGGACTCCCAGAAGCGCAGCACGAACGGCGCGACCCCGACCATTTTGGCGGCCTCGCCAATCTTCAGGTTCCGTTCACTCTCCGGCGCTGATAATGCCTTGTTTTTACTCGTACCACGTGGACCAGACTTGCGTGACGAACTACTCATGACCTCGTCTTGTCGCCGTTGGCAACCATCTCCTTCAAAACCTGGCTAGGCTTGAAGGATAGCACGCGGCGGCGATCGATGATGATGGGGTCGCCGGTCTGGGGATTGCGCCCGCGCCGCGCGCGTTTATTATTCACGACAAAAGTGCCGAAGCCCGAGATCTTGACCTTCTCGCCCCGGCGCAAGGTATCGCGAATGATGCCCAGCACCGCTTCGAACACTTCGACGGCTTCCTTTTTCGAGGAACCCGTGCGCTCGTAGATCAAGTCTACGAGATCGACTTTTGTCATTCCCTGAGGCGTACTCTCCCCCGAAGCGTGGCCCGAAAACTACTGTCTCAGCTCGGCTCCCAGACGAGCCAGCGCCCGCTCCACCAGCTCAGCGTGCGCGCGGTTGACCTCTCCGTCGGTGAGCGTCCGGTCGCGGGCCCGGTATAGACACGCAATTCCTACGCTCTTCTTGCCCGCCGGGAGCGAACCACCCTCGTATACGTCAAACAGCCTCATATTCTCAAGCAGATTCGACTTCATTTCAGTTAACGCCTGCAGCACCTTATCTGCCGCCAGATCCTGATCGACCAGCAGCGCAAGGTCGCGGCGGACGGCCGGAAAGCGCGGGGGCAATTCGATCGGCCGCTCCGGCGGCGCGCCATAGGCGCGCAGCAACGTGAGATCGAGCTCGAAAATTCCGCACGGACCGCTGAGCTCCAGGCGCATCGCCTCGCCCGGATGCAGCTCGCCGACATAGCCCGCGAGCCGGCCGCCGATCCGTAGATGCGCCGACTTGCCCGGATGCAGAAACGCGAGCTCGCCGGCGGCAGGCGGTTCGAAACTTGGCGATGGTGCGCTCGGAAGCGATCGCAGGTAGCTCTCGACAATCCCTTTGATCGTGAAGAAGTCGGCCGCCACGCCGGGGCGTCCGATCGCACCCATGGCATGCTCACCGTAACTGACGCCCGCCAGCCGTTCGGCTTCGGGAACCGGTTCACGATCATTCATGCTGAAGACTCGGCCGATCTCGAAAGCGTGGAATGCGGCTGCCTCGCGGTTCAGGTTGAATTGCAGCGCGGCGCGCAATCCCGGTATCAGGCTGCGGCGCATCTCACCCAGCTCGGCTGAGAGCGGATTCGTAACGCGCACGGTTTCGCCTGCACCGATGCCCGGGTAGGCCTGATTATCAGCCGGCGCGACGAAAGCCAGGGATTTGATTTCCGTGAGCCCACACCCCAGCATCACCTCGCGCGAGGCGCGCGCGAAAATCCGCGCGCCATCCTCGACCGCCGGCCCCGCCGACGCGCGCCCGGGCGCGATGGCGGGAATCTCATCGAGCCCGCGCAAACGCGCGACCTCTTCGGCAAGGTCAGCAGGCTCGTTGAGATCAGGGCGGAACGAAGGAGCGGCGACGATCAATCTGCTCCGTCCGGCCGAGCGCACCGCGGCGCCGAGCGCCTTGAGTCGGTGGCTGACCTCAGCGGGCGGAATCTCGACTCCCAACAACTTCGCGATCGCGTCCGGCTCGAGCGTGATTTCGCGGATGGGTGCGGGACGCGCATCGACGTCGATGATCGGTCCCGCCGGGCGGCCGCCGGTTATGCGGCGGATGATGGCCGCGGCACGATGAAGCGCGCGCACCTGGCCCGCGCGATCGATACCGCGCTCGAAACGGTAGCTCGCCTCGCTGCGCAGCCCCAGTCGCCGTCCGGTACGCGCCACAGTCATCGCCTCGAAGTAGGCGCTCTCCAACAGTATCGTGCCGGTCGCGCCGCCAACTTCCGAGTTGCCGCCACCCATCACACCCGCCAGCGCGACCGGTTTTTCCGCATCGGCGATCACCAGGTCGTCGGGCAGCAGTTCGCGCTGGATGCCATCGAGCGTGGTCATTACGCGATCGTTGCCCGCGCGCCGAACGATGATTTTGCCGCCGGCAAGTTTGTCGTAATCGAAAGCGTGGAGCGGCTGGCCCAGCTCGAGCATCACGTAGTTAGTCGTATCGACCACGTTGCTAACCGCGCGCATCCCGCTGCGCTCCAGCCGCCGCTTGAGCCAGGCCGGCGAGGGTCCGATCTTGATGCCCGCCATCGCCAATGCGGCGTAGCGCGGGCAAAGATCGGGAGCCTGAATTTCTACCGCGATCGGCGCTGCGGCCTGATCCGGAACGGTGATAGGCGCAATGCGCGGCAATTTCATCTTGACGCCGAACAGCGCCGCGATTTCGCGCGCCAGCCCGAGCACCGAGAGGCAGTCGCCCCGATTCGGCGTAATCGCGATCTCGAGGACAGTCTCGTCGAGCTGAAGTGTCGCGGCTAGGTCTGCTCCGGGCGCGCCGGAATCGAGCTCGAGGATTCCTTCATGCTCGTCGGAGAGCCCCAGCTCGCGCTCCGAGCACAGCATCCCGTCCGACTTGATGCCGCGGATAACCGCAGCCTCCAACGGCGGCGCCAGTTCAACGCTGGCCGCGCCGCCCGCGCCGTGCACCCCCGCTCGCAGCCGCGCTCCAACCCGGGCATAGGCGGCGGTCATTCCCGCGTGCACGTTCGGCGCGCCGCATACTACGCTGAAGCGGCCGACCGGACCGGCGTCGACCTCGCACAGGCTCAGCCGATCGGCGTTAGGATGGCGATCGACCTTGAGCACGCGCGCGATTACGACGTCCGAAAAGCCGGGCCGCATCCGCTCGAGATTCTCGACCTCGACGCCGGCCGCGGTCAGACGCCGGGCGATCTCTTCGGCGTCGGCCGCGACACTCACGAACTCGCCGAGCCAGCTTAGCGGCAGCTTCACGAGAATCTTTCGACCGAGGCCTGGAACTGGCCGAGAAAGCGCAGATCGTTTTCGAAGAACAGGCGCATATCCTCGACGCCCAGCTTGAGCAGCGCCGTGCGTTCGACGCCGAGGCCGAAGGCGAAGCCCTGGTACTCGGCCGGATCGTAGCCGACCGCCCGGAAGACGTTGGGATGGATCATTCCGGAGCCCAGGATTTCGGTCCATCCGCTCTGCTTGCAGACCCTGCAGCCTTTGCCGGCGCACAGCAGGCACGAGATATCGACCTCGGCGCTCGGTTCGGTGAATGGAAAGAAACTCGCGCGGAAGCGCACCGCGGTCCCGGGTCCGAAGAAGGCGCGCAGAAATTCAGTCAGCACGCCCTTGAGATGGGCCATCGTTGTCTTGCCGGCGCGATCGACCATGAAGCCTTCGATCTGGCTGAACATCGGCGCGGCCCGCACGCTCAACTCGTCGCGCCGGTAGCAATTGCCGGGGCATACGATCGCGAGCGGCGGCCGGCGCTGCTCCATCACCCGAATCTGGCCGTTCGAGGTATGGGTGCGCAGCAGTAAACCGCCCCCCAAAAAAAATGTGTCCTGCATCTCGCGCGCCGGATGATCGGGCGGGAAGTTGAGCGCCGCGAAGTTGTGGAAGTCGTCCTCGACGTCGCGCGTCGCTACGATCTCGAAGCCCATCGCGCTGAAGATGCGCAGCATCTCCTCGATCGTCACCGTGACCGGATGGAGACGGCCGCGCGGCATCCGCGCGCCGGGCAAGGTCACATCGAGGCGCGTTTCAGCCAGCGACTGTTCGAGCGCCGCCTGTTTGAGCTTTTGCTGGAGGACCTCGATGCGCGCTTCGAGTTCGCTCTTGATCTGGTTGACGAGCTGGCCGATCGCCGGGCGCTCGGCAGGCGGCACCTCACGCATCCGGCGCATGATTTCGGTCAACTCGCCGGAGCGGCCGAGCACCCGCACGCGGACCTCTTCGATCGCGGTCTCGGCGGCGTCATCGCCCAGTTCGCTGAGCGCGCGGGTGCGGATTTCCTGGAGCTGGTCCTTCATGGTTGACGATTCTCGACCACGCCCGGTTAGCTTCAGTGCGGCCGATTAAACGAAAGACCATGTGGCATACCACATGGCCTTCACAAACCGGAAGCGTCGTCGCGGGCGGATCCGATTCAGGCGGCGGCCACGCCGAGCGCGTGCTTGGCGGTGCGCACCAGTTCGATGAACAAGCTATCACGCTCCTTGGCGAGCAGCGCCAATTGCTTGCGATCCAGCTCGACCCCGGCCTTTTTGAGACCGCTGATGAAACGGCTGTAGCTCAAGCCGTGCTCGCGCGTGAGAGCATTGATCCGGGCGATCCAGAGCGAGCGGAAATCGCGCTTCTTCTGTTTGCGATCGCGATAGGCGTACGTCAGCCCCTTTTCTAGCGTGTTGCGGGCCTGACGATAAAGCTTGCGTCCGCCGACGAAGCCGGAAGCCAGCTTGAGCTGGCGTTTGTGACGACGACGGCTCTTGAAGCCACCTTTAACGCGAGGCATCGGAGATCTACATCCTTCCTTGAGATTAAGTCGGCCCTCGGTAACGAATCAGCCGCTGCATCCTACCTGATTACGCGGACGAAAACAGCCGCCTCACTTGAACGGGATGAGCGCCCGGATCTTGCGAGCGTCGGTCGTGTTGAGGACCGCCGAGGCACGCAGGCGGCGCTTGCGGGCGCGGCTTTTGCTCGACAACAGATGGCGCAGGTAGGCGTGTTTGTGCTTGACCTTGCCGCTCTTGGTCACCTTGAAGCGCTTGGCCGCGCTGCGATTGGTCTTGAGCTTGGGCATACTGTTTCCTGTCTCGATCAACTTAGCGCGGCGTCAGCAGTACCGACATATTGCGCCCTTCCATGCGGGCCAAGCCCTCCGGCTGCGCGATATCCTGGACCTGCTCGAGAATCGATTGAATCAGCGTCCGTCCCAGTTCGGGATGGGTAATCTCCCGGCCGCGAAACCAAATCGAGAGCTTAACACGCTGGCCTTCGCCGACAAAGCGCCGGATATGCTTTACCTTGAAATCGACGTCATGCTTCTCGGTCCGCGCCCCCATCTTGACTTCCTTGATCAGGCTGGCACTGGAGCTGCGGCGTGAGTCGTGAGCCTTTTTCTTTTGCGCATAGCGATACTTGTCGAAATCGGTAATCCGGCAAACCGGCGGCTGGGCGTTGGAGGCGACCTCGACCAGATCGAGCCCGCGGCTCTCGGCGAGCTTGATCGCGTCGCGCAAGCTCAGGATACCGGCCTGATGGCCATCAACGTCGATCACGCGTACCTCAGAGGCACGGATCAGGTTATTGGTCCGGATCGCCGGTTCCCGCGACGGTGGCGTTCTAAAATCCCTACGAATATGACACCTCCTGTGTAAGCGGCATCGGGCACGGCCTCCGATGCTCCGTTATTTCCATCGACCAGGCCTTCCGCGCTGCCATCATGACGGCAACGGCTCGGCCTTCAACAATTCGATCAGTGCGTCGAGCGTCATCACCTCGCTCTTGGCGCCGCGCAACCGTCGCAGCGACACCGAGCGCGCCTCGGCCTCACGCTCACCAACCACCGCCATAAAGGGGACCTTGGCTAGTTCCGCCTCGCGCACTTTGAAGCCAAGCTTTTCGTTACGCAGATCGGCGCTGGCGCGAAATCCTTTGCCCTTGAGCAACCCGGCAATCTCGCCGGCGTAGCCCTCGACCTTTTCGCTCAGCGACAGCACCCGGACCTGCTCGGGCGCGAGCCAGAACGGCAAGACGCCGCCGGTATGCTCGAGCAGCACGCCGATAAATCTTTCGAGCGAGCCCAGGATCGCGCGATGGATCATCACCGGGCGCGCCTCGGTCCCGGCGCTGGTGGTGAAGGTCAGATCGAAGCGTTCGGGCATATTGAAATCAAGCTGGATAGTCGCGAGCTGCCAGCGGCGCTTGAGCGCGTCGGGGATGTCGATCTCGATCTTGGGGCCGTAAAAAGCGCCCTCGCCCGGATTCAACTCGTAGGCGAGGCCATTGCGTTCGAGCGCCCGGCCAAGCGTCGCTTCGGTCTCGCGCCACATCCGCTCCTCGCCGAGATGCTTCTCGGGCATGGTGGCAACCTTGGCCTCCATCTGCTCGAAGCCTAGCGCGCCATAGATGTCGCGCACCATCCGCAGGTTGAGATCGATTTCGCTCTCGACCTGCTCGGGCGTGCAGAAGATATGAGCGTCGTCCTGCGCCATCGCACGCACCCGGGTCAGACCATGCAGCGTGCCGGAACGCTCGGCGCGATGGAGCCGGCCGAAATCGGCGATTCGGAGCGGCAAATCGCGGTAGGAACGCTTCTCGGCGCCGTAGATAAAAGTATGGCCGGGACAGTTCATCGGCTTGAAAGCGTAGTCGAGCTCGCCCGAGCGATTCTCGCCGTCAGTGGTGAGAAACATGTTCTCGCGGAAGTTCTCCCAATGGCCCGAGGTATGCCAGAGCTGGTTTTTGTAGAGCTGCGGCGTCACCACTTCGTCGAAACCATAGCGGGCGTAGAGCCGCCGGATATAGTCGATTAGCTGGTTGTAGATAATTGCGCCCTTAGGAAGAAAGAAGGGCGAGCCCGGCGCGATCGGGTCGAAGATGAACAGGCCCATCTCGCGGCCGAGCTTGCGATGGTCGCGGGTGCGGGCCATCTCCAGCAGCTTAAGATGCTCCTCGAGCTCCTCCTTGCTGGCGAACGCAGTACCGTAGATTCGCGACAGCATCGGATTGTGCTCGTCGCCGCGCCAATAGGCGCCGGCCACGCTGGTCAGCTTGAAGGCGCGCAGATAACCGGTCGACGGCACGTGCGGTCCGCGGCACAGATCGAGCCAGCCGCCCTGCCGATAGAGCGAGACGGTTGACTCAGGAATTTGCTCGATAATCTCGACCTTGTAATCCTCACCCATCGCGCGGAAGCGCTCGCGCGCCGCCTCGCGCGATTCTTCGATCCGTTCCACCGGCAGATTGGCTTTAGCCAACTCGCGCATCCGCGCTTCGATGCGCGGCAAATCCTCGACCGTGAACGGCCGCGGTGGTGCGAAATCGTAAAAGAACCCGTCCTCGATAACCGGGCCGATCGTTACCTGCGTGCCCGGAAAGAGTCCCTGCACCGCCTGCGCCATCAGATGGGCGGTGGAGTGGCGAAGCACTTCGAGACCTTCGGGGCTGCTGGCTGCGATCGGCTCGACCTCCGCATCGGCATCGATCGGCGAGCCCAAATCAACGACGCGCCCGTTCACGCGCGCCGCGACTATCTCGCGCCGGCGCGCACCATCGAGCAACTCGCGTATCCGCGTGCCGAGCGGCACGGACCGGCGCTCCCCTCCGATCGTCACAATGACTTCGGAGCTCATCTAGGCGACGGGCGCAGGAATCACAATGAGTATGGTCGAGTCGGACAAGTGTTATTGGTAGGCACGGGCGGGGTTGAACCGCCGACCCCTTCCGTGTCAGGGAAGTGCTCTCCCGCTGAGCTACGTGCCTTTGGATTCGGGTTCTTCACTGACACCATCAGCCCTTGAAGCGGTAACAAAAATCGGCTTTTCGAGCAACCCGAATCCAAAATCCGCACCGATTTGCGATGCCGGGCGAGGCTCCAGGCGCGATACGACGACCCCGCGACCGGGCCTCCCACGATTTGATAAGCTAAGGCGGGCGCGGCGGCGAGATGGATCACGAGCGAATCATACAAGTCTTCTTTTTCGGATTCCTGGCCCTGATGGCTTATGAGCTCTACCAGGTGTTCGGGCCTTTCCTGATCCCGATCGCCTGGGCCGGTCTGCTGGCCTTCATGGTCCATCCGCTTTTCGATTGGCTCAACGAGAAGGTGCGCAGCCGCTCGGTCGCCGCGACGATAATCACGATCGGCGTAACGCTGCTGATTATCCTTCCCACCCTATGGCTGCTCGGCCGTCTCGCCTCCGAGACGCAGGCTTTTTACAACGGGCTCTCCTCGATCCTGAGACAGAGCGGCACCCGGCAGGCGGAGGCCAGCCATTGGCTGATGCGTACGCGGCTCGGAATGGTGCTCGAGCGGATGCTCGAGCGCCGGGGCGTCCGGATCGAGGACGAAATCTCGCAGATCGCCTACGAGGCCGCGAAGTTTACCAGCGATTACGTGGTTCTGCATGCCAGCTATGTGGCCCGCAACGTGGTCGAAGCGTTGGTCGATCTCGGTATCATGCTGATCACGTTCTTCTACGTGCTGCGCGACGGCGACTACTATTACGATGAACTCCGCGCGCTCACGCCGCTGCATGCCGAGGACAAGCGCGCGATCTTCGAGACGTTGCGCACCACGCTCTCCTCGGTGATGCGCGGCCTGATGCTCGCGGCGCTGGCGCAAGGCCTGCTGATCGGCCTGGGCTACATTGTGTGTGGCGTGCCGTACTGGGCGTTCCTCGCGCTTTTGACCGCAGCCTGTGGCCTGTTCCCGTTCGGCGGTACGGCGCTGATCTGGGTGCCGGCCGCTTTCTATGTCGGTTACTATTTCGGCTGGCCCTGGGCCGTGGGACTGGTCGCCTGGGCGACGGTCGCCGTCACGGTGATCGATAATTTCCTCAAGCCGATCGCGATGCGCCAGGGCACCGGACTGCCGACCATCGTGGTTTTCTTCGGGGTCGCGGGCGGACTTGCTGCCTACGGACCGCTCGGCCTGTTTCTGGGTCCGGCCGTAATTTCGGTGTTCGTCGCATTGTTGCGCGTCTTCCGGCGCACTTATGGCGATCAGGGATCGCTGCGGGCCGCGTGAGCAGCGCGCTCGCGGGCGCTCGGCCCCATCGGCTGTCGAAGCCTGCTGGCTAAGGGCCGTCCGCGCCGATTAAAATCACGCTAAAGACACCACCTCAGATGATGGCCAAGGAGGAAAAAGCGCTCGCGATTATCCACCGGCTCCATCAGGCGGGCTTCAAAGCCTACCTGGCGGGCGGATGTGTGCGCGACCGCTTGCTGGGCGTCGAGCCGAAAGACTACGACCTCGTCACCGACGCCCGTCCCGAGGTGGTCCAGCAGATCTTCGAACGAACTGTCGCGGTCGGCGCACGTTTCGGCGTGATCGTCGTGATCATCGAGGACGACAGCTTCGAGGTCGCGACCTTTCGCGCCGATGCGTCCTACCTCGATGGGCGGCGGCCTTCGGCGGTGCGCTTCGGCACTATCGAGGAGGATGCGCTGCGGCGCGATTTCACGATTGGCGGGATGTACTTTGACCTCGAGAGCGACAAAGTCATCGACCTGGTCGGCGGAAGGCGCGACCTGCGCGCCGGAATCATCCGCGCGATCGGTAACGTTTACGATCGTTTCGAGGAAGATCGGCTGCGCATCCTGCGCGCTATCCGTTTCGCCGCGCGGCTCGGGTTTTTAATCGATCCGGCCACCTGGACCGCAATCAAGCGCGCTGCCCCGACTATCGCCTCAGTCTCGGCCGAGCGCATCGGTGAGGAGTTGGTGATGATCCTGACCGAGGGCGGCGCCGCACGCGGACTCGACCTCATGATGGAGTGCGGGCTGGCCGAAACCCTGCTGCCCGAGGTCATTCCGCTGGTCGGATGCGAGCAGCCCGCAAATTTCCATCCCGAGGGCGACGTCTACGTGCATACGCGTCTGATGCTGTCGATGCTGCCGCCCGCGTGCAGCGAGACACTCGCCTTCGGCGTCCTGCTGCACGATATCGCGAAGCCGCAGACCCGCGCCGAGGCTGATGGCAAGGTCACTTATTATGGTCATACCGAGCAGGGCGCGCTGATCGCGGCCGCGATCATGAACCGGCTGCGCCGCTCCCGCGCGGTCCAGGAGCGCGTGGCCTACCTGGTGCGCTACCATCTGCGGCTCACCATGGCGCCGCGCATGCGCCCTGCGACGCTCAAGCGGATGCTTGCCGAGGAAGGCTTCGAGGAATTGCTCGAGCTCTCGCGTATCGACACGCTCGCCTCGAGTTCTTACATGGGCTTCTATAATCTCTGCCGGCGCGCGATGGTGCAGATGGGTGAGCACGAGATCCGGCCGCCGCGCCTGGTCGGCGGCAACGACCTGATCGGGCTGGGCTTCGTTCCTGGCCCCGAATTCAAGACCATCCTGAAAGACGTCGAGGATCAGCAGCTCGACGGCGCGATCACGACGCGCGAAGCCGCGCTGGAATATGTGCTGAGCCGCTACCATCCGCCGCAGCCCCATAACGCCGCCTGATTGATCCGCGCGCGCGCCATAAGCAAACGCTTCGGCGCGAACCTGGCGCTCGACGCCGTCGACTTCACGGCTGCCGCCGGCGAGATACACGCGCTGCTGGGCGAGAACGGCGCCGGCAAGACCACCCTGATGCGAATCCTGGCGGGCGGGCTGCGCGCCGACTCCGGGAGCGCCACGCTGGATGATGCTCCGCTTCAGCCCGGATCGCCGCGGGCGGCTCTGCAAGCGGGTATCGTGGCGGTTCATCAGAGCCCGATGCTGTTCGAGCGCCTGACCTGGGAGGAGAACCTGGCATTGGGCGGATTCCGTAAGACGCGTGGTCCCGGCCTCGCGGCGGCCGCGACCGCAGCCGCCGCGCTCGCCGAACGGCTCGGCTTCGAGTTGCCGCCGCCGGGGAGCCTGGTCGAAAGTTGCGCGCTCGCCGAGCGCGTGCGGCTCGAACTACTGCTCGCGCTGAGCTTCGATCCGCGCGTGCTGATTCTCGACGAGCCGACCGGCGTGCTCGCGCCCGCCGAGGTAAGCGCCTTTCTCGATCTGCTGCGCGCGTTGCGCGGCCAGGGCCGTATCGTGATCCTGGTGACGCACAAGCTTGCCGAAGCGTTCGCGGTCGCCGATCGCGTAACCGTCCTGCGCCAGGGACGCATCGTGGCGACGCTCGCCGCTCATCAGACCGGCGAGGCCGAGCTTGCCCGTTTCATGATCGGCGAATTGTCGCCCGCTCGCGAGACGATCACCTATAGCGATCGCGGCAGCGGCCACTTGCTCGAAATCACCAACCTGGTGCTCGACGATGGCGGCCAACGGCGCCTTGACGGCATCACGCTCGCTCTGGGACCGGGTGAGATAGTCGGGCTGGCCGGAGTGGAAGGCAACGGACAGATTGAACTGGTGGAAGTTCTCGCGGGTGTGCGGCGGCCGACCACAGGCGAGATTCGCGCGGGCGAGCTGGCCGTGATTCCGCAGGACCGCGACCGCGATGGGCTGGTCCTCGGCCTGCGTCTGTGGGAGAACCTCATCCTCGCGCGTCCGCTCCGCAAGCGCTTCAGCCGCCGCGGATGGCTCAACCGTACGACTGCGATCGAATTCGCCGGTGGGCTGATGCAACGCTTTTCGATCCGCACGCCCGGCCCGCAGGTGATGGCCGCCACGCTCTCCGGCGGTAACCGCCAGCGGCTCACGGTTGCGCGCGCGCTCGCATCCGCACCGCAAGTAATCGTCGCGCACAATCCCTGCCGCGGGCTCGATCTCGCCGCGGCCGCCGCGATCTCTCGGCTGCTGAGCGGCTTTGCTGCCGGCGGAGGCGCGGTGCTGCTGATTTCCAGCGATCTCGATGAATTGCTCACGCTCTCGACCCGGATGTTAGTGATGAGCGGCGGGCGGCTCCGGGCGCTCGCGACCGGCGAACGCGACCCGGCGCGGCTGGGACTCCTGATGGCGGGAAAATGGAATTGACGGCTACCGCGCGGGCGCCGTTTGCGATTCTTTCCGCCCTGCTCAAGCCGATTGCGGCGCTGGCGATCGCTTTCGGCCTGATCGCGATCGTTCTGCTCGCGCTCGGCGCCTCACCGGGCGGCGTTCTGGCAGCGCTGGTCGAGGGTGCATTCGGGAACTGGCTCGCTTTCACGGATACGCTGGTAAAGGCGACGCCGCTGGTCTTCACCGGACTGGCGGTCGCGATCGCCTTTGAAGGCGCCCTCTGGAACATCGGCGCCGAAGGCCAGTTAATCGTGGGTGCGCTGGTCGCTGGCGCGCTCGGCCCGGCGCTCGGCGGCTGGGTCCATCCGATCGCGATCAGTGCGATCCTCGCAGGCGGTTTCATCGGCGGCGCATTGTGGGGCGCGCTGGCCGGATGGCTCAAGAGCGCGCGCAACGTCAATGAAGTTATCAGCACCATCATGCTGAACTTCGTCGCCCAGCAGTTGCTCAGTTGGGCGGTCCATGGACCGCTGATCGAGCCGGGTCGCGCGTATCCCAAGAGCGCGCCGATCGCGGTTGCCGCCCGGCTTCATCTCTATCTCGCCCCTAGCCGGCTGAACCTCGGGATGGGGCTCGCAATCGCCCTCGCCGTCGCCTGTTTCATACTGCTCTACAAGACGACGGTCGGACTCGAGCTACGGGCGCTCGGCCGAAATCGGCGCGCATGCCGATTCTTCGGCGTGCAGGTGGGCGCGTTGACAGTCGGCGCGATGGCGCTGAGCGGCGGACTCGCCGGACTCGGCGGCGCGGTCCAACTCTCCGCGATCACCCATCGCCTCTACGAGAGCTTCTCGCCCGGATGGGGCTTCGAGGCGATCGCGGTCGCATTGGTGGCGCGTCTCAATCCGCTCGGCGTCCTGCCGTGCGCGCTGTTGTTCGGAGCGCTCGACAACGGCGCGCAGGCGATGCAACGCACCGCCGGTGTCTCGCCGGTGCTGGTCCAGGTGATCGAGGCACTTGTGATCCTGATACTGCTGGCCTTCGACACGGGGATCTTTTCAGTTCCGCTTGGAAATCGGTTTCGTAGCGCAGCCGCGCTTCCTGCGGCAAGCCTCGAGGATCTGGATAATGCTTGAGGCGTTTCTGTTCTCGACTGTGAGCATGGCAACGCCGATACTGCTCGCTGCGCTGGGTGAGCTGTTGGTCGAGCGCAGCGGCGTCATCAATGTGGGGATCGAAGGCGCGATGCTGAGCAGCGCCTTTTTTTCCCTCGCCTGCGCGTACTTCAGCCATAGCCTGCTGCTTGGATTGGCGTGCGGAATAGTCGCTGCGGTCGCGATCAACGCGATTCTGGCCGTGATGGTGGTGAACCTGGCCGTCAACCAGGTGGTCGCGGGCACCGCGCTCGATCTGCTGGCATTGGGTCTAACCGGGGTTTTCTATCGGCGCCTGTTCGGTGTCACCGGTCGCGCTTTCACCGTCGTTCCGATACCGAGAATCGCGCTGGGGCCACTCGCCCGCCTTCCGATCGTTGGGCCGGCGCTGTTCGATCGCGATCCCCTGGTTTACGTCGCCTTCATCCTGGTCCCACTCGTCGCATGGTTCGTGTTCCACACCCGCTACGGCCTCAAATTGCGCGCCGCCGGCGAGCGCCCCGAAGCGGCCGATGCATTGGGATTGGACGTCCTGGCCTTGCGATGGAACGCGCTCCTGGTATCGGGAGTGCTTACCGGTCTGGCCGGCGCCTATCTGACGCTCGCGTACGCGGACACGTTTATCGAGGGTATCTCTGCGGGACGCGGATTCGTGGCGTTAGCGGTGGTGATTCTGGGTGGATGGAATCCATGGGGATCGCTCGCCGCCGCGCTGCTGTTCGGCGCCGCGATGGCACTCCAGTTCGGCTTGCAGGCGCTCGGCACAGCCGTGCCTTATCAGCTCTTCCTGGCGCTGCCCTATGCACTCACGGTGATGGTGCTGGCCGGCGTCGGTGTCCATGCGCAGCCGCCGAGCGCGCTGGGCGAGCCGTACGTTCGCTCCTAAGCGGCGCGTCACTCGCGATCCCGATCAGTTTGGCTGCGCGATGGCGGGCGCGGACGACGATTTTAGCCTCCGCGCCCTCAGCCGGCAGTGGGCGGGCGAGGAATCCGCGCAATTCCCGGATACGGTTCTCGCTTGCAGCCCGGCGCGACCTCTCGTTGGGCGGCTTGTTCGCCTGCAATTTGCGTGGACCTTCATGTCCACCCTCGGAGAAATACCAATCCTTGAAATCGCCGGCCAAACCAGCTGCGAGCATCCGTGAACCAAGCGCGGTCGCGGCCGCCGGAACTCCTAATCGCAGTTCGTTGAAGGTCTGCTCCTGCCCGCCGCTCTCGTAATCGATCATCAGATGAC
>DATJRJ010000154.1:0-7628 GCA_035504735.1 Binataceae bacterium (SeqCode)
TCGTCCATTCGCATGGCTATACAACGAAGTCGATTGGTTCGGGCGTCACGATGAACGCGAATGCGCCCTTGGCGATGGACGCGGCTGCAATCAGCCGCGCGATCAAGCGAATCGCCCACGAGATCGCCGAACGCAACGGCGGCATCACCAATCTCGCGCTGATCGGAATCGTACGCCGCGGGGTTCGGCTCGCGGAGCGCCTCGCGCTGCTCCTGCAAGCAGATAACGGCATCGCGATTCCGGTCGGCACGCTCGATATCTCGTCGTATCGCGATGATCTTCGCGGCGTCAGCCCGGGGCCGCAACTGCTGGGCCGCGACGTGCCGTTTTCGCTCGACGGCCGCAAGGTCGTGCTGGTTGATGACGTGCTCTATACCGGGCGCACCATCCGGGCTGCGCTCGACGCAATCACAGACTTGGGCCGGCCCGAGTCCGTACAGCTCGCGGTGCTGGTCGATCGTGGCGAGCGCGAGTTGCCGATCCGCGCCGATTTTGTCGGCAAAAACGTCCAGGCGCCGGTCGGACAACGCGTTTATGTTCGCTTGGACGAGGTCGATGGCGTCGATGCGGTAGTCATGGGCGAGCCAAAGCGGCAGGCGGGATAGGCACGATGCGATCGCTTCTGAAATGCGATCTGGTCTCGATCGACGACCTGACGCTGCCCGAAATCGAGCGGATATTCGTCCTCGCAGACGATTTTGCCGTCGCCCTGGAGCGCGGCGAAAAGCTCAAAGCCGCCGACGGCCTGATCATGGCGACGTTGTTTTACGAGCCCTCAACACGCACGCGCTTGAGCTTCGAGTCCGCGATGCATCGGCTGGGCGGCTCGGTAATCAGCTCCGCCGATATGCATGCGAGTTCGGCCGCCAAGGGCGAAAGCCTGGCCGATACGGTGCGCGTAGTGGGCTCGTACGCGGATCTGATTGTTGTGCGCCATCCGCGCGATGGCGCGGCCCGCGTCGCCGCCGAATATGCGCCGTGCCCGGTCTTCAACGCCGGCGACGGCAGCCGTGAGCATCCCAGCCAGACACTTTGCGATCTCTACATCCTGCGCAAGCGCAAAGGACAGCTTAAGGGATTGACGGTCGCGATTTGCGGTGACCTCAAGTTCGGCCGCACGGTGCATTCGCTGATCTACGCGCTGGCCCGCTTCGGGGCGAATATCGTCACCGTTCCGCAGGCCGGCATGGAAGTTCCCGACTATGTGCTGGAACGAATCGCGATCGAGCGAAATTATCGATTTTCGACAGTCTCGATGGGCGAGCTTTCTTCGCTGGCCGGCGACGGGCGCCTCGATGCGCTTTACCTGACGCCAAAAGCTCCCCATCAGATGGCGCTCTTCACTTCCGATCTGCCGCTGAGCGACTTGCCCAGCGGCAAGGCGCCGGCCACGCTCGACGCATTCTATGTGACGCGCCTGCAGCGCGAACGATTACCTGACAGGAACACCAGTCCCGAAAGCTACGTACATTTCGATGCCCGCGCGCTCAAGGGTAGCCGCTCGCAAGGTGCGGTGGTGATGCATCCGTTGCCGCGCACTGACGAGCTCGCCTATGAGCTCGATAACGATCCGCGCGCCGCCTACTTCGAGCAGGCGGCGGCCGGGGTGCCGGTGCGCATGGCACTCATTGGCTGGCTGCTGGAGCAGGCCGCGCGCGGCGAGCAGCGTCATCCGTTGGCCCCCGCCGCGCCGCGCTTTCGGCCGCAGCCGGCCCTCAGATGCGCCAATTCCAACTGCGTCACGCGCCACGAGAGCGCCTACCTGGCACCACGCTTCACACTGGCGCGCAGCAGCGGCCGTTCGCGGCTGATGTTGCGTTGCGATTTTTGCGAGCGCGAGCTGAGCGCCGAATTCGTTGGTCACGTTCGCACGCGGCGCTTCTATCGTTTCGACGAACATTTGCGGGGCTACGTTCGCCAGTGGATCGACGAAAAATCGCTGGCGGTGTTCGAAAGCGTCAAACAGGCGGAAGAAAACGGCTACGAGCCGTACCGCCGCGGCCCGCAGCGCGAGATCATGAACGCGACAGAGATAGCACGCGCGCTGGACGAGCTCGCTGCCCAGGTGGTCACGGATTTGCCCGATGCCGGCAACCTGGTGATTGCGGGAATCATCAGCCACGGAGCCCTGATCGCGTTGCGCCTGCGGGAACTGATCGAGGCGCGCACTGCGGTTCGCCCGCCCTGCCTGACGCTCGACGTTTACAACACGGCCGACCCCGTCAGGTTGATCGATGGCGGCGACGAGATCGATGTAACCGGCCGCACTGTCATTCTGGTCGATGACGTGATGCATACCGGATGGACGGTGCAACGTGCGATGGCGATACTTTGGCAACGCGGCCGGCCGGCTGCGGTCAAGCTCGCGGTGCTCATCGATCGCGGCCATCGCGCCATCCCGATCCGACCCAACTACGTGGGCAAGAATATCCCTACCGCGCAGAGCGAACGGGTTCAGGTCCGGCTTGACCCCGATCCCGGCGACAGCCAACACAAGTCGGCTGACCGGGTCGTAATCTACTCGATACTGGAATCGATAAAGGAACCGGCGGCCGCGCCATGACTTCGCTGTTGATCAGAGGCGGCCGGGTAATCGATCCGGCTCAAGGTCTCGACGGTGAACGCGATGTGCTCGTCGTCGATGGCGCGATCGAGGACATCGCGCCGCCGGGCCGCTTCGGCAAACTCACCGACGCGCAAGTAATCGATGCGGCCGGCAAATGGGTACTGCCCGGATTGATCGATCCGCACGTCCATCTGCGCGACCCCGGCTTTCCGGAAAAGGAAACTATCGAGAGTGGTCTCCGCGCAGCGGCGGCCGGAGGATTCACCACGGTGGCGGCGATGGCGAACACCTCGCCGGTTAACGATTCGCCCGAGATCACCCGCTACATGCTGGAAGCTGCGGGCCGGGTCGGTGCGGCGCGGCTGGTGCCGGTATCGGCTGTGACGCGGGGGCTTGAGGGGCGCGAGCTGGTGGATTACGAGGCGATGGCGGCGGCGGGTGCGCGGCTGTTTTCCGACGACGGGTTGCCGGTGGACGACGAAGGTCTTCTGCTCAGCGCCTCCGACCGAGTCAATCGCCTCGGCTTCGCGATTTCGCTTCACGAAGAAGAACGTGAATTGTCCCGCGGCGGCGCTATCAACCAGGGCGAAATTGCGCGTGAACTGGGCGTGCATGGAATCCCGGACGGCGCCGAGTCACGGCGCGTCGGCCGCGATCTCGCGCTCGCGATCGGCAACGGCGCATCGATTCATATTGCCCATGTATCAAGCGCGGAATCGCTCCGTTTGATCCGCGCCGCCCGGATCCATGGAGCCAACGTAACTTGCGAAGTAACGCCGCATCATTTCAGTCTCGATGAGGCCGCCGTCCTGCGATCGGGTACGGACGCGAAGATGAATCCGCCGCTGCGCGCGCGTGACGATGTCGAGGCGCTCGAGGGAGCGCTGACCGACTCGACCGTCGACATGATCGCGACCGACCATGCGCCGCACGATAAGGGCTCCAAGCAGCCGCCGATCCTGGCCGGATGCTTCCCGTTCCATGCGAATCACAGCGGTCCGCTTAACGCGCAACAGGCCGACGCGATGACTCGCGCGCCCAACGGTGTGATCGGCCTCGAAACGGCGCTCGGCCTCACTCTGCACCTGGTCCATCGAGCGATCATCACACCACCGCGTATGGTTGAGTTGATGGCGCTTAATCCCGCGCGCCTATTGCGACTCGAAGCCGGGACGTTATCTGCGGGGGGTGCGGCGGACCTGACGATCGTTGATCCGGAATTATCCTGGACGGTCGAGCCGGCCGAAATGCTTTCGAAGAGCCGCAACACGCCGTTTGCCGGGATGAAGCTCAAGGGCAGAGCCACGATGACGATCGTCGGCGGCGAAATTGTTTACCGGCTCAACGAAGGAGCAGCCTCGCAATGAGCGCGCGACGCGACGCCTATCTGGTCCTTGCCGATGGGACGATCTACCGAGGGCGGGCTTTCGGGGCGATCGGCGAGAGCCAGGGCGAGGTGGTTTTCAATACCGCCATGACCGGCTACCAGGAAGTGCTGACAGATCCATCCTACAAGGGTCAGATCGTCTGCATGACTTATCCGGAAATCGGCAACGTCGGAATTAATTCCGAGGATGTCGAGTCGTCGCGAGTTTACGTCGAAGGCTTCATCGTCAAGGAGTACTGGCCACGGCCGTCGAACTGGCGCTCCAGCATGTCGCTGGGTGAATACCTGGAACGCGCCGGCGTGGTCGGAATCGAAGGGATCGATACGCGCGCCCTAGTTCGCCGTATCCGGACCCACGGCGCGCAGCAGGCTATTATCTCGAGCCGCGATCTCGATCCCGCAAGCTTGGCCGCCAAGGCCAAGGCCGCGCCCGGTCTGGAGGGCTTGGACCTCGTAAAAGAGGTTACTTGCGCCGAGCCTTACGAATGGGAGTGGGGCGATTGGGAGTGGGGTCGAGGATTTCGGCGCGCCGACGGAGAGCGTCGCGATGCGCCGCTGGTAGTGGCGGTCGATTACGGTATCAAACGCAACATTCTGCGCCGTCTCGTCGCCACCGGATTCCGGCTGAAGGTGGTGCCCGCGTTCGCCAGCGCCGCGGAAATACTGGCGCTCGAGCCCGACGGGATCTTCCTTTCGAATGGTCCGGCCGATCCCGCGGCGGTCCCCTATGCGCGTGAAACCGTGGCCGGACTGCTCGGCAAGAAACCGATCTTCGGCATCTGCCTCGGCCATCAGATCCTTGGGCTCGCGCTCGGCGGTAAGACCTACAAGCTCGGCTTCGGCCATCACGGCGCCAATCATCCGGTCAAGGATCTGCGCACCAACCGGGTTGAGATCACCTCGCAGAATCATGGTTTCGCGGTTGATGCTGAGTCTGTGAAGGGACGCGCCGAGCTCTCGCATCTGAATCTCAATGATCGAACCGTCGAGGGATTGCGCGGTCTGGGCGTGCCATTTTTCTCGGTGCAATATCATCCGGAAGCCTCGCCGGGGCCGCATGATGCGAGTTACCTGTTTGCGCGGTTTCGCCGCCTGGTCGAGGCCTTCCCGCGCTACGGCGCCGAGGCGCTGGAGCGAGTAGCGGCCGAGGAGAACTCCGCGGATTGAGATGCCGGACGTAATCACCAGGATGAAATCGGAAGAGTAAGTTGCCCCTTCGTCGTGATCTTAAGTCGGTCTTGCTGATTGGTTCGGGCCCGATCGTTATCGGTCAGGCCTGCGAATTCGATTATTCCGGGACCCAGGCGCTCAAGGCCCTTCGCGAGGAAGGCCTGCGCCTTATCTTAATCAACTCCAACCCGGCAACGATCATGACCGATCCGGAAATGGCCGACCGGACCTATATCGAGCCGATGACGGCTGTTTCGATCGCGAAAATTATCGAGCGCGAGCGGCCTGACGCGCTGCTGCCGACGGTGGGCGGCCAGACCGCCCTCAACCTGGCGATCGAGCTGGCCGAGTCGGGAGTGCTCGAACGCTACAGCGTGAAGCTCATCGGCGCGGGATTGGAGGCGATCAAAAAAGCCGAGGACCGTGACCTCTTCAAGCGCGCGATCATCAAGATCGGGCTCGAAGTGCCCGACTCGTCGATCGCGCACACCCGCGCCGAATCAATCGAGATTCGCGATCGGCTCGGTCTGCCGCTTATTATCCGACCCTCGCGCACTCTCGGTGGGACTGGAGGCTCGATCGCGCGCGATCCGGCAGAGTTCGAGGCCAAGGTCGCGTCGGGACTCGCAGCCTCGCCCAGCCGCGAGGTGTTGATCGAGCAATCGGTCGAAGGCTGGAAGGAATTCGAGCTCGAAGTGATGCGCGACAGCGCCGACAACGTGGTCATCATCTGCTCGATCGAGAATCTCGATCCGATGGGCGTCCATACCGGCGACTCGATCACGGTGGCCCCGGCGCAAACGCTCACCGACAAGGAATATCAGCGGATGCGCGACGCGGCGCTCCGGATCATCCGCGAGATCGGCGTCGACACCGGCGGTTCCAACATCCAGTTCGCGATCGATCCCGGCAGCGGGCGGATGGTCGTAATCGAGATGAATCCGCGCGTCTCGCGCAGCTCGGCGCTGGCCTCAAAGGCGACTGGCTTTCCGATCGCGAAGATCGCGGCGCGGCTCGCGGTCGGCTATCGGCTCGACGAAATTCCCAACGACATCACCAAGATGACGCCGGCCTGCTTTGAGCCGACCATCGATTACGTGGTGACTAAGATCCCGCGCTTCGCTTTCGAGAAATTCCCCGGCGCCGCCGATGAGCTCGGCCCGCAGATGAAATCGGTGGGCGAGGTGATGGCGATCGGGCGGACCTTCAAGGAATCGCTGCACAAGGCGCTGCGATCGCTCGAAATCGGCTCTTATGGCCTGGAAAGCCATGTTGCGAATCTCGCGCCGGATGCCGCGCGCGCCGAGCTGCGCCGCCGCCTGGCGATCCCGAACAGCCAGCGTATCTATGATCTCGCTGATGCGCTCAGGGTGGGAATCGGAGCCGCCGAAATCCATCAACTGACGCGAATCGATCCCTGGTTTATCGACACGTTCGTCGAGCTCGTTGAGAGTGAGCGGCGAATGGCGCGTGAGACGCTGAGCCCGGAACTGCTGCGCGAGGCCAAGGCGACGGGTTTCTCGGATCATCGTATCGGCGAGCTGACGGGGGCCGGCGAAGAGGCTATCGCACGGGAGCGGCGCGACCATCGAATCGTTCCGGTCTTCAAGGCGGTCGATACCTGCGGCGCCGAGTTCCAGGCCTTTACGCCCTATCTTTATTCCACCTACGAAGGCGAGGACGAAGCGCCGGCCGATGACCGGCGCAAGGTGATGATCCTCGGCGGCGGCCCGAACCGAATCGGGCAGGGCATCGAGTTCGACTACTGTTGCGTACATGCAAGCATGGCGCTGAAAGAGGCCGGCTTCGAGACCATCATGGTCAACTGCAATCCGGAAACGGTGTCGACCGACTATGACATTTCCGATCGCCTCTATTTCGAGCCGCTGACTTTCGAAGATGTGATCGCGATCGCCGAGCGCGAGCGGCCGATGGGCGTGATCGTGCAATTCGGCGGCCAGACGCCGCTGAAGCTCGCGGTGGCGCTCGAGCGGGCGGGCGTACCGCTGCTCGGCACGCCGTCCGACGCGATCGATCGCGCCGAAGATCGTCAGCGCTTCAACGACCTGGTGGTAAAACTCGGCTTGCGGCAGCCTCGCGGTGTTCTTGCCCGCGGTTTCGATGAAGCGATCGCCGGCGCGGCAAATGTCGGCTACCCCGTCCTAATTCGTCCATCCTATGTGCTGGGCGGGCGCGCGATGGAGTTGGTCTCCAACGAGGAAGGCCTCAGGCGCTACCTGCGCGAGGCTCTGCGCGCTTCCGAGGAGCGTCCGCTGCTGATCGACAGCTACCTCGAGGGCGCTATCGAAGTTGACGTTGATGCGATCTCGGACGGTACGGCAATCGTGATCGGCGGAATCATGGAACACGTCGAGCACGCTGGAATCCATTCGGGCGACAGCGCCTGCGTCCTGCCGCCGCGGACGCTCAGCCCTGCAATCCAGCAGGCGCTCAGAGAGCAGACGCGGCTCCTGGCGCGCGAACTGGGCGTTATCGGCCTGATCA
>DATJRJ010000155.1:0-15879 GCA_035504735.1 Binataceae bacterium (SeqCode)
CTGGTTGCGAACAGTTCGGGAATGCCCGGTGCCCGCAGCGCGTTAAAAAACGGGGCGGAAAATTCGGCCTTGGTCAGCCGTGTACGGACCGTCTCCGGCAGCAGTCCGCGCATCGCATTGCGCAGCACGACCTTGGTAACAACCGTTCGCCGCTGATCCTCGGGAAGCGCGCAACAGAATTCGATCAGGCGCCGATCGAAAAACGGGCTGCGCGCCTCGAAGCCGCACCAGGCCGCGGTGCGATCCTCTGACTCGTGGACGAGCGCCGCGAATGGATCGACGAAAACCTCATGCAGCTCGCGCCATGCGAAGCTGCCTCCGGGAGGGCCGCTCTGCGATGGTAGCGACGGCTCGAGCGAACCGCTGCGGCGCATCAGCCCGGCATCGATCCACGGTACCGAAGGCTCGCGGCCGCGCGCGCGACTGAGCGCGGCGGACAGTGCGGACGGCAGCAGCGGCTTGATACCATTGCCGAGCAGCTCGCGCCACGGGCTGAAGGGAACTCCATAGATTCGCGCCTGATTGACCTGCACGCGCAGACGCTTCGCCAGCGCAGCCAGGCGGAGTCCCGCAATCAAGTCCGCGCAGTAGGAACGAGTCCCCTGAAGCCAGTCGTCGCCGCCAATCCCGTCGAGCATCACCCGCACGCCCTGCGCTTGCGCCAGTTGCCGCAGTGGCGACATCACGATGGCGTTCGGGGTCTCCGGGAGCGCATGAAAGCGCCGCACCTGATCGATCAGAAACGACTGGTCGGGCACGCAGGGCGCCGGCGTGTTCGAGCTGAGACCCCACCTCCTGACCACTTCGTTGATAAACTCGCGCTCGTCGGCCGGCGGCGGCAGCAGCATCGAATAGGTCTCGAAGCGCGCCCGAGGCATCGTGCCGTCGCGATAGAGCGTCTGTGCCATTCCGATGATCGACGACGAGTCGAGCCCGCCGCTCAAGTAGCAGCCGACGGCGCCGGAACTTCGCAGCCGGACCCGCACTGCCTCTTTGAAGATTGCAAAAAAATGCTCGGCGTACTGATCATCGCGGGCGTAGCGAAGCTCGCGGCCCGGAGCGAGATCGTAGTAGCGCCGGGTCGTGATTCCGCGCTCATCGACGATCAGGCAGTGTCCCGCCTCGAGCCGCATCAGATGCTTGAAGAGAGTTTGCGTGCGGCTGCGATGCCGGTCGGTCAAATAATCCGCGACCACCGCTTCATTCGGTTCGCGCGGGACTCGCGGGACGGCCAGCAGGGCTCCGATTTCGGAGCCGCAGATAAAACCGCGGCCATCGCAGCAGTAATAGAAAGGCTTCATGCCGACGCAATCGCGCGCGCAGAACAGCCGTCGCCGGTCGCCATCCCAAATCACGAACGCGAAGTCACCGACGATTCGCGCCGGCGCCGCCTCGCTCCAGCAGCGGTAGGCCGCCAGCACCATCGCGGCATCCGTATCGTCGTGCGGACCGGAGTGGTTTTCGCGGAGCGCCGCTGCGAGCTCGGCGCGATTATCGACCCGCCCATCTAAGATGAGGCAGAGGCCGCCCGTCTCGTCGTAGAGCGGCTGATGCTCCTGTGATGATTCCGGGGTCGTATGCAGGGCCGCGTGTCCGAGCGCTACCGGGCCTTCGCACCATATGCCGCGGCCGTCAGGTCCGCGATGGGCCAGGGCTGAAAGTATCCGCTCGATCTCCGCGCGGTCGGCCGGCGCACCATCGCGGTTGAAGATCGCGGCGATGCCGCTCATCGTCGGCGCCCGGAGCGCGTCAGAAGGCGGCGCACTCTATTCCGCGTACTCCTGGATGGTCTCGGCGACGAATCGCCGGACCGCGCCTGGCGAAGAGAAAATTTCCGGGTATTGGCGCGCGACTTCGCGCTCGATCTGATCGACCGTCGCGACTCCGTCGCAGAGATTCAGTGTGAGCCGGCGGGCTGCCGAATGCCGGCTAAGGCGCGGCGCGTAGCCGGGTGCCAGCCGCGCGCGATCCTCGCGGGATACCAGGTCGCCGCGCAAGCTGCTCTGATCGAAAGCGCCCAGCAACTTCCCGTCCGCGCCTGTCACGCGGACTTGCCAGTCGACGATTTCCTCGGCCGGAACCAGGCGCATCGCAACCGCGACCCGGACGCCGGCCGTCACCGGGACCGGCCGCTCGAGCGGAAAAAAGGCGGTCGCCCGATCCATACATTGCGGCGCAAGCGGCGAGTTGGTCAGGACCGCAGTGGTCGACAGATGGGCGGCGAACCATCCGCCGAGGCCGTGCAGCAGCCCGGCGCGGGTGATTTGCAGCTCGGTCTGCAGCGGGATGATTTCAGGGCAGACGTGATCGAGATCGAATGCGGTGGCGCGCTGCGGCTCACCGATCAGATGTCGCGCTTCATAGTAGCCGAAGTCTTCATCATTGGCGGCGAACGGCCGCGCCGCGCTGAAATCCAAACCGGCGCGCCGCTCTTCCCAGAATTCGACCAGCTCGTAGGACTCGGGGTTTTCAACCGGCGCCAGGAAGGTCTCGATGCGACGCGGAATTGTGATCGCGGCGGGCTTGAGCAGCCGGCGCCGCGCATCGTTCAAGAACTCCACCACCCCCGCTTCGTAACCGAATCCGCCCATCTGTTCGGTGACCGCAACGTCGCATTTCTCCGGCAGATCGATGCGGGTCGAATGGCCACACAGGAAGATGATGCGATCGGCAAAACCGTTGGCTACGGCTGCAGCGCGCCCGATTTCGATTACACCGCCATCGTCGATCGCGTAGACGCGCGCCGCGCCCGCACGGCATGCCAGCATCGCGAAGATCGCCGTACCGGCGCCCAGGTCGAGCACCACGTCGCCGGGTTTGACTACCTCGGCAATCGCCCGGCTGTAAGCCTCCAGGCGTACGGGGTCGGAAAGATAATCCTTATGGTCATCCAGAGTCTGGCAGGTCTCGAGAAAGGGCATCGTTTTGATTCCTGGAGCCGAAGCGCTCCGTTAGATTTTGTCCGCAATCGAGCCGCTCGCGGCCGGCGCGGCGGCGTGAATCAGTTCGGCGTATTTCCCAAGTTCAAAATCGCCGATCACAATCCGGCCTTCGCTCTCGACCCAGGCGTGTGCGATGAACGCGCCGTTGGGGTCGCGTCCTGCACCGATCTTGAACTCCGCCGGGTAACCGTAATGGCGCAGCATCAACTCGGCGGCGAGCGCGCGCGGCAGACAATCGCCGCGCCAGATCCGGTTCGCGGCCGCAACCGCCCACGCGATTTTCACCGTCTCGGGCCGCCGGCCGTGGTTCATCGGGCGGCGCCCCGATCGATGCACCGCCGCGCGCAGGCTCTGCAAGGGCATCAGCACGAGCCCTGCCCTGATCAGGCTCGAGCTCAGGAAGGCGCGCACGACCAGGCCGCGGTCGCGCCATGGCAGGCGTAAGAATTTAACCAGCGCCCTCATCCTCGACTCGGATCAGGCCGCGTTCGGCAAGTTCGCTGAGCAGCTCGAGCAGGTCACGCTCGCACTCTTCGGGCGCGATGTCGAATCGCTCGAGGACCGCGCGTTTGATCTCGGCGACGCTGCACGGTTTCGCGATCAGCGCCCAGACGGCCGCGCCGACCGGGTTGAGCCCATAGTAGACGCCCTGCTTGAGGTCCAGAATCGCCGCCTCGCCGTCAAATTCGCATGAAACCTGGTCGTCGCTGACGGTCACTATCGATGACGCCAGCTTTTCGGCGCGCACACTCACGCCCATACACCTCCGCGATAGCCTGCGCGTCTGCGTGTCATGTCAGGGCCGGATAAAACTTCTATAGGACGCTTGCTCGTAGACGCAAGCACGGCGCGCTCCGGGGCTCGATCGCGGGGTATCGGAAAATCACCGATCGTGCGATGCGCGCATGATCGCGGCGACCAGCACGAGCTAGTAGTTGCGGCCGACGTCGAAACTGCCCTGCTCTGCCATCCCACCCCCCTGGTAGCATCGGTAGTTGCCCTTGATTTGATTGGCGGCGGTCGGCACGCCGTTGAAAAGGCAACTCGATCCATCGGGCATCCCGATCCGCAGGGCGAGGCGGCCGTTATTGATCGCGCCACTGGCGATCGTGCCGCTGTCGTTCTGGTTGCGGCAGTCCATGTTGCCGATTGAACACTTGTAGAAGCCGGTGATCTTGGTGTTCTCCTGGACCATCGTCAGCAAGATCTTGTTGACCGCGTTACAGCGCGTATTGAACCCCAGTGGGTTAAACGAGGTGCAGCTGGCGATCGACTGGCCGTCCCAAACTCCGCTGGCATCGAAGATCGGCCGCGCCACGTCCGACTGACTCTGCGCTGAGGATGGGTTGCTCATGGCCGAGCCCTCGGCGGCGGGCGCCGCACAACCCCAGCACGCCATCGCCAGGCCGATTACGGCCATGGCCGCGCGTGGTCCCGATCGCAACGCGCGGCGGCTGATCAGGATCATCATGCTTTCCGATTTCACAGCTATCTCGTGAACCCCGTTCGGCTGATTCCGGCTCCGCCCGGTGACCACCATCGCGCGCAGCCCGAAACTCCGGCCGCATTCGCGTTTGGTCGTCGGAACTAAAGGCCCTTGCCGGTCCAGATCACCCGACCGACAATACTCACGGCCCGCGGCGAAGTCACGATCGGCTCATAATTCGGATTATCGCTCCGAATCGTGAGCGCCGCCCCCAGGCGCTGGCGCTGGATTCGCTTCACCACCAGATCGTTCTGCTCGCGCAGCACGTAGACGCCGTCGATGCGGGCGCGGGTCTGACGTAGATCGGCCAGCACCAGGTCGCCTTCACGCAGGGTCGGCGCCATCGAATCGCCGCTGACCTCGAGCAGCATCAGGCGTTCGGGTTCGGCGGCCAGCCGATGCTCGAGCCAGCCGATACCGAAGGCCAGCACATCGACGATCAGCGAGCTCCGCAGCCGTGCACCGCGCGGGCCGCCGACGCGGATTTCGCCGCGCGGCATGAACGCGTAGTCGCCCGCGACCGCGACGCTGACCGGGCCGCCGGTACGGACATTGGCCTCGTGGCCGGTGGCCAACCATTCGACGGAAACGCCCGCCGCCTGTGCGATCGCAACCACGCTCGAGAGGCTCGGCTGCCCACGGCCGGCGAGCCATTTGTAGATCGCGTTGTCCGACACGCCGATCGCGCGGGCCAGTTCGGCGACCGATCCGAACTGCCGCATGATCAGTTCAAGTCGTGCGGAAAAGTCTACTACTGTTGTTGACAAAATGTCACTTATATGAAATACAAATGACAATGGGGTTGTGTCGTCTTTTGGTTTCAGGTTGCAGCAATATTCCTGCTCCGCACGCTCTACCGGCTCAGCACTCTTTAGCCGTATTATCGGAAAGCAACGGCGTTAGCATCGCTGCGTTCGCAACGCAAGCGACGTGCCACGTCGCACTGGATACCAACGTGGGGCTCAGACCAAGCCTGGACCATTCTTTTTCCCCTGCTCAGAGGAGCAAATAATGGCCGCGGGAGGAATTACCACACTACTGTGGATAAACTGAACACGCGGCGCGATGTCCCGCCGAGCTTCTGGCGTCGACGCGAATGTTCAGGGGCCGAGTACGAAGGAGGCATTGCAGTGTAACCATAGTTTCGCCTGTGCCTGCTCGAATTCTCTGCCGCTGTTTAGGGGATGTCGGTCCGGAGGGGGCCCTCATTCAGCGTTGAGTGGGTTTCAAATGATCAACTTGGCCTTAATCACTTCTGCTTGATTGGGATCAACCCAGTCTTCCTGCTAACCAGCGCTATGTAACCTATGGGAAGGCATCGATTGCCCTTCCCGCGCTCATCTTGTCAGCATTGGCGGCAGCTATCCCGCCCAACGCTGCAAGCGATGGTAACAGGGTATGTCTATTCTGATGGAAATCGTAGAAGCCATTGGCAACGACGCAGCGGGGAAGTTGGTCTCCGATTTTGCCGGGACGCGATTGTATGTCCCTCAGGCGCCGGGGGCCGAAGATCCGATTGCCCGATCGATCGGATTGCCGGCGGCCCAGAAGCTGGCGCGTATTTATGGCGGCGACCGGATGGACGTTCCCAACCCGGTCTCCCGGCGTGACCAGATTCTCACGATGCGCGGGGACGGCCGCACTATCGAAGCTATCGCCCGGGCGCTGCATTGCACCTCGCGCAGGGTCTACCAGGTACTGGCGGAAAGTCGCCGCGTGGTTGGCACAACCAGCTGACCGTCCTCTGAGCGACGCGAACTCTTTTGGGCCGTTCGCGCGGTCGCCTTTTCTACAACTCCCGCTCCGGTCTTCACTTCTCGATTCAGGCCGCCGACGATGAAGTGACTTTAGCTTTTCGGCCCTTTTGTTCTTTGGAGCTTTTTACATCCGGGTCCATAAGGCATATCCGCCCGTCACCCTCGTCAAATCAGCTCCGGTCGCGATAGCTCCTTCTTAGATTGAACACTATTAGCCACCGAATCGTCATTTATCCGCCGCCACTAGGTAGTGTTTAGATATCAATTACGCTGCGGCTGAAATATTTCAGCCTAATTTCGCCCGTCTGACATCTTTACTCTGCTCTTATGATCTCCCTAGCTGATTTTCGTTTCTGAGTGAAATGTCATGCCGAACGAACAGCCCAGCGTGCCTTCAGGGTCCTATCCCGGCCCGTTCATCAAAGCCTTCGAGCGCGTGCTCGTTGACGAAGGAAGCTATACGGTAGCCATCGGCGATTCTGGCGGTCCGACCAAGTTCGGCATTTCCCAGCGGCAATACCCCGAGCTCGACATCGCGGCGCTCACGCGCGCGCAAGCCGCCGCAATTTACTATCGGGATTGGTGGCTGCGTTACGAGTTCGGAACGCTGCCCGAAGCAATCGGCGCGAAACTTTTCAATCTCGCCATCAATATGGGACCGCGCGAAGCGACCTTGTGCCTGCAGCGGGCGCTCCGAGCCTGCGGCAACGCGGTCGGCGAGGACGGCGCGCTCGGCGCGCAGACCCGTAGCGCCGCAAGCCGCGCCGATAGCGATGCGCTGCTCGCAGCGCTGCGTTCCGAGGCGGCGGGCCATTATCGGCAGCTCGCCGCTGCCACTACATACGGCAGCACGGCCTGCGGCCAGCTCCGCCAACATTTTCTGCGCGGATGGCTGAACCGCGCCTACGAGTAGAGGGGCTTGTGAGTTATTTGATTCTGAGCTTCGACGGCGGCGGAATTCGCGGCGCGTTCAGTGCCCGGCTGGTTCAGCGGCTCGCAGGATCGACCGCCCTGCTCGCGCGCGCGGCGCTGTTCGCCGGCACTTCGACCGGCGGGATCATCGCGCTGGGTCTCGCCGCCGGAATTCCCGTGTCGCAGATCGTGGATCTCTATTTGCGCGACGCTCCGCGGATTTTTCATTCCAGCTTCGTGGACGAGATGGCCTCGCTGGGCTCGTTGAGCGGTCCGAAGTACCAGGCCAGCGGACGCTTCGAGGCGCTACAGGAAATTTTCGGCTTCATGACCCTCGGTGTATTGCAGCGCGACGTGATCGTCACGGCCTACGACTGCGAAGCGCGCGCACCGGTGCGCTTCAGCCGCGAGACTCCGGCCGTGACCGCGGTCACCGCGGCGATGGCGGGCAGCGCGCCGCCGGTTTTTTTTAGCGCGGTCGGCAGCTTTATCGACGGCGGCGTGGCGGCGAACGATCCGGCGATGGTCGCGTTGGCGTGGGCGATCGGCCACGGCCACAAGCTCGACGAGATCTGGATGCTGTCGGTCGGCACCGGCAACGCCCATCCGCCTCCGATCAAGCCGGGCGCCTGGGGCGGCGTGCAATGGCTGGATAACGGGCTGATCGACGTGCTGCTGGAAGGACCCGCGCAGTGTGTAGACGAGCAGTGCCGCAACCTGCTCGGCCGCCGTTACTTGCGGTTGGACGGCGATGTCGATTGCGCGATCGACGAGACCCGCGACCTCGAAGCGCGGCTGATTGTGCCGGCCGACGCGATCAATCTCCAGGCTGCGATCCAGTGGACAGAAATCATGCTGACGGCGGATGCCATATGAAAATAAAGTTTATCGGTTGCGGCTCTGAGCACGGCGAAGAATCCCGGGATCGCTGGACTGCGCCTCAGAATGACCGACAACGATGGTGCGTATTCGCATTGGTGCTGTTCGGAAACGCGTTCGTGGCCGCCGGATGCGCGACGATTCCATTCACCAGCCAGCACCCGTCGTTCGCGATGAACGCGGCGGATTGCGCCGCGCTCGGTCCCGCGATCGCCGTGCTGATGACCGTATCGCCGATGGGTATCGCGTCGGCAGCAGTGATCGCGAAGGCGGCTTGCGATGCCGAAAGCAGTGTCGTCGCCGGCCAGCCCGCACAAATCACCCAGACCACCACCACGCTGCAAGGCACGACCAAGGTCAATCCATAAAAGAGCAGACAAGCGCTACCGGACGGGAAGTAGACGCGAAAGAAGGAGTGAACACAAAAAGTGAAACTGGGAAAACTGCCGCCGAAAAAAGATCCGCGCACTCTCAAACTGGCCAACTATCTCAATCTTGCCGCGCTGCCGCCGTTGCAGACGGCCGTCAACTGGAGCGATGCGGTCTCGGCCGCCTGGGGCATGATGGACAACGATCAGATCGGCGACTGCACCTGCGCGGGCCTCGGCCATATCGTGATGGCGGTGACGGCGAACACCGACGGGATCGTGATTCCGAGCGACGACGAGGTGCTCGCAATGTACGAGGAGGTCGGCGGATATCAGCCGGGCAACCCGGCTACCGACCAGGGCGCGACTGAACTCGATGCGCTCAACTTCATGCGCAACGTGGGGCTGTCGGGCGTGAAGGTCGATGCATTCGCCGACGTCGACCAGAGCAAGCTCGACGAAGTGAAGATGACCGTGCAGCTTTTCGGCGCGGCCTATATCGGCGTCCAAATCCTGCAGGCCGACATGGACAACTTTCAGTCGGGCAAGCCGTGGGACGTGGGCGCGAACGACGGTGCGGCGCTCGGCGGCCATGCGATCCCGATTGTCGATTTCGACGCCAACGGCGGCAATTGCGTGACCTGGGGCCAGTTGCAGCCGTTCACCTGGGCCTGGTTTGCGGCGCGCTGCGACGAAGTTCATGCACCGCTGTTCTTCAAATGGATCAGCGACCTAGGAACCTCGCCGTCGGGCCTCAACCTGCCGCAGCTCGAAAGCGACGTGCAGGCAGTCGCGGAGTAACGCCAGGCGAAGCGCAGCGCAGCCGCGCAAATCAGTCCGCGAGGTGCGCGGCGACCGCAGGGGGAAAATAAAAAAGATGACGCTGGAGGTTAATGGTGCGCGCGCGATGGAGTTCGCGATCGGAGTGCTGTTCCAATTCGACGGCGATCCGCCGGTCACCAACTTGGTCCGTATCATGACCGGCGGCTACGAAGATTACCCGACCCATCTGCTGGTTCGGATCGATGAAGACTTGGACGAGGCGGCCGCAGACGTGCTGATCGCGCGCGGAGCCGCGATGGGCCTCGACGTCAACGAAACGGCGGATCCATGAGGAGCGCGACGTGAAACGGATCATCGTATCATGATGAGATTCGTCACCGACATTTTGACCGGCAAGGACAATCTGACCTTCGATGCGGCCCGGGTGGTAGGCGTGGCCGGCGCCGGCGCTTACATCATCTTCTGGTCGGCGGCGGTATTTCATCTGGGCAGCTTCACGGCCACCGATGCGGCCGCCTACGGCTCCGGATTGGGGCTGGTGATGATCACGATGGCGGGCGCGGTGAAGCTCAAGCGTGAGACCGAGCCGGAGGGCAAATGAATCTCACCGTGTATCCGCGACCGACCGAACGGCCGCGCCGGCACGGCCGGCTGCAGCAGTGAAGGAGAGCAAAATTCGGTGAGCTCCCAAGACCTGGCAATCATTGTGATTTTTCTGGTTGCGCTGGGAGCCCTCAATCTCGCCGCCATCCGCATGCTGTTCAAACACCACGAAGCCGGCGAGTTGGAGCGTTTTCAGGCGCTGCGCCGCGAAGGCACTGATTATGCGCATGGGGTCGAGCACGCGTTGTCGGGCCTGAAATCTGAGTTGCCGCGCGATTACGTGCGGCGGGAGGACTGGATCAGGTTCGGCGCCGTGATCGACGCCAAGCTGGATACCGTGCGCCGCGACCTGGACTCGGTGCGACATAGGCTTTATGGACAATCTCAATCTTGAACAGAAGCAGCGCGAGGAAGCGCGCTGGAGAATCATGCGGGTGTTGGACGCGGGCCGTCCGATGCCGGTGTCAGAAGCCATTGTCTGGCGGGTGATCAGCGAGATTCATCTGCGGCTCTCGCCCAACAGCATGCGCCGCGAGCTCACCTATCTGCGCGACCTGGGCATGGTCGAACTGGAGGGCGAGGACTCGGAAAACTGGTTCGGGAAGCTCACCGCCAAGGGCGTCGACGTGGTCGAGTATACAAGGCCGGCACCGGCCGGAATCGCGCGGCCGAAGAAGAGCTGGTGACCGGCCATGCCGCGGCCTTCAAGAGTGATGATGCTGCCGGAGGAGTTGCGCAAGGAACTCGATCGGCGGCTCGCCGAAAAGTCCTTTCCCGGCTATGCGAAGCTCTCGCGGTGGCTCGCGGAGCAGGGCTACGCGATCTCGGCCAACGGGCTGGCCGCCTACGGCAAACGCTTCGATCTGCGCCTCGAGCAAGTCCGGCTCGCGACCGAGCAGGCGCGTGCGATCGTCGAAAGCGCGCCCGATGACAGCAATCAGATCAACGAGGCGCTGCAGCGCCTGATTCAGCAGCGGCTGTTCGAAATCCTGGTGGCGGTCGAAGCCCGCGACCTGAAGCATCTCAACCTCAGCGCCTTGGCGCGCACCGTGGCCGATCTCGGCCGCGCCTGGGTGACACAAAAGAAATGGCTCGAAGAGACCCGCGTCAGGCTGGCCGAAAAAGTAACCGCCGCCGACGCCAAGGTCAGCGCAGTCGCGCGCAGCGCCGGTCTGACGCCTGAGACCGAGGATCGGATTCGCCGCGCTCTACTGGAGATCCAGGTTTAACGACCGGGGGGATACAAGGATGGCTGAAAGACTTTCGATGCTGCTGCCGTATCAGCGACGATGGATTGCCGACCAGGCCCAGGTCAAAGTCTGCGAAAAATCGCGGCGGGTCGGCCTGACCTGGACTGAGGCCGCCGACGCGGCGCTCGCAGCGGCCGCCCAGGGCGGCCTCGACACCTGGTACATCGGCTACAACAAGGACATGGCGCTCGAGTTCGTGTGGACCGCCGCCGAATGGGCACGGCGCTTCAACCGCGCGGCGCGCGAGGTCGAGGAAATCGCGGTCAATGACGAGAACCGCGACATCCTCGCCTATCGTGTGCGTTTCGCTTCGGGCCACAAGATCGTCGCGCTCTCCTCGCGCCCCTCGAACCTGCGCGGCAAGGACGGCCGCGCGGTGATCGACGAGGCGGCCTTTCACGACGACCTCGGCGGCCTGATGAAGGCGGCGCTGGCTTTCACGATGTGGGGCGGGATGGTGCGTGTAATCTCGACCCATAACGGCGCGACCAGTCCCTTCAACGAGCTGGTGACCGATATACGCGCCGGGCGGCTCAACTACTCGCTGCATCGAATCACTCTGGACGAGGCGATCGACGATGGGCTGTTCCACAAGATTTGCGAGCGCCGCAAGCTCGAATGGAGCGCCGAGAGCGAGCGCGCTTGGCGGCAGGAGATCGTTTTGTTTTACGGCGAGCACGCCGACGAGGAACTGTTCTGCATCCCGCGCGCCAACGCCGGCGCCTTCCTGTCGACTCCGTTGATCGAAAGCCGGATGCGCACTGCGGGCCAGGTGGTGCGCTGGGAGATGCCGGCGCATTTCGCGGCCGCGGCCGAAGACGTGCGGCAAAAGACCACGCTGGATTTCTGCCATGAGCAGCTCGATCCGGTGATGGCGCTGCTCGACCCGGAGCTGATGAGCTGTTTCGGCGAGGACTTTGGGCGCAGCGGCGATCTGACCGTAATCTGGCCGTTGCAGATCGAAGCGCGGCTCACGCGCCGCACGCCGTTCGTAGTCGAGTTGCGCAACATCCCGTTCCGCCAGCAGGAACAGATCCTCTTTTATATCGTGGACCGGCTGCCGCGCTTTTTCGCCGGCGCGATGGACGCGCGCGGCAACGGCCAGTACCTGGCCGAGACTTCGATGCAGCGCTACGGCCAGCGTATCCGGCAGGTGATGCTGTCGCCCGACTGGTATCGCGACAACATGCCGCGCTACAAGGCCGCCTTCGAGGACGGCACGATCGAGATTCCCAAGGACGCCGCGATCTTGTCGGACCATCGCACGCTGGTGATGGACAAGGGCATCGTGAAGGTCCCCGATCGCCGCGAGCGCGACGCCGCAGGCCGCGAGCGCCATGGCGACTCCGCGATCGCTGGCGCGCTGGCCTGCTTCGCGAGCTATCAGAACGTCATCGAGTACGACTACCTCTCGATGCCGCGCACACTCGATCGCTTCGGGGCGATAGCGCAGCGCGGGGCGGATCTGATCGCGGCGGAAGATGCGCCCGCAGGGCGCGCCGGGCGCTTCGGCAGCGGTGCGTGGTGAGCAGGCGGCGAGTCCGGAAGAAACCTTGACGCATCGGCGCATGATCCGAGCAGGTGAAAAATGAAACTCTATGATGCATACGGGCGCGAGGTCGAGCCGGCACGGTTGCGCGAGGTGCAGGCGGCCCCGACCTTCGCCGGAATCCGCAACATCTATTCCGTGATGCATCCGTCGGTCGGGCTCACGCCCGAGCGGCTGGCGGGAATTTTGCGAGAAGCCGAAGCCGGCGATCCCTATCAATATCTCGAGCTGGCCGAAGAGATGGAGGAGAAGGACCTGCACTACCTGGCGGTGCTCTCGACGCGCAAACAATCGGTCGCGCAGCTCGACATGATCATCCGCCCGGCCTCGAGCTCGGCCGAGGACCAGAGTATCGCGGCGCTGGTGCGCGAGGTGCTGCTCGAGGGCACGCTGCCGATGGAAAGCGTGCTGTTCGACATCCTGGATGCGGTCGGGAAAGGCTTCTCGGCGGTCGAGATCATTTGGAACACCGAGGGCCGCACCTGGCTTCCAGAGCGGCTGGTATGGCGCGATCCGCGCTGGTTCATGTTCGACTGGGTAAATGGCGAAACGCTGCTGCTGCGGAGCCTGGATGGCGAGGGCGAGAGCGCCGCGACGGCGGCCGGCGGCCCCTCGCACTTTCGCAGCGGCGGCCGGTTCTCGGAATCGCCGATGCAGCCGTTCACGGTGCCGCTCTGCCCGTACAAGTTTATCGTGCACATCGCGCAGGCGAAGTCGGGCCTGCCGGTGCGCGGCGGAATCGCGCGGGCGGCGGGATGGGCCTACCTGTTTAAGAATTACGTACTGAAGGATTGGGTCACCTTCACCGAGGTCTTCGGACAGCCGCTGCGGGTTGGCAAGTACGGTCCCGGCGCAACTGAGAATGACAAGCGCGTGCTGCTCAACGCGGTGACCAATATCGGCACCGATGCCGGCGCGGTGATACCGGATTCGATGCTGATCGAGTTCACCGAGGCGCGCCAGAGCGGCAGCGCCGAGCTTTACGAAAGCTTCTGCAGCTATCTCGATCAGCAGGTCAGCAAGGCAGTGCTCGGCCAGACCTTGACCACCGAGATGCCACGCCAGGGCGGCTCGCGCGCCGCCGCCGAAGTCCATCAGACGGTGCGCCGCGACATCATGAACGCCGATGCGCGGCGGCTCGCCGCGACCATCACGCACGACCTGGTGAAGCCGATCGTCGATCTGAACTGCGGGCCGCGCCGGCGCTATCCGCAGTTCATCCTGGGCTTGCCCGACGATCAGGACGTCAAGGTTTTTGCCGATACGATTTCAGAGCTCGCCGACCGCGGGCTGCGCGTCAGTCAGAAGACGGTGCTCGACAAGCTCGGACTGCCCGAGCCGCAGGATGGAGAGGCGGTTCTGGCACCGGCGCGCCGTACGCCCGCAACCGGGGCGATCGCTCAGACCTGGAGGGGATGAGCGATGTCCCGGTGTCATTCTTCCCCGCATGCCGTCCGTTCTACCCACCATAACCGGACGCGGCCCGCTCCACTCGTCGGGTGAGCCGCGTCTCACGCCTATTCCGAATCGAATCGGATCGGCTTACGGAAGAATCACCGCGGTCTGGCCATAGCGGGAGTTGGCCATCGAGTCGGTAGCGGTGAAGGAGTTGAAGGCCGGATCGTAGAGCTCGGCGGTACTCACGGTGCTGGCGATAGTGGTGCTGTCCTGGCCGCCGGTGACCAGAACCTCGCCGATCAGCGGGCCGGT
This sequence comes from Binataceae bacterium (SeqCode), assembly GCA_035504735.1. GTDB lineage: Bacteria > Desulfobacterota > Binatia > Binatales > Binataceae > JAJPIG01. The sequence goes on from DATJRJ010000155.1 coordinate 14,240, forward strand.
CACGAACGCAGTCGCGGTATGGTAGCGGCGGAAATCGGTCATATTGCCGGTGGGACCGAAGACCCCGCCCGGCGTATAGATTTCCGCGGTCTGCGTGACCGTGCTCGCGTTGGTCAATCCACCGCAGAGCAGGACCTGGCCGCTTTGAAGGACTGCCGAGGCGAACTGCATCCGGCTGATCGTCATCACGCTGGCGGTGGTGATAAAAGCTTGCGCGCTCGGATTGTAAAGCTCGGCGGTCGCCGTCACCACGTTGGTATCGTGTCCTCCCGCAAGCAACACATATCCGTTCAGGGTCGCGCCGGTAAGTAACTGCGCCTGATCGAAATAGCGATTATCAAGCATCCGGTCCGTAATCGTGGTGAAGGTCTGATTGCTCGGGTTGTAGAGCTCGGCGGTGTTCTGCACCGTGGTCCGGCCGACATCCGAATAGCCGCCGGCGATCAAAACCTGTCCATTGTTGAGCAGGGTCGCAGTGTGCGCAGCGCGCTTGAAGTTCATATTGGAGCTGGTCGCGGTGAACTCGCCGGTCGATGGCGTATAGATCTCCGCGGTGGCGAGAGGAATACCGCCGCTGCCGACGCCGCCGGTGATTAGGACGTGGCCGTTCTGTAATGCCGTCGCGGCCTGGAGCGAGCGAGCAGCCACCATCTTGCCGGCCGTGGCATGAAAGAGCTGGTTCGACTCATTGTAGATTTCAGCCGAGCTGAGCGGCGTCCCGCTGGCATTCTGGCCTCCGGTCAGCAATATCGTGCCGTTGGCGAGCTCGGTCGCAGTGTGGAACGCCCGCGCAGTGATCATCGTGCCGGTGTTCGAGAAGATCTCCGTGGTGGGGTTGTAAATTTCGGCCGTACCGACCGCGTTGCCGGCCGCATTGATTCCGCCGGCGATCAGCACGTCGCCCGAGAGCGGCCCCGGCGTCGGCGTGCCGGTGGGACTGGTCGAGGTGGTGGCCGTGATCTCGACCGCGCCCAGTCCCGGCCCGCAGCCCGTACCAAGCATCGCCAGCCAGCCGAATAGCGCCGCGCCGAGAGCCGCGAGGATCAACGCTTGCAGCGTGAATACAGGCCTGCGGTTGCGGGGTTTTGAAGCGTCCGGCACTGAAAATTCCTTCCGACGCTCCCCGCTATAACACAGCGTCCAAGATGGCGAAATACAGTATGCTGCCGATCGCTCACCGGTGCGGCTTTGATGTGACTGCCGCTAACCGTTTGCCGGCAGCCGCGCCGTCGTGACAAACGGCCGGGCGCTGCGATAATTTATAAGGGCGGCATCGGCCACGCCTATCATCATGAATATCAAGCCGGCTGAGACCAGCCTTCGAGCCCACGGAACGATCGGACGCGTGCTTCGTGCCGCGCGCCGGGTTGCGATCACAATCGCGAATCCGACCATGGTGGTAATGATCGTCGTGGGATTACAGCTCGGTGCCTGTATGGATCCCTCGTCGATGGGTGGCATCGGCGGGATGGGGATGGGCGGCAGTCCGAGCAGCCTCGGTAAAATGGTCAAGACCCCGCAGCAGCGCGCGATGGAAGTCGAACCGATGCTGTCGGCGGCCGGCTTCCAGACGCTGTCGCCGCCGGAGCCCGCCGGTCAACAACAGCTCGCCTCGCTGCCTGCGTTGAAACTCAATTACT
>DATJRJ010000156.1:0-8839 GCA_035504735.1 Binataceae bacterium (SeqCode)
TGCGCATCGAACAGCACGAAAGTGTCGAACTTGAGGGTTTGCAGGCGCTCGCGCTCAACCCGTTCCATCGCTTCGTAAAAGGTCGAAATGTGCTTGCCCATGTAAGCGCGGCGCGCTTCGGGATCGTGAATCATCAGGCGCGGCACGTGCGTGCTGAGAATTGCGGCGGCGACCTCACCCATGGTGGTCCTCCCCGTAGGTCAGGCAGATCATGCGCGGCTCGGTCCAGAACTCCAGACTGTAGCGTCCGCCCTGGCGGCCGAGTCCGCTCTGACGCGCGCCCCCGAACGGCGTGCGGAGATCGCGCAGGAAGAAACTGTTGACCCAGACCATCCCGGTCTTGAGCTGATTCGCGACTCTCAGGGCGCGCTCCATCCGCGTCGTCCAGATATAGGCCGAAAGTCCGAAGCGGGTGGCGTTGGCCTTCGCGATCGCTTCGGCCTCGTCCTCGAAGCGCTCGACTGTCAGCACCGGGCCGAAAATCTCCTCGCTGACGGCGCGCGACTTTTCGTTCACACCATCGAGCACCGTCGGCAGATAGTAGTAGCCGCGTTCCGGTTTCGAGGGGGTCGTGCCGCCGCATAGCAGTTGCGCTCCGGACGCAACCGCCTCGGTGACGAAGCCGTGCACGCGTTCGCGATGGCTCGCAGAAATCAGCGGACCATAGTCCGTCACGTCATCGAGGGGCGAACCAATCTTGAGCCTCCCAGTCTCGCCGATCAGCAGTTCGAGAAATTCCGCGGCGATGCGCCGGTCGACCAACAATCGCGAGCCGGCCACGCACGATTGACCCTGACTGCGGAAGATCGAGCGCGCCACGCCGGCGGCGGAGCGCTTGAGGTCCGCATCGGTGAAGACCAGGTTCGGCGACTTGCCGCCGAGTTCGAGTGTCACGCGCTTGAGCGAGGCCGACGCCGTTGCCATCACGTTGCGCCCCGTCCCGACGCCGCCGGTGAATGCGATCGCATCGACCTCCGGATGTGCAACCATCGCTGCGCCGGTCGCACCGAGCCCGGTGATGACGTTGAGCACGCCGGGCGGGAGCCCGGCTTCGGCGGCGATCTCGCCGAGCGCGAGCGAGGTCAGCGGCGCCAGTTCGGAGGGCTTGAGCACACAGGCGTTGCCGGTGGCGAGGCAGGGGCCAAGGTTCCAGGTCGCGAGCATCAGCGGCGAGTTCCAGGGGATGATAATTGCGCCGACGCCGAGCGGGCTGCGCGCAGTGACGTTCATCAGCTTGAGATCGGCGCCGAGAAATCTGGCGTCGCTGAACGAGGCCTCCTGAGTCCAGGTTTCGGCGGCGGCAGCGAAGAAGCGCAGATTCCTGGCTGCGCGCGCGATATCGTGATTCACGCACTCGGCGATCGGTTTGCCGACGTCGCGCGCTTCCAGCGTTCCGAGTTCCTTCGCCCGCCGCTCGATTCCATCCGCCATTCGATTGAGAATCCGGCCGCGCGCCTCGGCGCTCAGCCTCGGCCAGGTTCCGCGGTCCGCCGCTCCACGCGCCGCGGCGATGGCGCGCGCCACGTCCTCTTCGCCCGCAATCGGCACCGAGGCCAGCTCGCATTCTGTTGCGGGCTCGATCACCGGCAAGCGCGCGCCGTTGATCGCGGCCGTATAGGCACCGTTTATGAACAGGTCGGTCTGCATTTTGCCGTCTATTGCTCCCCGAACCGTTTTGCGGTCTGTTGCACAACCTGACAGCCATCGCTGGCGTAGTTTTTTCCGTAACCAAGTATAGTGCGCCGGCGTATCAGCGAACACCGCGAACGGTTGCGAATCATGATGCTGAAGCTTTCCGGCTTGACGCCTGTTACTGTCGCCCCTAACCTCAGAGCCGGACTGAACGGGTGGCCGGAGTTTGCTCCGCCGTGGCTGAACTACCGAGAATAATTCCCCTCTTCCCGCTGCCGAACCTGGTGATGTTTCCGGGCCTGCGCATCCCGCTGCATATTTTCGAGCCCCGCTATCGCCAGATGATCGCCGATATCAAGGACAGCGACGGGATTATCGGGATGGTACTGCTCAAGGGCGATTGGGAGGAGGACTACTACGCGCGGCCCGATATCTTCGAGATCGGATGTGCCGGACGAATCGACGAGGTCGAGCGGCTGCCCGACGGCCGCTACAACCTGATTCTCGAAGGCCTCAGCGAATTCCGGGTCGAGCGCGAGTTGCGCGATCGAACCTACCGCCGCGGTGAGGTCGAATGGCGTCCGGTCGCCAGCGCGGCGCTCGCCACCGATCCCGAGACGATGGAGACGATGCGCGAGCTGCTGTTTAACTATCTTGGTAGCGAGCCGGCCGAGCAGGCCTGGAATACGCTGGTCGAGGAACGCGGCCTCAGCGGCGCCGCGCTGGTGAATTTTCTGTGCTTCCATCTCGATATCGCGCCGATCGAAAAACAGACCCTGCTTGAGGCCGGCACCGAACGTATCGGGTGTTTTCTGGATATTCTGACCTTCAAGATCGAGGAGCGGAAACTCGGTCCTCAGGGCTCGGGTGGCGGCCGCACCATGCAGTGATAGCTACGCTGCCAAGAAACCTGGCACCTGGTTTCTGCGTTTCTTTAAGACTCAGTCGGCCTTCGCGAGCCGCGAATCGATGGTGCAGAATTGCAACTTTCTGTAACTTTTACACCATAGTCGACTCCCTATTTTTCAGCTAATCCGCGCTTTACTCTGCAGATTTCCCGGACTGCACTGGGTCTCCGATATGGAGATTTAGTGAGCCTGATGCGCGGTTGAAAAAACAGGATGAGGACCGATTTGCAAGACTCGATAAGCAGTCACCCGGCAAAAGTGGACATTACAAGTGAAGCCCGGCAGAGATTGCCACTTTTCCGGCTTATAGTCGCAAAAGCGCCGAAAAAATCACTTATTCTCACGATTTTTGCGCTAATTGAACGAATGAATCGTATGTCTGTTGAGCCGAACTTTCTAATCTTGCGCCGCATCTTTTGATAGGAAATCAGGATGGCCGAAAAAGCTCGCCCGCCTCGGGCATTTTGCTGAGAATCGGGATCTGCGTGGGGGTATCCCGATGCGGTAGCCCTGCAACTGAACATTCGGCACGAGCATTGCTGTCTTTCCCGGCAGGCTTTGCACAGCAAGTCGATGCGCAGCGAGCATCGGCCAGAGCCTGGAAACGTCAGGAGGGGAGGACAGGCTTAATTATGGACTGGGAAAGCGGAGTTCTAGGTTCACTCTTCACACCGGAAGTCTTAACGCCCGATCAGTATTACGACGAGCGCCGCGACGATAGCGCGATGCGTCCGCTCAAACGTCTGATGATGGCGGTGCTGGAAGACGCGTTGCGATGCTTTCAGAACAATTCCGCCAGCCGCGGCGGGCCGCGCAAGCGATTGTTCGCCGAGGCCGAGGAATGGCTGTGCAGCGACAATAGCGACGGGCCATTTTCATTCAATACGGTCTGCGAAACGCTGGGTATCGAGCCCCGCTATCTGCGTTCCGGATTGCTGCAATGGCGTGAGGAACAGTTGCGTGGTATCGCGACCCGACGCCTGGCGCGGCGCTCACCGGTCGTGCGCAACGGCAAGATCAGCATCCGCACGCGGCGTGGCGCCAAGCGTGCCAACCAGGCGTAATTCGTGATTGGGGCTGCGTTCCGTGGCTCCGGGGCATGGCGAAGAAATCCTTCTAGCCCGGGACGCGCCCTTGGGTCCCGAATTGGGGATGATTGCGAAGGTGCCAATTTTTCGCCGCATCCCCGAGCCGTGCGACGCAGCCCTCGCTAGCCTTTGAGCCAGGCCGAGACCCGCTGATGTATCCCGATTGGGTCGGCGGCCCAGTAGCCATGGCCGGCATCGGGTATCATCATTACCTCCGCACGCCCGAGTCGCGCCGCCATGATCCGCGCGTTTTCTGCCGGAATTAGCAGATCCTTCTCGCCATGGACGATCAGCGTCGGACATTTGATCTGCGGCAGCCGCTCGTAGGTATTGAACTGAATTAGCCCCGCAACCGTCCGATCCGCGGTCTCCGGCGGCGTCCCCGGTACCATCTGGGAGACCGCCAGCATTAGCGGTTTCAACTCCGGATGGTTCGCCACGAATTCGGGTGGATAGAGCAGCGGTATCAGAACGTCGAGCGCCTCTTCCGGCTTGCTGGCCATCAGCCGGACGCTCGCGATCAGCTTCTCCAGCACCTCGAATGGAGCCATGCGGGCTGTCGAACCGCCTGCCGTGGTGCATCCGAGGACCAATTTCTCAACCCGATCCGGATACTGCAACGCAAGTTCCTGTGCGATCATCCCGCCCATCGAGATTCCGTAAACTTTCGCCTTCTCGATACCCAGCGCATCGAGCAGCGCCGCCGCATCCTGCGCCATCACGCTTATCGAGTAGGCGCCCTCCGGCCGATCCGAGTTTCCGGTCCCGCGATTGTCATAGTAGATACACTTGAAGCCGCCGAGGAACGGCAGCACCGGGGTCCACGCCACTCCCGGCATTCCGAAGCCCATTATCAATAGCAGTGGATCGCCGCTGCCGAAGATTTCATAGCTCAGGTTGATAGTTCCAGCTTTGATTTTGGGCATCGCCACTCCTTTGCGATGAGAACGGGGAGCATGCCCGTCGGCTTACGATCGATCTCCGCTTACGCGGATCATCGTGTCTGCCGTGGGCAAGACTGTCGCGAGAGATACTAACGCTGGAACGGGACCGGCGAAACCGACCGCGCTTATCTCAGCGCATTGCCGGCTGATAGGTCTGCGCAGGCGGCGCCGGAGCGGGACGGATAATCTCCGGGCCTTTTGGTGCCGGTTGCCCAGTCACGGGGACGTGCGACTCCGAGGGATTTTCCTCGTAAGGTTCGGGCGCGAACTTATCGGGCGGCGGTAGTTGGGCTATTCGCGGAGTTCCGTAGAACTGATCTTTGTCGGGATTCAGCGCCGGAGCGAGTGGGGTCTGAGTCGCCAGGTAGTTGAGGGGACGGGCAACGGTCCATTCGAGCGCAAAGCCGATCGGCGCGACAAAGTAACTCGCGATTTTCAGTGGCTGCGAGTCATCCTCGTTGTATTCATTCTCGTTCTGTTGAGCTTCGGGATACTGCGCACGCGCAGCCGTCGCGAAACCGAGGAGCAAGGCCAATCCTATGCAACTTACCCATCGACTCATGCGGCTATTTTTGGAGTGGTGGCGCCGCGATGTCAATGGCGCGCGCGGCCGCGAGGTAGGAAAATAGCGCTCGCATGGACTTTCCGAGAGAACATGAAGCGGCCGCCGTCTCCCGCCATCCGGCACTCCATTCGCGCCGTTACCTCCTGAAGGATGCGGCCCGCGCGTTGACGCCTACCGGCGGCTTCCTGAAGGGCTTCGGCTTCACGCTCAATCCCTACGTCGGATGCGCGTTCGGCGACAACCGCGGATGCCCATTCTGTTACGTGCGCGCGATGCCGGTGGCTCGGGCCGAGAGCGGACCATGGGGCGCCTGGGTAGTTGCCAAGCGCAATCTGCCGGTGCTCCTGGAGCGCGAGCTCGAGGCGCTCGACAGCGCGCAGAAGCTGGCCGCGGCCACCATCTTCATGTCGAGCGCAACCGACCCGTACCAGGGACTCGAACGCCGGCTCAAGCTCACGCGCGGCGCCCTCGAGGCGTTTCTCAGGCATCCGCCGCGACGCTTGCTGGTGCAGACCCGCAGCCCGCTCGTTGAGCGCGACCTCGACCTGCTGCGCGCGCTGGGAGATCGGGTCATCGTTTCTCTCACTATCGAGACCGACGACGATTCCGTGCGGCGTGCTCTGACCCCAACTTCTCCGTCAATCGAAAGGCGGCTTCGATGCGCGCGACGCATCCGAGCGGCGGGAGTGTTCGTGCAGGTCGCGGTCGCGCCGATGATGCCGAACCATCCGCAACGCTTCGCGGCGATCCTCGACGATGTCGCCGACCGCGTGATCGTGGATACCTACTTCGATGGCGACGGCGCCAACGGGCGTCGCTCGCGCGGGCTCGGAATTGGCGCGCTCTACGAGCGCCTCGGATACGAAGGATGGTTCCAGCCGGGCGCGGAAGCCGAACTGATGGCAGCATTGCGTGCACGCCTTGGCGCCGCGCGCGTGTTCTTCAGCCGCGCCGGCTTCAACGCGGTTTGAGCTGGCGGTCGGCGCCGCTTGCTGCCCTAGAACAGCGCCCAACAGACTTTCGCCACGCTCGGAAAACGCTGCGGCTCGTCCTTGCCGTACAGCACGAAGCGGCCGCTACCTATGTAGAGGCGGCCGAAGCAGCTCTCGACCGGCATATCGACCACCCCGGCCAACGGTTGTGCGAAATCGGGCCGTGGCCGGCTGAAGACGTCGAGCACCTCGATATAGCCGGAATCGAAAACCACGAACCCGGTCGGCTGATCGAAACTCCAGTGGCCAGTTGACGTCACGGTCCGGCCGTGCGGACGTAGCGTCACGCTCTGCACGAACGTGCCATCGGGCTTGAGGGTCAGGCGCTCAGTCGCGGCCGGATAGTCAGCGATATAGGTACCGTAAACCGGCGATACGTCGCGTGGCCTGCATCCGAGGAGCGTCACGGCGAGCAGCCCGCAGACCATCATCCGGTAAATCGTTTTCACTTCGCTCCGCTCCAGCATCGTGCGACGTAGCCGCATCCGAGCCGGCGGCATTCCGTCGGGCCGGCGGGCTTTCGCGGCCATGCCTGCGGTCCGTTGCGGCGGTCCCGCGATTCCACGATCGCGTGGCCGAGCTCAACGATACCGGCGCGGAGCGCCGCCGCGGTGGGCAGCGCCAGCTCGCGGCGCTCGCTGCGGTCGCGAAGGTAGACGATTTCGGCGCCTACCTCACGGCCCGGATGATGCTCCAGCGTTGCCAGCGCGTAGCATCCGAGCTGCGTTTCGTAGTCGCCGCTGGCACCCGGCCGCGCGTACTTGTAATCGCGCACCACCAGCCGTCCGCCGCGTTCGATAAGCGCGTCGATCTGCCCGCGCACGAAAATCGCGGTAGCGCCGTCGGCGAGTTTTAGAAAGAAGGGAATCTCGCGGCCGACAATAGTGCCGTCCTGGTCATCGCGGTTGGCAGCGTAACGCACGAGGTCGCGCACCAGCGCCTCGCGATGCGCGCCGTCGAGGGGAGCTTCGGCAGTCAGCGAATCGACCAGCTCGCAAATTGCCTGATCGAGACCGGCGGCGGGCACCGCCGGGTCGAGCCGCTCCAGCACGGCGTGCGCGATCGTGCCCATCGCGGTAGCCGGTCCGCCGGGCGCGGCGCCGCGGGCGGCGCCGGCCGTGCCTTCGGGGAGCCGCAGCTCGTAGCGCAGGTAGAACTGCCGCGGGCAGCGGGCGAAATCGTCGAGCTGGCTCGGGCTCGCAGACAGCTCGCGAGCGGCGGGCGTCACGAACGCCAGTCGGCGCGCCGCAATCTCGAACAGTTCGCGCGCGGCGTCCGGGTCGGGCGCGGGTGCGCAATAAACGAGATTGTTTGCTGCGAGCTTCTCGGGCCGCCAGAGCGTCATTTCGATCGCGTAGCCATCGGCGTTTATCTCGATAAGCTCGGCCGCAGCGCCCGAGGCTGCAAAGTCGCGCACCGTAGCTTCGCCAATCGCCTCGCGGATGGTCTCACTCCAGCGTTCCTCGGTGCTGCCTTCGCTCAGAATCAGACGGTCGCGGGCGCGGGTGATGGCGACGTACAGGATTCGGGCCGCCTCAGCATCTTCCTGGTCGCGGAGCGCCGCGCGGTAATGGTCTACCATGAAGTTGGGTATCGTTTCGTCGCCCGTGCCGACGGTATCGCGCAGCAGGAGCCCGTCTTCGGGCGAAATCAGCGGCTCGGGTGCGAGCGCAGGAGGCTTGCGGCCCAAATCGGCAACTATCACGATCGGGAACTCGAGCCCCTTGGCCTGGTGAATCGTCATCAGTCGCACGACGTTCTCATGCTCGCCGGCAATTTGAGCCTGTGGCTCGCGCGGTTCGTCGGCGACCAGGCGGCGCAGATGAGCCGCGAAATCGTCAAGGCCGAAGAAACGCCGGCTCTGAAAGCCGCGCGCCATCTCGATCAGCTTGCCGACGTTGGCGGCGCGCTGGCGTCCATCATCGAGACCGAGCTCGACCGCTTCGAGATGCGTCAGTTCGAGCGCGCGCTCCAGAATCGTGGTGAGCGGCCAGCGCTCGCGCATCGCACGCAACTCGGCGAGCGTATCGCGGGCGGCGATTACCGCTTCGCGTTCAGCCGCGAGCCAATCGAAAGTTTCCCCGCGGTCATCGAACAGCGCTGCCAGCGGGGGCGCAGGACGGCCATTTTCGCGGGTAGCTTCGAGATGCAGCGCCAGCTCGAGCAGGCACTGATCGGAGAGCCCGAACAGCGGCGAGCGGAGGGTTGCGGCGAGCGCCAGCGAGTCGTGCGGATTAGCGACCGCGGCGAGCATTGCGGCCAGATCGAGCACCTCGGGCGAGCCGTAAAAGCCGCGGCCTTTGATGGTGTAGCAAGGCACCGCAGATTCGCGCAGCGCGCGCTCGTAGATCGCGACGTCCTCGAACGATCGCAGCAGAATTGCAATATCGCCGAAGCATGCCGGGCGCGGTGTATCGGCGTCGGCGCCGGAATCGATCACCAGCGTGCCGTCGGTGACCAGCGCGATGATTCGTGCCGCGATCGCGCGGGCCTCGATATCGCGGCGCTCGCCGGCGCCTTTTGGCTCGGGGGCGATGATAAGTTCAAGCCCGGGTCGGCTGTGGGGCTCGCCGCGCCGATGAATCAGGCGATGGGCCTCCGACCATACGACCCGGTAGGACGGCACCGGCTCGGTCCTCGGACGCATCGCAACGGCCGCGGTGCGGTTGACGAATTCGACAATCGGCCTTACCGAGCGGCGATTGTGTTG
>DATJRJ010000157.1:0-8285 GCA_035504735.1 Binataceae bacterium (SeqCode)
CGTCGACGAAAGTGACTTCGCCGTTGACCAGGATGTAGCGATAGCCGCGCGCGCGTTGCACGCGCCGCCATTCGCCGCCCGGCAGATCATGCACCACCGCGCTCGGCTCGATCCCCAAACGTTCGTAGTCGTAGATGACGATATCCGCCGCGTAACCCTCGCGCAGCACGCCGCGCCCGGCAAGCCCCGCGCATAGCGCCGGCCACGCGCTCAGCTTCCAATGCGCCTCCTCCAGGCTCAGCATGCCGTGGTCGCGGGTGAACGAGGCCAGAAACTCGGTCGGATAGCGTCCGCCGCAGTAGAACTTGGTATGCGCGCCGCCGTCGGAGAGACCCGGAATCGCGTAGGGGTAGTTGACGACTTCCTTCAGCAGGTCGAGCCGGGTATGCGGCGGGGGCGCGTCGAATACCGTGCGCAGTTCATCGGCAGTCGCGATTTCGAGCATGGTATCGACGATATGGCTGCCCAACTGCCCACTGGCAGCTTTCAGGGTCAGACCTTCGAGATGCTTGAACCGGGGCGTAAAAATCTTCTTGATTACGAAGTTCTCCAAATCCCCGGTTACCATCCGCTCACTGTTGGCGTAATCCTTGAGCGCCGCACGGCGCCCCGGGTCGCTCAGCTTCATCAGCCGCTCTTCGGGGCTGCCCAGCGTAGCCTCGCGCCAGGCGGCGGAATCGTCGAACAGGTTCCAGTCGGCGAAAGTAAAGGTGAAACTGGTGGTATTGGTATGCGCCTGCGGGTAGACCCGCAAGCCCTTGGCGTGGCAATGGTCGAACCACGCGATCAGAAAGCGATGGATTTGGGGCTCGCGGTCAAACGAAAGCAGCGCCTGATAGATTAACGGCCGCCGGCTCAGTTCGGCGAGGGTCTCGATCTCCTTGAGATCGTGGAAGGGATCCTCGGTGGCCATCGACAATTGCATGAAACCCGCATTGCGCCGGCCCAGTTCGCGGGCCAGGTTGCGGCAGGTCTCGTCACCCATCAGGTCGGTGACCATCGGCGTGCCGTCGTAATCGCGCTGGAGCGAGGCCGGACCGCCGGGCGGCAAGCGCTGCGCCGACCAACCGCAGCCGCCGGCATCCATCGCTTCGTTGAACAGGCGCGCGATCTCGCGCTCTTCGGCGGCAGTCGGCACGCGACGCTTGGCCTCTTCGGGACTGCCTATCACCCAGGTGATAAGCGGGCCGAGCGGAATGCACGGCAGCAGATTGATCGCCTTGGGCTGCCGCTCCAGGCTGTCGAGGAACTGCGGAAAGGTCTCCCAGTCCCAGGGCAGACCGGCCTTCATCGAGGCATAAGGAATAGACTCCAGGCGCGTCATGGTCAGCATCGCGCGCTCGCGCTGTTCGGGCCGCACCGGGGCGAAGCCAAAGCCGCAATTGCCGATCGCGACCGAGGTCACCCCATGCCATCCGGAAATCGAGCAGTGAGGATCCCAAAAAACTTGCGCGTCGTAATGGGTGTGCAGATCGATGAATCCGGGCGCGACGATCATGCCCGCAGCGTCGATCTCGCGCGCCCCGGCGCTGCCGGCGAGCGTGCCGATCTCGGCAATCCGGCCGTCCTTGATGCCGATGTCGCCGCGGTAGCGCGGCGCACGGGTCCCGTCAATGATCAGGCCGTTCTTGACGACCGTGTCGAACCTGAGCATGTGCTAGTCCTCGCGGCTCGCCATCAAACCGTCATCGACAGCCTGGATTTCGTCCGAGACTCCCATCTGTGGCCGTTCAGGCTCGCAGCACCTCACGCGCTTTGCAAGCGCGCGAGCTTAAGTCCAGGATGTTCGTCTATCCCGATCTTCTGTCAAACAGGGAAGAAAAAGATTAAAGGCAGTGGGCTTCCTGAAGGAAGCTCGGTCGCGATGACCCAGCGGGGCAGTGAGCGGCAGTATCTGAAGGATGCCAGGTCAAAGCATGAAAGACTCCACCTGTGCGACTTCCTGCAGCAATCGCCGGTAGGCAATTGATGCGGCGTCCGGAAGGCGGAGATGCAGCTCCTCCCTTATGTCGGCAGGTATTTGCTCCGGACGCTGCGTTTCGACCACCACGCGGTCCTGTTCCATGATCTCGTCAAAGCCGGCAGTGAACTCAGAATCGTCTGCGTCGAGATGGTGATTGCGTGTGACATAGGCGTAGATGTTCGTGTCCACAGCACCGATCGGCGACGCGATAAATGTGAGGATTGTCGCGTCGCCAATGTGTGCATCCCCGCGCTCGGACCACGTGGCTCCGCTGTCGAGACTGATCACATTCTTGCGGTCGTGAAGAATAAAGGGAAATTCCAGCGTGTAATCGCGTCGCAACCGGCCGTCCTCGTACGCGTATTTCAATCCGCGCCCATTGGTTGATACTTCGTAAGGCTTGATGATCGGCCCGTCGGCAAGTTCGGTATAACCCGCATGAACGAAATTAAAATGCGAAAAGTCCATGGCATTTTCGATGACGCGCCCCGCCGACGTCTTCCATCGATAGCGGTTGACCATTAGTACCCGATAGCCGGACCGTCCCCACGCATCTTCCGGCCATTCTGGAAACGGCTGGACGGGCTCGCGTATCGCAACCCATATGAGGCCGTAGGCCTCACGCGCACGATAGGCGATCGCTCTGGTCTTCGGTGGAATCACCGCTCCGGGAGGCAGCGATGGAATATGCACACAGACACCGGAGCGGTCGTAGGCCCAGCCGTGATAGGGACAGGTTAGCCGGCCGTCCTTGATCCGACCGCCCGACAAGGCGGTGCCTCGATGGACGCAAAGATCCTTGAAGACCACGACACCCTCATGGTCGCGAAAACCGACAAGTTGTTCGCCTAGCAGTTTGAATTTCGCGGGCTGTTCGACGACCTCCTCGCTAGTTGCGATTGGATGCCAATAATTTGCGAGCGATAATTCCGGCATGGGCGAACCTCTCATCAAATGAGTCGATGACCCCGGCATAGCCCTCTCTCTGTGAGATACCTTCGGGTCTCTCTGCTGCTACAATCCCAATAGAGGTTATACGCCTTCCGGTGTCCGAATCGTGCACCCGGAACGAATCAGCAGACCTCAGACCGGAAAACACTTTGACACAATCATCATGGGCGGAGCTGGTGAAGGCCGGCAAATCGTTGTCGTTCACTGAAGCGGATATCGCCAAAGCACGGAGCGGATCCAGGGAAACCGCAGGGTTCACCCGGGCAGGCGGATGATGATCTTCTCGGCCTCACCCGGCCTCAACTCCGGAAGATTCGGCCGCCGCAGTTTGTGGCCGTGCTGGTGCCTTGCCCAGTAGCCTCGGGGCGGAACCGGGCTATCTTTGACGGGAGCTTGAATGTCCGAGACACGTTTCGGGTCATAAATTCTCTATTGGCGGCAACGGCTCAAGCGCATGGGCTGATCTTCGTAACCCGAAATCTGAAATATATTCAATGGAGCGGAGTTCGGTGTGTAAATCCCTTCGAATCGGCTGAACGGTCCGAATGGTTCGACTAATGGACTCGAGGAAGATGACGACCTAGGTGGAGTAGTCGAGCAGATCGAGTGGCTGGTTCTTTACATTTGCGATACCCATAAAAATAGAAAGGTGCAACCGTCACGAATATCCTCTTAAGCGGCTTCCTTATGCCTGAAGGAAGAACTTTTGCAATCTCGGATTTGGCGGCGTCAAACGCGTGCTGTTCGGCTACGGCCGAGGGGTTATTTTTGAGCCCCCACGCATACGTGTAATCTGATTGCTAGGGCGTGCTCTTGAAGATCTTTGCGTCACTCACCCTGCGAGCGATAACCATGATGTATGTTGGCCAATTGTTTATCAGTTCAACGCGGTGCCCGAGAACCTCAGGATCATCGACTCGGTACCATGGCGCTCTTCGGTAATCTTCGAAGAGTAGAACATCTTCAATTGCGTAGCCGTTTCCGGACGAGAACACGCGATAGTACATTTCTGGACTAAATTGATAAAAACCATGGCCCATGAAGTTATTGGCAACTGTGATGCCCAAAAAGTGGCCGCCAACCGTAACCATTTCCATGCAGTTTTTAATGGCCTGTGGAAAATTAAATATATGCTCGATCGTCCCGCCATCAAAAACACAGGAAAACGAACCTTTAAGATCTTCAGGTATAGGTTCATTCAGGTCGTGAACAATAGTGGCGTGTTCATACGCTGAGTTATCAATGGATTCGATCCTGCTAGCCCCGAGTCGACGGAGGAGCGGTTCGATATACCGCTGTTCCAAGAAAGCCGCTGCATCTTCGCTCGTTATGCTCAACGCTGCGCATAGATCGGAACCTTTAAGGTCGTAAGAATAATTCTGTCGTCCGATCGTAATCGTAGACGAGAAAGATGTACCTTTTTTTCGCGATTCGGAAAGCAACCGGAGAGCGTGAATATCCACCGCCATTTCTTTGTCTCCTAAGCTAAAATGGTCTCAAAGCAGACGCTTGATACCTTCAACCATGGAGATCACGACTGAACCGGAATCTACATTTGACTTTCCCGCTTCAATTCTTCCTATAGATCGAACGGCTTTCCGCGGCAAGGGATAGAGTGGGCACTCGAGCGTTTCGTTAGCACTTCCCGATTCTGCACTATGGGGTGCGGAAAACCCGGTCGCTGGATGAGCCCCGAGATCAGCCCAGAGCCGACCGAACCAGCTATGCGTTTAGTTGGTCGAGCAGAGCCTTAGCAACTTTTAGTCGGTCCGCTTGGCTTTCCTTGCGCCGGAAATCGTTGAGTCTATCGTGGAGGGCCGGCAGCCGACACACTTACCGCAGAAGCTCTCACCCGACGCATCGAGCTTCCGCTCTCATGGTGCTCTCTGCCAGAACGCGACGAGATCTCGCGCGGTCCGGCAACAGGTATGGGACCCAGGCGCATCGCCGGGCGCCTTGGACGATCACCTTCGACCGTCAGTCGGGAAGTGGCCCACGATAGTGGACAGCGGCGGTATCGCGCCGCGGAGGCGGATAGGGACCCTGGGGTGATCGCCTCCGGAAAGCCCTTGAGCCCATCGACCACCGCGATCAGGAGGTCCTGGACCCTGCGATTGCGCAGCGCGCTCATTACCCGCAGCCAGAACTTCGCCCCTTCAGTCTGCTCGATCCAGATGCCGAGGATCTCCTTGCGCCCTGAGCAGCGTACCCCAGGGCCAGATACACCGCTCGGTTGTTGACCATCCCTTCGTTGTGGATCTTTACCCGCAGCGCGTCGAAGAACACG
Organism: Binataceae bacterium (SeqCode); assembly: GCA_035504735.1. Lineage (GTDB taxonomy): Bacteria > Desulfobacterota > Binatia > Binatales > Binataceae > JAJPIG01. The sequence continues at coordinate 5,202 of DATJRJ010000157.1, forward strand.
AACGCGTAGGTCGCATCTAAGTCAACCTGCTCGACTATTCCACCCAGGTGGTCATCTTCCTCGAGTCCATTAGGCGAATCATTCGGACCGTTCAGCCGATTCGAAGGGACTCACACACCGAACGCCGCTCCGTTGAATATCCTTCAGGTTTCGGGTTACGAAAATCAGCCCATGCGCTTGTGCTGACGGGCAACACTGAGGGTGACCTGAGAGCCCCTAACGCTGGACTTCATTTTCTGGCAGACTCTGTCAAAGTTGTGGGTCAAAAATGGGCGCCTGAAGCGGAAAATCTAGAATAAGAAAACCCTTGTGGCGGCAGATCAGCTCACGCAACGAGGTAGTTGCTGAATTTCAGGAGGGCAACAAACGTGCCCTACAAAAACCGTAAGCTGTATGGTGCGGTCGCGGAGCTCGGGCACGAAGGGGGCGATCAACAGTTATCCCATTGATCAAAGTCGTAGCAGCGGTGGTTCTGCGGAATCCCTATGCGGGCTATCACAGCTCAGCTCTCGGTGAGTTAGTCCGCTCTAATACGGAGCTTGGTATGCAGCTCGCTAAACGAGCGCGCCTCTTGATGGGTGGGCGACCTGCCAAGAGCTACGAAGAGAGCACCATAGCCGGTGTTTCCGGCGAGCAGGAACACGCTGGTGCTTGCATAACAACGGTGTTCGGCGATGCGTTACGCGAATCATTCGGGGGCGGCAAAGCCTGGATTTCCTCTAACACCAAACTCGGTTCAGCTGGTGAATTTCTCGACAACCCGCTTGCTTGTAAGGCCGCGTTGTATGTGAAATCGCACTACGACACGGTGACGCTTCGGGTTCCTGACGCGCCGCGCTCAGACGAATTGGTAGTGGCGGTTGCGCTCTCCAGCAGGCCTAAAATCCATCACAGACTTGGAGGGCTTCGTTTGAGCGAGGCCACTCGGGGGGACGGGCTCAGATGAGCATCGCGTTAATCAACATTGGTGACTCTCACGTTGGCGATCTAGTCGGGTCGCAAATTTCGGGCGACGCTATCGTCTGTGACGGCGGGCGGATTTCCTTGATCGGAAGTTCTAGCGCGGTCGGACAGCGCGATCACGAGACCTTAATTGATGTCGCCGGTGCCACAGTCATCCCCGGTTTTATTGACTCTCACTTTCACTCTACTTTCGGTGACTTTACCCCCCGCCAGAATACCGTTGGCTATATCGAAAGCTATCTGCATGGCGGAATGACTCGGGCAATTTCAGCCAGTGAGGTGCACGTTCCCGGACGACCGTCAGACGTTGAAGGAGTGAAAGCACTGGCAATCGCCGCGCAGCGATGCTTTCAAAGCTACCGGCCGGGCGGTGTTACCGTGCACGCCGGTTCGGTAATCCTGGAGCCGGGACTTGCTTACGAAGATTTCGCCGAATTGAGGCAACAGGGAGTATGGTTGGCAAAAGCAGGATTTGGTTCTTTTGCCGCCCCAATGGATTATGTACCGGTGGTCCACGCCGCCGTCAGGGCCGGCTTAATCGTGATGTGTCATACCGGCGGCGGCTCGATACCGGGCAGCCAATCGAAAATCGGAGCCGCCGAGCTGCTTGCGATGCATCCGCAAGTTGCAGGACATGTGAACGGCGGGCCAACGGCCCTGAGTCCGGAGGAGAACCAACAAATCGTAAGGGAGGGTGAGGGTATTGCATTGCAACTGGTACGAGCGGGGAATTTTCGATCCGCAGTCGATATCGCGAACCTGGCCATTGAAGCGAACTGCCTCGAACGAATTCTTATCGCTAGCGATTCACCCACCGGAAGCGGCGTCCTGACGCTCGGCATAATGGGAATGATGGCCGAGATGGCGTCGCTGGGCCCGTTATCCGGGCGCCAGGCGATCACTGCTGCCACCGGCTCGGTAGGCGCAGTGTATGGGCTTGAGGCCGGTCGAATCGAGGTCGGTCGGCCCGCCGACCTGCTGGTGGTCGATGCGCCGCAGGGATCATCGGCGAAGAACGCCATCGGAGCGCTGGAAATTGGTGACGTGATGGCGATCGCGGTGGCGATTACCCAGGGAATCGTCCGTTTTGCACGCAGCCGAAACACCCCGCCCGCCAGCCGGCCGATAGTTGTGCTAGATCGCGACCGCCAGCCCTTCCCAACCAGTCGTCATTAACCGCCCGGATGCCCCGAGAAAGATCTCGATCGGCAGTTGCAATGTTCTGAACTTACCCCTGTGAACCTGTAGCAGTATTGGCCGCCGTTCCTATGATATCAGGCGGCCGTGAGCGTCTGGTCGACGAACTTCCACTGCGCGCTACCGTTGGTGCGCATCGTGTTTGCCATCTGTTCAGGTATCCAATCCAATACGGCCGGCTTGAAGTTCGATCGCGCCTTAATTCGCTCAAACCAGTCGGCGACGTGAGGCCGTTCGCGCCACATTGCAGCCATGCCTAGCATTTCGAGCCGATTAACGTACGGAGTGAGCGAGACATCCGCAAGCGAATAGCTATCGCTTGCGAGCCACTGCGACTTTGCGAGCGCCGCTTCCATCTCCGCCAGCATCCGGTCGTGGAACTTGATGGCATCTCGTACGTCGGGCGCCTCGAGACCCTTGAGCACCCAGACCCGTTTGCGCTCGCGGAAGGATGGATCGCGTGTGTTTTGCAGGAAAATTTCCAGTTCGGCCGGCGGCATTTTCAAAACTGCATGGCGATGGAACAAGGAGAAGGTGATCGCGGCACACGAAACGTGCAGCCCCTCGTCGACCATCTTGGTCCAGACTCTCATCCCAGCCCGCGCGACCGCATCAGCGGGCTTGAGCGGCGGGTTGGGAAAGACCTCGTCGAGGTACTCGTTTATCACGGTAGACTCGCGGATGACTTGACCATCATGGACCAGCGTAGGCACGACCGCCTTAGGGTTGACCTTTAAATAATTGGGATTGAACTGTTCGCCGCGAATGATATCGACATAATGCCCCTCCCATTCGAGTGCCTTCTCGGCAAGCACCAGGCGAACTTTCGCGGCACATACGGATGTGCTGTGATGATAAAGTTCAAGCATTTTTGGTACTCCTTCGCATTAGTGTCCTCAGCCGATTCGCTTACGCGTTTCTAAT
>DATJRJ010000158.1:0-5686 GCA_035504735.1 Binataceae bacterium (SeqCode)
CAGCTAGAACGATGGAGAGATGATTGGGGAATTTTCTCTCCTGACGATATTGCTCGCATGGCGGAAGTAGAACTGACCAGCGAATTCATGCTTTTGATCTTCAACAGTATTTTGGATAAAGACGCTAAAACTATTACTGCGTACTACAAGAAATTCGATCCCGTTTTTGATGATGGTTTTGAGGTCGCTCGCCGGTTTCGAGCGACGTTCGATCAGATAGCTGATTCCTTCGACGGGAAGACAATTAAGAAATTGTTCAAGCGGCGCGCTGCCTTTTTCGCTTTATTCGCCAGCATCTACGGACTTCAGTACGGTCTGCGCGCATCCAAACCAATAGATGAAATAATCCCGCTTCAGAAACGCGCAAAGCCCACACCGCTTAAATCGAACATTGTGCAACATATGAAGACCGCAGGGGCAGTTATGGCGGAACGTACAAATCTGCCAGACGATGTTATGGCAGCGCTACGCGGTGCAACTTCAGATGTAGGTCCGAGAAAAACAGTTATCCGGTTTTTAGTAGGCAAGGAAAATGATCCGTGCCGCCATCTGAGTTGACAGTATTCCAGCGTCATTTACAAAAACTGGACTATACTCGAAAGCGGATGGAAGACCTATTCCAGGAAGGGAAAATTAGCAAGCGTGATGTATGCTCCGTCTATGAAGCTCTGTTCTTGCGCGCCGTAACCCGATTCGAGACATTCTTGGAAGACCTCTTTTTAGCCATTCTGCAAAAGCGAGTTAAGTATAACAAATCGCGCAAGATTCTTCCTCGTATAGTGCATCGGTCAAATGATGCTTTGACTCGGGTCGTGTACCGTGAACAGCCGTACCTTGATTGGATGCCGTTCAAGGAAACACAACAGCGTGCCGATCTGTTTCTGTACGGCGGTCGCCCTTTTAGCGAATTGGAGCTTGACCATAAAGATGTAATGACGAGAATCTGGGTAACACGTAATGCGATCGCGCATGACAGCCAACATGTGAAACGACAATTTCACAAGACAATAGTAAAGTCGTTAGTTCTTCGACCGACAGAGAAATCCCCAGCCGGATTTCTACGTTCACAAGTCAATCCCACGACGAACCGTTTCGAAGTATATGTTGGTGAATTAGGCAGAATTGCGGCGCATCTGTGTTCTCCAACACGACCGGCGAGAAAATTTCCTTAAATTGATGTTATGACTTCCGCTTCTCGCGCTTGCGACGCCACTCAGCGGCCTTTTCGTCCAGTTCCTTTTTCGGAACCGCGACTAGCGCCTTTGCGAGTTTCGCGAAACGTTGGAAAGGCGAGTCGGAGCTGTGTTGGCTGGCCTTCATCGGGCTTCCAGACTATGCCCCGTGGCTTCGCGGCGATCCTTATGCATGAAGCGAGCGAGGCCACCGATAAAGGTTTCGTCGGCTTCAACTTCGCCCTTCATCTTCTCGAAGCTTCCGGTCTTCATCGCGAGCCGGATGCGGTGATCCATGAACCATGCGGTCTTCTGCGTGACGTTGAGGTCGCGCGCGATCTCATAGCTACTGATGCCGTCCTTGCAGTTGCCGATCAGCCACATAGCGGTGAACCATCTATCGAGACCGATGGGCGAGTCCTCTAAGATCGTTCCAACCTTGGCGCTGAACTGGCGCTTGGCGTGCTGATTCTTGCACTTCCAGATGCGGCGCGTTTTCAGAAACGACACTTCCGCGTTTCCGCATGTCGGACACTTGACGCCATCCGACCAGCGGATCGCGACCATGAAATTAAGCGTCCGGTCTGGATCGGAGAAGTAGCGAATCGCGTCCATCAACGTCTGTCGGCCTGCCGTCTTCATATCTCAAAAGATACAGCAATGGATGGGTGAGTCAAGTATATTGTTATCCCAATGAGGAGACTACCAACCGCGGGCGCCGATTCGCCGCCGCTCACTTCATTTCTGCGTGGTCCGATTCGACCGGGTGATTCTCGGGCACCACTTGCGTGATGAAAGCCGTCGCGCAGCCGGGACAGCAATACTGGCGGAACACTACTTTGGCATCGATGTAGCGCCAAGGCTCGGCGGAAATCTGCGGGCCCGCTTCCTCGGGCTTGCCCTCGACCATCGCGAGCCGGCGCTCGTAGTTCTCGCCGTCGCGCGAAATCTCATAGCCGCAATGACGGCATAGGAGCACGCGATGACGGTCTTGCACGCTTTCGGCGAGATTGTCATTCCATCGCACGGCCCCATTATGCGCGTGCGCGGCCGCGGCGGGCGTGGCGTCCGCTTGCGGCTGCGGTTTTCCGGCGCGCGCGCGCCGGCGCTCGCGAATCGCGGCGCGCAGGCGCGGAGTTTCTTCGCGATCGATCTTCAGATCGTCGGCTATCGCCACGCCGTAGATCGCGCGCGCGGTTGCGGGCGAGACCTTGAATTCGGCGACGTCGTTTTGCACCCGTTCGGGCTCGCGCAGGATCGGATCGCCATAACCGCCGCCGGCTTGCCAAAACAAAAAGTAGGTATCCTTAGCTCCCAGATAGGTTTCCTTTTCGGGCGGTTCGTATTCGACGCTGCCCGCGATCTCCGGTAACTCGGCCGGCATCGTGCCGCTGCTCATCAGTTCCTGCGTATTGGAATCGCGAATCGTCACGTCAAGCTGCGTGTTGCCGGGGTAGCCGCCGTGGATGCCGACGTTCATGCTTACCGCTTTGCCCGAGCCGGACAGCACCAGGCTCATCGGAGTAGTCGTGCGCCACGGAATAACGCATACCGAGGCGCCGAGACCGCCGCGGTAGCGGCCGGGGCCGCCGGAATCGGTTTCCTCGCGCCGCCACAGGTAGAGGAACGGCGCCATGAACTCGGCCATCTCGACGTCCGGCATCCGGCCCATCACGATCGTCATGCTGCCGCCCGTGTCGACGCCGTCGGAATCGGTGCGCGCGCCGAGTCCGCCCGCCATCGGATCCATCAGCATGGTGACGAACGGGCGCTGATACTGATCGATGCCGGAGAGCGCGGCGAGCGACCAGGTGCCGACGCATACCGCGATGCCGTTTTTGCGCTGTTCGGGATCCGCATCGACCATCTTGGAAAGGCACTCGACGACCGCGTTCATGGTGGCCCACGACGAAGCGACCGAGCCCTTGGAGACGCCGCCGGGGAAGGTGACGTTGTTGAGCGTGCCTTCCTCGCTGATGATATCGAAGCAGCGCAGCAGGCCGCCGGCCGAATAGGGCATGTCACCGCATAGCACCGGCAGCGTGCCCATCAGGACCGAGGCGTAGAGCGTGCTGTGCGTGCAATGGATGATGCCCTCGGTCTGCGAGTCGGTGCCGCGGAAGTCGAAAGTCAGATGATCGCCGCGCTTGGTCATGTGGCAGGCGATTTTGTAGAGGCCGCGATCGCCCTCGCGCGCCGATTCCTGGTAGGCGACCGCGTGCCATCCGCCGTCGGGCAGCGCGCGCAGCTTGGTCCGCACCCGCTGCTCGGTATCGTTCATCATGCGTTTCATCACGGCCTTGACGGTATCGGGGCCGTATTTGCGCAGCAGGGTATGGACGCGTTCTTCGGCGAGGTTGAGGGCGCCGACCTGTGCGCGCAAGTCGAGCGCGACCAGGCGCGGGATCCGCGAGCGGCGCAAATAGAGATCCTCGATATCGCGCTGGATCCGATGACGCCGCACGATCTTGACCGGCGGAGTCGGCAGCGATTCCCAGAAGACGCTGGTCGCTTTCGGCGTCCAGCTCCCGGGCGAGACGCCGCCGAGATCGAGCTGATGGGAAACCGCGGCGGTCCAGGCGAAGAGCTTGCCCTCCCAGAAGACCGGGGCGAAGACTGCGACGTCGTTCTGATGCATCCCGCCGCCGACCCAGGGGTCGTTGCACAGGAACATGTCGCCGTCTTCGAGGCCGGGGTTTTCGGCGCGATTTTCGAGCGTCCATTTCGCGGCGCGATCGAGTGCGACGGCGAGTCCGACGTTGTAGGGGCCGAGCTGCGCGATATCGCCGACCTCGTCCATGATGGCGAAGTTGAAATCGTTGGCGTCGGTGACCACGATCGAGCCGGACATGCGCTTGAGCGCCTCGCCCATCTCGAGCGTCGACATCCACAGGCGATGGCGGATGACCTCGTAGTTGAGCGGGTCGACGGAATCGACGAGCGAGTCGGCGACCTCGTGGAGAGCGACGAAATCGGCGGCTTTGCGGCGGATAATCGAGCCGGGATTGCCTTTATAAGCGAAAACCTCGGAACCCGGGATGATTGACGGCATTATCGAAAACCTCGTGAAATCAAGGGGTTAGATGGAACACATCGCTAAAACCTGCTTCCCGACCGATCGTCCCGCGGCCGAAACTTCCAAACCGCGTTCGGATAGTCAAGCGCCGCGCCGGCGGCGATAACACATCTCAATCCAATGGCGGTGTCGGACTCAGGCCGAGAGCGTGGCGAACCTCGGCAGTCGCGCGCGCCTGATCGGTCTCGAAGCGCGGCTCGTGGAACAGCACGTTGTCGATTACCGAGGCGGAGATCCAGCCGGCCTCGATATCGGTTGGATAGTGGACGCCGGCTATCACCCGATTTTCCGCGAATCGATCCGCGCGAGCGAAAATTGCCTCGGCTTTTTCCGGCACCATCTGCGCCAGCAGGATCGCGGTGGCGTAGGCGAAGGTCGCGTGGCCGCTTGGATAAGAGTCGCTTTTCAGTGGGTGGAGGATCGGCTTCACTTCGGGATCCGCGGCGTAAGGCCGCAGCCGGCCGAAATGATCTTTAGCAGGATCGATCGCGCGTTCATCGTCGACCACCAACCGCGCGAAGAATTGTTTAGTGAAAGGGAGGTTCTCGGGCGTGAACCCCGGTCCCATCACGTCGGCGAAACGGAACACCGAGAGATACGCGTCGGCCCGCGCGCTTGCGACCGCGGCCGGCGTTCGATCGCGCTGTGCGTCGAGAACGGCTTGCAGGTCCGCTTTGCCCTGGGGCGAATTCGCGATGGGAGGCGGCGCCAGTATCTTGACCAGGTCGACTTGCGCGGGATTCAGATAGTATTGCGCTCTTGCCGACGCGGCGGTTGCGCCGACTACGATGGCGATCGCGACTAGCGCGGTGATTGTTCGGGCCATGTGGAAAACTCCGGAAAGAGGATAGTTGTCGATAATACCCGGTTCGTGAGGCGCCGAAATCGGAGCCCGCGGTTTTCCGCACGCTAGGACGGCGATTATACTCGCTGACGCCATCCGCCTGTCGAGGAGAGAAGCATGAATGAACCAGATGAGCGTGGTGCGGTGCCTGCCGGCGACCTGCGGGATTTTCTGCATCTGCTCGAACGCGAGGGCGAGCTCCGGCGCGTAAGCACCGAGGTCGACTGGCGCTTCGAGATGGGCGCGGTGAGCAGGGTGATTTGCGAACACGCGGGACCCGCGCCCTGGTTCGAGAACGTCAAGGACTATCCCGATCAGTCGGTCGCGGCGGTCCTGTTCGGGCCGGGGCATGCGGCGCCGCTCGCGCGTATCGCGTTGACGCTCGGGCTCGACAAGCTGACGCCGACACTCGATGTAATCGAAGAGCTACGCCGCCGCTTTCGGCATCCGCTTCAACCGGCGTTGGTCAGCGCCGAGCGCGCCGCATGCAAGGAAGTCGTGTTGCGCGGTGACGACCTGAGCCTGCTGAGATTTCCGGTGCCCTGGATCAAGGAGATCGACGGCGGCCGCTATATCGGGAGCTGGGATATCGTC
>DATJRJ010000159.1:0-19358 GCA_035504735.1 Binataceae bacterium (SeqCode)
AAGACGAAACGCGCACCGCTGGCCACGACGTCCTGAACCGTCGTAACCAAATATATAAGCGGTTCCTGCCCTTCGCCGTAGCCCGTGACGCGACCACTCTTGAGGTTCAGCAGCATTGGGGACAGCGGCCCAAAGTAGAACGGTACGTAGTCATGAATCGTGCCGCCCGGTCCGCACGGGAGCGTCCTTAAATGGCGGCCAGCCTGCACCTGGCTGCTGTGAATCGTGCGATAAGGCAGGCCATCATTCGGCGTTAAATTCGGCGCGTGCAACTTTCCTCGCTGTAGCAGCGTAGGCAAACTGTCGATATGCACCAGCCGATAGAGAAGTGTGGTTGTGGCGACGGAGCCTCTAGGCATCGAGTGAACCGAGTGAGCGGCGATACTTGGGGTTGTTAACTTATAACGAAGCTCAGCAACAGCGCAGATCGTCGAAAATCAGATTTGTGGCACCTATTTGGCACCAGAGCCTTCGAGCAAAATCGCCTAGGTCGAGAAGTGCTTGATTTCCTTGGTGATCCCAGCGGGATTCGAACCCGCGTTCCCGACGTGAGAGGCCGGTGTCCTAACCCCTAGACGATGGGACCATCGCCGGAACTTGAAAAATTGGCTGAGGAGGAAGGACTCGAACCTTCAATCGCCTGATCCAGAGTCAGGTGGCTTGCCAATTAGCCGACTCCTCAGCGCATCCGAGATTTATATAAGACTGTTCGCGCCGGTTAAAGAAGCACGCGGGCGACCACGCTACGAATTTATCCGGATTGCGCCGCGGCCCGCGCGCAGAGGCCCTCGGCGTGGCGGTTGACCAGCGCATCGCAACGCTGAAGCATCGCGGGGTCCTGACAATGCTGCTCGATCATGTAGCTCAGCTCGCCAAGGTCATGGATCAACATCCGCATGCAGCTTTCGTATTCGTCGCGCTTCTGGAGTGCCTTGAGCAGATCGCTCACCAGATCCTCGAGCTCGGTCTCCTCGACATCGAGCGCCATCTTGAGCGCGCGTTCGATCGAAATATGTGCATCGTCGTCGCGCTCGCAACTCGCCATCAGCTCGCGGACGCGGCTGACTGTGGCGTCGCGCATCGCGACGGGACTCGGATGGTCGAGATGGCCCTCCAGTTCGAGCACCGTCTCGACCAGGTGGAGCGCGCCGATATGGCGCGCCTCGTCGCGCGCCATGCCGAACCAGAACTCATGCAGGCTTGGCTCGGCGGCGAAAATCTTGGCAAACCGCGCATAGATCGCCATACTCTCGCGTTCGAGCGCGACAGTGATGTCCAGGACTTCGCGATTGGTCGGCATCCGGCTTTACGATTGGAATCATAGCGCGGGCCATCGAGTCCCGTAAAGCCGGCCTTTTTTCTGAATCCCTCGGCTGTTACCCGGATGGCGTCGGCGTCATTCCCCTTGAGTTTCGCAATTTCCTATGTAGCTGTTGCTTTTTTTCCGGCATCTGCCAACGCAAAGAGCAACACACAGTCGTCATCCGTCTAGGTTTTATTAGTCTTTCTTTTGCAAATAACGTCGTTTTCTAAATAGGCGCGGCTGGCATTGTCATTGCGTATCGATTGCTCAACTTGGCTTCCCGGTTTTCTGCCGACCGCGCAACGAATCCTGTGGCGGCGAGACCTCGGGCTCGGATGAACACAAATGCGCAGTGAAAAACCCTCGCCATTCTCGTTACAGACCCTGTCGCCGCTGCTATCGCGCGTCGCGATGGAGATGAGATGGAGCCGGCCAGCCACCTCCTGGGACCATTTCACCTCGGCGGTCGCGCTCGAAGCGATGTACTGCGAATCGCGTAGTTGTTGGCTCCGCTACGAACCCAACGGGCCGACGCTGTGGCGGATGGCGCGCGCACCGTGGTTCGACGCCTTGCAACTCGCCGTGCAACCGCCGGACTGAGCAGGTTCGCCCTGCATCTTTTGGCGGCGCGTCGCGGACATCCACGATTCCGCCAGCTTTCGATTCTCCGGTAACCCTCCGTTTGTCATCCCGACTGGAGTCCGAGCATCGCGAGGACGCAGTCGAGGGATTTACGCGGAGCGATGGATTCTTTTCGAGAGGAAAATCGCTTCGCGGAGATTTCTCGACTACGCCCTCGTCTTCTTTTCGGGCTCGCTCGAAATGACGGCGAAGGTGGGCGCGCGCGGAGCGCGCGCCCACCCGCAATCCTCAGCGCGCGACTTCGGTCGCGCGCGTCTCGCGTATCACGGTCACCTTGATCTGGCCCGGATACGTCATATCCGTCTCGATCTTCTTGGCTACGTCCCGCGCCAGCATCAGCGTATCATCGTCCGAGACCTGGCCCGGCTCGACGATTACCCGCATCTCGCGCCCGGCCTGCACCGCGAAGCATTTGTCGACCCCGCGAAACGATTTCGCGATCGCCTCGAGATCGTCCAGCCGCTTCACGTAGCTCTCCAGCACCTCGCGCCGCGCACCCGGTCGCGCCCCCGAGAGCGCGTCGGCCGCGTCAACCAGCGGCGCCAAGATGGTCTCGGCCTTGACCTCTTCATGATGGGCCGCGATCGCATTGACGATCTTCGCCGATTCGCCGTACTTGCGCGCGAGCTCGCCGCCGATCAGCGCGTGCGAACCCTCGATCTCGTGAGTCAGCGCTTTGCCGATATCATGCAGCAGGGCGGCGCGCCGCGCCTGCTTCTCGTTGAGTCCCAGCTCCGCCGCCATCGCGCCGCAGATAAAAGCCGCCTCGATCGAATGGGTCAGCACGTTCTGCGCGTAGCTGTAGCGATACTTGAGCATCCCGAGCAGCTTGACCAGTTCGGGATGGACCCCGTGCACGCCGACTTCGAGGATCGCGCGCTGCCCGGCCTCGCGAATCGATTCCTCGACCCGCTGCTCGGCCTTACGCACGACTTCCTCGATACGGCCCGGATGGATGCGACCGTCGGAAATCAACTGTTCCATCGCAACCCGCGCGATTTCGCGGCGGATCGGGTTGTGGCACGAGATCACGACCGCTTCGGGCGTATCGTCGATGATGATATCGACGCCGGTCGCGGCCTCGATGGCGCGGATATTGCGGCCCTCGCGCCCGATAATGCGCCCCTTCATCTCGTCGTTCGGCAGCGCCAGCACCGACACCGTGCGCTCGGTGACGAACTCGCCGGCCAGCCGTTCGATCGCGATCGAAATGATGCGCTTGGCGCGCCGCTCCGCCTCTTCACGCGCCTCCTCCTCGACCACCCGGATATGCTTGGCGCCGTCGTGACGCGCCTGCCCGACCATCTCGTCGATCAGGCTGCGTTTGGCCTCCTCGCGCGTGAGCCCCGCCACCGCCTCGAGCTTGGTGCGCGCCTCATCGAGCAACGCCTGGCGCTCGGCGCGGGCCTCGTCGATTAGCGCCTGGCGCTCCGCCTCCTTCTCGGTCAGGGTCTTCTCGCGGGTCTTGAGACCTTGGTCGCGGCGATTCAAGTCCGCCTCGCGGCGCTCGAACGATTCGACCCGCTTCTCGAAAGTTTCTTCGCGCGCCTGGAGCTTGGCCTCCAGGGTGGTCAATTCGCGCCGGCGCTCGCGGCCCTCGCGCTCGACCTCCGCGCGCGCGCCGATCGTCAGATCCTTGGCTTTTACCTCCGCCTCCTTGATTAGTAGTTCACTTCTGGTTTGGGCTTCCCTGGTCAACTCTTCGGCTTTCTCCGCTGCGGCCTCGATATCGACCGCCTGTTTGCGTTCTCGTGTCGCCATGAAAACGAAAATCGCCGCGCCGCCGATCAAAAAGCCCAGGATTGCTATCACTACGTACACCTGGGGTTACCTCCTTTTTCCGTCCTGCTGCGGACCGGCGCGGGCGCATCAACGCCGGTCGGATGGAGGGCGGATTCGGTGACAATGAAATCGAGCCGCCGATCATGGGGCATCGACGGCAACTCATCGAGCAACTGAAAAGAATAGGCCAGACCGAGCGTGATGGCGGGGGGCGCCACGGTGGCGAGCAGGCGATCATAATGGCCGCCGCCCCTGCCAAGACGAGTCCCCGCGAGACTGAACGCCAGGCCCGGAACGCAAATCAGAAGATGATCGAGATCGCCTGGATTCGGAATTTCTTCGCCGACAGGTTCTGAGATTCCGTATGAACGCGGACGCAGCGCAGCGAGATCACGAACCGGAACGATCGCGATCCGATCGCGTGAGGCAGTCAGGCGCGGATAATAGATGGATTTGCCCGCTCCGAGAGCATCAGCAAACAGGCGATCCATTGCGACTTCGCCGCGATGAGCCGCATAGAGCAGGATGGCGCCGCATCGCCGATAGCCCTCCCACTCGATCACGCGGCGCTGGATTAGGCTGGATAATCGCTCGGCAACTGAACGATCCAAGGCCTCACGGCTGCGAGCAAAAATTGCTCTGAGCGATTGTTTATCGTCCGCCACGGTATTCCATGGCGGGTGCAGGGCCCTAAATCGGTAAGCTAGCCGATCCGCAGAAAAATGGAGACCACTCCGCTCGGCCCGAAGCCGATATTCGCCGGAAGGTATCGCAATTGCTCATCGCGGGTCTAAAGCTGTACACGTCAATCAACCTGATCCCCAACAGCCGTATCAATACACACACACCGTGTTATGCCTTCCCGTAAAGCCCCACTAACCCCGCCGCAAATTCGGTTGTCGCCGATAGAGCGTCGAGCACCCTCCTACTCCTCCATCGCGTCCGACAACCTTCCATTCAATGCCTCGATTCGTTCGATTAATTCCCGATGTTCCCTTCGGAGCCGTTCCAACTCATCGGCAAAGTTGAGCGCCGCCAGAATCGCGAGATTGATCGAGTTGACGGTCCGGCCGCCGGCCTGAATCTGCCGGATCCGCTCATCTACCGTCTGAGCCAGGTTCTTCACCCACTCGTCGCCGTCCTCGCTGGCGACCGTCAGACTCAGTCCCATAATCTCGACGTTGACGGCCTTCATCGGCACCCTCGCCTATCCCAAATCGAGCCCGTCGAAGCGGGTCAGAATCTTTTCGATTCGGGTGCGAATCTCGTTGCGTTCGCTCTCATGCTGCCGGCGCTCGCCGTCGAACTGCTTAATCTGCGCGCTGGCCTCGGCGTAGCGTTTTTCGCTTTCTGCCAACTGTTGTACCAGTTTTTCATTCTCCTGGCGCAACTGATTGATCCGGTTCACCGTGGCCTGGATACGATCATCAAGCTGCTTCAACACATCATTCGCCATCGGCGTAATTCCTCTATCACTTTAATTTTCGATAAATAATGCTGTCAAGCTGCATAAGAACCGCTGGCGCTCTGAGCGGTGGATTCTTCGCTCTGGAACAGCGCCTCCACGAACTCACGCGCGTCAAAGGGTCTCAAATCCTCAAGGTTTTCTCCTATCCCGACGAATTTGACCGGCAGTTTCATCCGCTCGGCTACCGCCACAATCATTCCTCCTTTCGCCGTGCTGTCGAGCTTGGCCAGCACCACTCCGGTCAACGACACCGCCTCTTTGAACACCTGGGCCTGGCTGAGCGCGTTCTGACCGGTGGTCGCATCCAGCACGAGCCAGGTTTCGTGCGGCGCGCCGGGGAGATTCCGCCCCACCACGCGCGCAACTTTCTTCAACTCTTCCATCAGGTTGCTCTTGTTCTGGAGTCTTCCGGCCGTGTCGATCAGTACGGTACTGATCTTGCGGGCGCGCGCCGCTGCGACGGCATCGAAAGCCACTGCGGCCGGGTCGGAGCCTTGTTTCTGCTTAATAATTTCCGCCCCGACGCGATTACACCAAACCTCGAGCTGCTCGATCGCGGCGGCTCTGAAAGTATCCGCCGCGGCCACGATTACCCCACCGCGATCCGCCTTGAACATCGCCGCCAGCTTGGCGATCGTAGTGGTCTTGCCGGCCCCGTTCACCCCGGCGAGCATCACGACCAGGGGCTCATCGCCCGCATCCGCGATCGGACGCTCGACGGCAGTCAGAATCTTCACGATTTCATCTTTTAGCGTTTCGCGAATACTCTCGGGCCGAGTGTCGTTCTTGAGCTTTTCCCGCACACCCTGAATAATTCGGCCGCTCGCTTCGATTCCTACGTCGGCACCGATCAGCGCCTCTTCTAGCTCCTCGTACAACTGCTCGCGCTGCGCGCCGCCGCTCAGCGCGGCACGCAGCCGAGCCATGAAGGCCTCGCGAGTCTTCCTGAGGCCGAAACCGATTCGCCCCCGCGCCGGCGGAAACGCCGGAGACGGCGCGGGCGTCGTGTCCAACTCCTCGGTCTCCGGCTGCTCCGCGGTCTCTGGCACCGCTAGCGTCTCGGCCTGGGCCGCGGTTTCGCCGCCGCGGCCAGCCGGGGGCGCTGCCTCGATGCCGCCCGGAGTCGGAAGCGGCGCCGCCTCCGGTGGTGCCGCTTCCGACTCCGGCTCGACGGAGATTTCTTCACCCTCAGACTCAGACGGCGCACCGGCGGCTTCGCCCTGGGGCTCGGCCGATCCCTCGCTTAGGCGAGCGGCCCGCAGGCCCCGTCCCGCGGCCGGTCCGACCGCCGCCCGCGCGGCCGCCAACGGCCGCCGCTTTCGATGACTGAGCTCGATCAGCAGCGCCAGTCCAAGCAGACCGAACTGGATGCCCACCGCCATTATGATCAGCACAGCTATCTGATAGGGGGGCACTTCAAGCCTCTGGTTACAATTATCGATCCTGCGCAGAGACCGATGCGTTTGCGGGATGCTTACGCACTGAACTCGGCGCCTCCGAGGATAACAGGGGGATTATCGATGGGAAACCACGCAGCCGATCGGAAGCGAGCATTGCTCGCGGCCCGCGTCAGGCCGCGCTCGAAATACGCATCGAGAGCACCTTCGAGATCCCCGGCCGATCCATCGTTACGCCGTGCACCTGGTCGGCGCGCTGCATGGTGCGCTGATTATGGGTGATCACGATAAATTGCGAGCGCGCTTTGAACTCCTCGACGATCGTGGCGAAGGCCGCGACACTGAACTCGTCGAGCGGTGCGTCGACCTCGTCCATCACGCAGAAAGGACTCGGATTGAGTAAGAACAGCGAGAACATCAGGGCCATCGCGGAGAGCGCCTTCTCGCCGCCTGAAAGCAAAGCCAGCTCGCGAACCTTCTTGCCCGGCGGCTGGATCAGGATGTTGACGCCGGCTTCGAGCAGGTCGCCATTGCCCTCGAGTTCCAGATGGCCGTGCCCGCCGCGCATCAGCTTGGGAAACAACTCTGAGAAGTTGCGCGCCGCGCCCTCGAAGGTTTCGGCGAAGCGCCGGCGCGCCTCGCGATTCAGCCGCGCGATAGTCTGGCTCAAGTCTTCGACCGCGGCGTCGAGGTCAGCCTTTTCAGTGCTGAGGGTCGCGGCACGTTCCTCGAGCTCGCGCACCTCGCTTTCAGCGGCCAGGTTCACCTCGCCAATCCGCTCGGCCCTCGCGCGCAGCTCGGTTATTCGTTGATCATCCTGCTCAAAGTCGCGCCCGGCGAGGGCCGTTTCCATCTGCTCCGCGACCGCGATAAACGGCGTGAGAAATTTCTCGGCGAAGCTCCGCTCCAGCTCCTCGCTGAGCGCGCTGGCGCGCTCCTTATGCAGGCCGCATTCGACGGCTTCCTGCTCCAGGCGTGAAAGCCGCTCGCGCGCTTCGTCGAGACGCACGCGGCGTTGGCCCATCACCGCTTCGCACTCATCGACCACTGCGCGCAGCCGCGCGATTTCGGATCCGAGTTCGGTTTCGCGCTGACGATTCTGAGCGTCCTGCACCGCGAGCTTTTCGAGCTCGCCCTCAAACTCGATTTTTTCGATCGCCAGGCGCGCCAGCGCGGCGAGGTCGGCCGCCGCTTGCGCCTCGATCTCGCTGGTGAGCTGTCTTAGATGGCGCAGCTCCTGTTCGAGCGCCTTCAAAGTCGCGCGCCGCGCTTCGACGCGTGCGCCGGTTTCGCCTAGTGAGTGCTCGAGCTCTTCGACGCCGGCTTTGCCGGCCACCAGCTCCTCGCGCAATGCCGCCAAACCGGCACGCGATTTCTGCTCGGCGATCGCAAGCTCTTCGAGCCGCAGGTTCGAGGCGGCCGCAGTCTCGCCGATTTCGCCCAGCCGCCGGACCGCATCGGAGCGCCGCGCCTCGGCCAACGCGGCCTGATTTTCAATCCGGGCCAACGCCTGACGCGCCTCATCGAACGCGTGTTCGTGAATCGTACCCGCGTGGCGGACCGCTTCGAGCTCGCTTTCGAGCTGTGCTCGTTCGGCGCGCCGCTCCGCAAGCTCATGCTCAGCAGCCGCGTGGGCACGCGATGCTTCCGTGAGCGCGCCGCGCGCTTCCTCAGCCGAAAGCGCCGGCTCCGCCTCGGCATCAGGAGCCAAATGGCCAGCGGCGCTACCGCCGCTGATTATCCGGCCCGGATGGACCAGGTCGCCGTCACGGGTCACAAACACGGTCCCATGGCCATTGAGGTTGGCGGCGGAGAGCGCCGCGGAGACATCGTCGGCGACCATCACGTGCCCGAGCAGGGCCTCGGCGGTGGCGGCGAAGCGCGGTTCGACATCGAGCATCTCGACCAGCCGGCCGCTGATTCCCGGCGCCTCGAGCCGTTCGGCGCGGGTACCTGGCGCCGCTTCGGGGACGAAACTCAAACGTCCGGCCTGTTGCTCCTTGAGAATATCAATCGCCTTGACGGCGAAGTGCGGCGACTCGACAACTACCGCCTCGAGCTGCTCGCCCATCACGGCGCGCAGCGCTGGAACGAGGGCCGCGGGTGCGCGCAGCACTTCGAGCAGCGCCGGCGGATCGATCGCGGGACGATCGCCGTTGAGCGTTTCGAGCACACCCTGCAGGCGCATCGCGGCCGGCCCCTGTTTGCGCCGTGACTCGCGCCGCTCGGCCGCTTTGAGCGCCTCGCCTGTCGACGCAAGCCGCGCGGCGGCGCGTTCCATCGCACTCAGCGACTCGATTTCACGATCGGTCGCCGCGGCGCGTGCACGTTCGATTTCGGAATGCCGGGCGCGAGCCGCTTCCAGCGCGCTCTCGGCGGTCCACAAATCCTGTTGAGCACCGCTCAAGGCGGCGGCGAAATCACCGATCGGAGCGGGCGGGGAGAAAGCATCGCCGGGCGAGCGGAGGATCAGACGCTCCTCCAGTTCGGCCCGCTCACCGCTCAAATCGGCCAGCCGCCCGCGAATCACGGCGGCCTCGCGCACCACTTCCGATAGATCGTCCTTGAGCTCTTCGGCGCGCCGCTCGACCGCGCGCAGAGCGGCGCGCGAGCTTTCATGACGGCGCTTGAGATCATCGAGCGCCGCCTCGGAGCCGTCGTCAGCGCGCAGCTCGCGGGCCAGCCGTGCGCCGAAGTCGGCCCGGCTCGCTCGCGAGACGACGGCCTTGGCTTCAAGCTCGGCCAGTCGCCCGCGCAGGGCAGGCTCCTCTTCGTTGACCGCCGCCAGACGGTGGACCAGGAACTCGCGCGCGCGCGCACGATCGGCGTCGCTCGCCCGCAGATTGTCGAACTCGCGCACCGCGGCGTTGAGCCGCTCGCGCTCGGCCGCGAGCGCATCGGTCGCGGCGCGCGCCTGAGTTTCGAGCTCACCGGCCTCCAGGCGTACGTTCTGCGCTTCGCCGCGTAGCTCGGACTCGCGTCCCGAGAAGCGTGCCAGTTCTGAGCGCTCATGGAGCAGCCGGCGCGCGGCGGCCAAGCGTTCGAGTTCATTGAGCTCGCCGCGGATGATCCGATAGGTCTCGGCCTTTTTTGCCTGGCGGCGCGAATAATTGAGCTGGCGCTCGATTTCGGCCAGCACATCGTTAACTCGGCCCAGGTTTTCGCGCACGCGTTCGAGCTTGCGCTCGCTCATCTCGCGGCGCCCTTTGAAAAGCCCCAAACCCGCGGCCTCTTCGATGAGTCCGCGCACTTCAGCCGGCTTGGCCTGGATTATCTCCTCGATCCGTCCCTGCTCGACCAGCGCGTAGCCGCGACTGTGGATGCCGGCGGCCATGAAGAACTCGGTGATGTCCTTCAGGCGGCATGGAATCTTGTTGATCAGATATTCGGAATCGCCCGAGCGATAGGCCCGCCGCGTTACGCAGATTTCGCTCAGTTTGTCGTAGGGTTCCGGCAGCGGGCGATCGTCCTGGGCCTCCAGGGTGAGCGATACCTCGGCCATCCCGGCCGCCGGATTGTGCTCGTTGCCGATGTAAATAAGATCCTCGATGCTTTTGCCGCGCAGCCGGGTCGGCGCCTGTTCGCCGAGCACCCAGCGGATGGCGTCCATGACGTTGGACTTGCCACAACCGTTGGGTCCCACCACCGCCGTGATGCCGGGCGAGAAGCCTATCAGTGTGGGATCAAGAAAGGATTTGAAGCCTACCAGTTCCAGGCTCTTAAGACGCATACACCGCCCTCACCTCCCCCCTTCATCATCCACCCCGTGGGCCACGCACCAAGACCCATAAAGGTATCCGACAATGAGGCGGCAGGATCAAGACATCGGCCGGTATAATGTGGCTACTTACTGCCCTAACCCCCAACTAATTGTAGCCACCCAACCAACCGGCTAGGGGTGGATCAGCGGCGCCTATTCGGCCAGCAGTTCGGCGTTCCAGTAGGCGCTGTCGACCGCGCTCAGAAACGGCATCCACTCCTGGTAGCGCCGAAGGCTGAACATATCGGCTGAAAATGGCGTCCATTCGGGGCGGCGCGGCCGGCGAATCAGGATCATCCGGGCCTCTTCCGGGGTGCGCCCGCCCTTGCGTCGATTGCAGCTATGGCATGAGCATACGATGTTTTCCCAGGTCGACAGGCCGCCGCGCGAGCGCGGGATGACGTGATCAAGATTGAGGTCCGTGCGTGGCAGGCGCTGGCCGCAGTATTGGCAGGTATTGCCGTCGCGGGCGAAAATATTGAATCGCGAGAAGCGGACATGGCGGCGCGGCACGCGCTCGTAGGCCGAAAGCAGTAACACGCGGGGCACACGTATAAAGCCGTCGACGATCCCCAGGCGCTCATGATGGATTTCAATCGAAAGATGGCGCCAACTCTCGAAATCGAAAGTCCGGTACTGTTCGTCGACGGCGCGGGCGACGCCCTGGTAGAGCAGCGCGAAGGCGCGTTTGACCGAGGTGACATGGACCGGCAGGTAGGACCGGTTCAGCACCAGTACCCGGCTGTTGAGCAGCGCGCTGCCCGGCACTCGTAAAGCGCTTTCGGCCGCAACCGACATTCAAAAACCAGTAGCTTGCGGAAAGCGGGCAAGTCAAGGTGGAGGGCCGTCCGCCGAGGTTAAGCGCGCATTAAGGAAACCGGTTATCGCCTTGCGCCTTTCGATTGGCGTCCGTATGATCGGGGCAAGATGCACAGGAGCTGAGGGAGCAACGTTACGCAGCCGATATCATCGAGATCTTCCGCGTCATTGCGGCGGATTTGAATCCGGCTCCCGCTCTGCGCCGCCCGCCCAACCATCTGGTCACCGTCAAAGTGATCGCGGTCAATTTGGCCTTCGACAACTTGTTCTTCTGCACTGGATTGTAGTTCTGTGAAACGTGAAATTGTAATCAATGCTGCGGCGCTCGAGGTGCGTGTTGCGCTGCTCGAAGATCAGCAGCTGACCGAATTCTACCTCGAACGTAATACCCGCACCGGGCTGGTCGGCAATATCTACAAGGGCAAAGTGACCCGGGTGTTGCCCGGGATGCAGGCCGCGTTCGTCGATATCGGACTTGAAAAGGCCGGCTTTCTCCATGTCTCGGACTTTCATAACGGCGCCGAGGCTTTCGACACCATGGCCGAGGTGGCGGGCGAAGAGGTCGAGTTGGAGCCGGTCGGCGATGAGCCGGCGGAGAGTGCCGAGGCGAAGCCCGAGGAGGTTGAACCGGACGCGGCCGAGCCGGGCGAAAACGGCGCGGCTCCGTCGGGCGGACGCGGCCGGCGCCGCGGCCATCGCAGCGGCGTCAAGCGCAATCATCTGCCGATTGAGCAGCAATTGCGCCGCAATCAGGAAATAATCGTCCAGATTGCGAAGGAACCGATGGGCACCAAGGGGGCGCGGCTGACCTCGTCGATTTCGATTCCCGGCCGCCACGTGGTCTTTACGCCGACCAATCCGCATCTCGGAATTTCGCGCCGCATCGAGAGCGCCGAGGAACGTAAACGTTTGCGCGATGCGGTCAACGAGTTGCGCCCGGCGCAGGGCGGCTTCATCGTGCGCACCGCCTGCGAGGGCGTCAGCAAGCGCGACATCCAGCGCGACATCTCGTTCCTGACCAAACTCTGGACATCTATCCTCAAGAAGACTGAGACCAGCGGGCCCGCAACCGCGCTCTACAGCGATCTCGACCTGGCGTTGCGCGCGGTGCGCGACCTGTTTTCGAGCGAAGTCGACAAACTCTGGTGCGACGACCTGGAGACTCACCAGCGCATCGTCGAGTTCGTGCAGACCTACATGCCGCGGCTGCGCACGCGCGTGGCGCATTATGAAAAGACCGAGCCGATTTTCGATTTCTTCAACCTCGAGGATCAGATCGAGCGCGCGCTCGATCGCAAGGTCTGGCTCAAGTCGGGCGGCTACCTGGTGTTCGATCAGGCAGAGGCGCTGACCGCGATCGACGTCAACACTGGCCGTTTCGTCGGCAAGCGCAGCCAGCAGGAGACCGTGCTCAAGACCAACCTCGAGGCGGTCGATGAGGTCGTGCGCCAGCTCCGGCTGCGCAACATCGGCGGGATTATCATCGTCGATTTCATCGACATGGCGCGCGAGACCGATCGCAAGCGGGTCAGCGACGCGCTCAGCCAGGCGCTCAAGCGCGACAAGGCCCGCACCTCGGCGCTCAAGATTTCCGAGCTCGGCCTGGTGCAGATGACGCGCAAGCGCACGCGCGAAAGCCTCGAGGAGCTGCTTACCACCGCCTGCGCCCATTGCCAGGCGCGCGGGCTGATCAAGTCCACGCCGACGCTGGCGGCCGAGGTAATGCGCGCGTTGTATCGGGAGGCAGCACGCCGCGCGCACGACGAGATGCTGCTGGTGCGGGTCAATCCCGATATCGCGCATTATCTTTATGACTACGGCGCGCGCGATCTGGAGACGCTGGAGAATCGCCTCTCGGTCAAGATCGTGCTGCGGCCCAAGGAAGGACTGAGTCCCGGAGCCTTCGAGCTCGAGCCCGCGACCGCCGCCGCTTAACGGACCTCGGCGCTCGCCGCGGCGGCGATCGCCGCCGCGCTCTGCAACTGCCCGAAATGAATCCGGCCGAGGTCGAACTCCTCGAGCGCCTTGGCTAGCGAGTTGAGGGCGGATTTGTACGACGGCAGATTCTTGCGCGCGCGGCTCAACGGATTACATCGCGCGACGATAAAATTCTTCAGATACGGATGGGTCAGGCCTCGTTTCTTGCCGCGCGCCACCAGCGCGTTCAATAGCTCGTCGGCATGTTCGAGCTGCGCCGCGCGCTCCTCGCGCTCTGCCAGCGCCGCACGCAGATCTTGGTTGAGGAAGTTATCGACCCGGCTCACCAACGGCACGTAGACACCGCCGGAAAAGCGCGGCTTGCGCTCGTACATCAGGCCGAGCGTGATGAAGTGCGCGCGCTCGAACTCGAACGCGAAGCTCTTCTCGATCGCGCCGGGCGTCTGCTCGAGCCGCCCCCGGAACATCCGGATCACCTCCAGCGCCTTGTCGCGCAGGTTGTGGGTCTTCTCGGTGTTGAGCGCGAGGATCTGGTAGGCGACGTCGATTTCCGGCACCAGGATGATCGGGATCATCTTCGCCCCGGCCTTCGCCGCCGCCGCGCGCCGATGGTTTCCGTTTGGCGTCCAGTATTCGCCGTCTTCGGTCCGCACCGCCACTACCGGCTCGGTATAGCGGTCGAGCTTCTTCATCACTTCGACCAGCCGCTTCATATGCGTGGGCGAGAGATCGCGCTGGAACGGAGTCGGCTTCAGCGCGGCGAGCGGCAGCATCGCGAACAATTGCCAATGATCGCCGATCGGTTCCTGGTAAACTGCCAGCACCGCACCGCCGTCAGCCGCGACCAGCTCGGCCAGGCGCTCGAGCGCGGCCGGCACCTTGGCGTCAGGCGGAAAGATTGCCGCGGTTGTAATCGCCATCTCACTCGCCCTTGAACTTAGGTTTGCGCTTCTCGACGAATGATGCGACCCCTTCGGCGAAATCCGCCGACGCACGCAGCCGTCCGTAGGCCTGCCCTTCCAGCTCGATCCCAACCTGCAGCGGCGCATCCTGCGCGCGATTGAGCACCTGCTTCAGCGCGCGCTGGGCCAACGGTGAGAACTGCCGCAACTCATCGACCAGGCTGTCGGTCGCCGCCTCGAGCTGATCGTCGGGAACCACGTTGAGCGCGATACCCCAATCGTGAGCCTGGCGTCCGGCGATTCGCCGCGAGCGCATCACCAGGTCCTTGGCGCGTCCCACGCCGACCATCTTGAGCAGGCGCACCGAGCCGCCCGAACCGGTGATCATCCCGATCCGTTGCTCGGGCGCCGCCAGCTCGGCGGATTCCGTGACGATCCGGAAATCGCACGCCAGCGCCAGCTCGAACGCCGCGCCGAAGCAGTAGCCGCGAATCGCCGCGATGACCGGCTGATGGCAGCGCTCGGGCGCGGCGACATTGCGCGCCAGCTCCGCGAGTTGCTCGGGGCTGCGCGTCATGAAGCCCGGGATGTCGCCGCCGCTGGAAAAATTCTGACCGGCCGCGCGGATTACGATCACGCGAATGCGTGGGTCGCGGTCGAGCTCCGCGAACACTGCCGCGAGCTGCTCCCGCTCGCCCATCGCGATCACATTGAACGGCGGCCGATCGAGCACAAGGTCGGCGCGCTCGCGCGCCGCGTCCAGCTCGATCCGGAAACCATCAAGCGTATTCAGCTCCGAGAGAGTGCTTTTGAATTCGCTGGCCAAGGGTGATTCTCCTTTGGGCGATCAGCTTATTCCAGATCGCTCAGCATCAGACCGGTCAGGTACTCGCCTTCGACGTGGCCGAGCAACACCGGATGGTCGGCGCCCGCGCCGAGCCGCGCCAGCATCCTGAAGCGCCGCTGCGCACGCGTCTCGGCCATTCGCACCGCCCGCACGAAATCCTCGCCGCGGAAATGCACCGAACAGCTGAAGGTCATCAGATGACCGCCCGGCGCCAACGCGCGCATCGCGGCGGCATTGAGTTCGACGTACAGATGGCCGGCGTGGGCGGCATGCTCGCGCGCACGCGCCAGCGGCGGGGGGTCGAGCACGATCAGATCGAATTGCTCGCCGCTCGAAGCCAGGTAGCTGCCGGCCTGGGCGTGGATAAGGCGCGCGCGATCGCCGCCAAGCTGATTGATCGCGAGGTTGCCACGCGCCCACTCCAGCGCCCGCGCCGAGGTGTCTACCCCGACCGCTTCGCGCGCCCCAGCTCGCAGAGCCGCCATCAGGAATCCGCCTGAATAGCAGCAGAGGTCGAGGACGCGTGCGCCGCGCGCCAGCGACGTCAGCCGGATGCGGTTCTCGCGCTGATCGAGGAAGTGGCCGGTCTTCTGCCCGTGCTCGAAATCGATCTCGAAGCGCAGTCCGTTTTCGCTTGCGATCAACGCACCCGGCGCTTCGCCCGCGAGCAGGCCCGCGCGATCGCCAAGCCCCTCGGCCTTTCGCACCGCGCCCTGGCTGCGCTCGATAATCGCGCGCGGGTTGATCGATGCGCCGAGCACCTCGACGATGTCGCTGCGCAGCAAATCCATCCCGGCGCTCAAAATCTGGAGCACCAGCACTCCGGCATAGCGATCGACCACCAGCCCCGAAAGACCGTCGCCGTCGCCGTTGATGATCCGGTAGCAATCGGTATCAGCGCCGATAAAGCGCTGGCGGAGCTTCAGGGCGCGCTCGATTCGTGCGCGCAGCAGCTCACCGATCGGCGGCGTTCGGGCACCCCACGCCAGCATCCGCACAGCGATCGTGGTATCGGGATTGTAGTGGCCGAGGCCGAGCCAATTGCCGCGGCTGTCGTGGACTTGCACGGCCGCGCCGGCGCGCAGATTCGGCGGATCGACGCGCGCGATGGCCTGCGAGAAGACCCACGGATTTCCGCCGCGCAGCGGGCCGTCGCGGCCCGCATGCAAAAACACCTGGCCCGCGGTAAGCCCGTTCTCGATCACGATCTTTCCTTCATCGCCGCCCGCCGCAAGAGTTGTCAAGCGCGGCCCGCTCGGCAAAGCTGGAGCGGCAGCCCGATGATACCCGACCTCGAGACGCTTCAGCGCCTGCTCCAGCGCTTGATCGCGACGCCCGTCGAGGCATCGCGCGCGCCCGATTCCGAGCACCCGCCGATTGCGGGCGGTATCGAGGCATTGATCGTCGGCGATTCACGGCTCAGCGCGCAGCGACGGCTGGAAATCTATGCCGGCGCGTATTTCCAGCGCCTGGTCGAGGTTCTGCGCGAGGACTTCCCAGCCACGCGCATCGCTATCGGCGACGAACGTTTCACCGCGCTGGTGCGCGAATACCTCGCCGCTCATCCGCCGACCGAGCCATCGGTGTTCTATGTCGGGCGCGCGCTGCCGCAATTCCTCGCCGCGCATTGCGAGGTTGAAAAATTCACCGCCGAACTCGCGCGACTCGAACGCACGACGATCGAAGTCTTCCACGGTCCCGACGCGGTCCCGCTTACCGCTGCGGCGATGCGCGCGATCCCGCCTGAGCGATGGCCTGCGCTCGTGCTGCGGGCGCATCCGGCGCTCAAGCTGCTCGATTGCGAGTTCGCGGTCGGATCGATGCTGCGCACGATCTCGGAGGGCGCGCCGTGCCCGACTCCGCAGCGCGGGCCGGTAAGTATCGTGGTCTGGCGGCAAGCCTCGCAGGTTTACTACCGCACGCTCGAGCCGGGCGAGCGCGAGGCGCTGGGGATTGCGTCAGAGGACGCGAGCTTCGCCGCGATTTGCGCGGCCGCGGCCGACAAGCTCAACGGCGATGTAGTCACAGCGATCAACCGAATGCTTGCGCGATGGCTGGATGATGAACTACTGGCCGTGGCGGACAGATAAGCTGCTTCACTCCTGCGACGGCCATCGCGGCTCGTGGAGGCGCGTGAAATCGCCACTGCGCCCGCCGCGTTTGCTGATCAGCCGCACCGCGCCGATTACCATCGCACGGTCGATAGCCTTGGCCATATCGTAGATCGCCAGCGCCGCGGCGCTCACCGCGACCATCGCTTCCATCTCCACGCCGGTGCGCGCACTGGTCAGGGCGCGCGCCTGGATTTCAAGCGCCGCGGAGGCGCCATCGGGCCGAAAGCCGACCTCGACCACTTCGAGCGGCAGTTGATGGCACAGCGGTATCAGTTCGTGAGTCCGCTTGGCCGCCATGATGCCCGCGACGCGGGCGACCGCCAGCGCCTCGCCCTTGTGGAGCCGGCCGCCGAGAATCGCGGCCAGCGTCGCCGGCGCCATCTCGATACGTCCACGCGCCACCGCCTCGCGCCGGGTGACCGGCTTCGCGCCGACATCGACCATCCGCACCCGCCCGCGCGCGTCGAGATGCGTGAGACCATGCGCGCGCCGTGCGACGCCCCGAGGAGCGCGTGACTTGCCTCTGACTGTAGCCATCGATCGCTGCGAGCAGTTTATGTCGATGGTTTGGCGCTATACAATCGAGCCTGCCGCGCGATGCGGTAATCGAATCCATCGCCCGAGAGGACTGAGTCGAGATTCATGGCAGACGAAACCAACCGCCTGGTAATTTTGGGTTCCGGTCCGGCCGGACTGACGGCGGCGCTCTACAGCGCGCGCGCCAATCTCTCGCCGCTATTGATCGACGGCTATCAGCCCGGCGGCCAGCTCACGATCACCACCGAGGTCGAGAACTATCCGGGTTTCGAGCATGGCGTTCAGGGTCCAGAGATGATGGATGTATTTCGCCGCCAGGCTGAACGTTTCGGCACTAAGTTCATCTCCAGCGCGGCGAGCGCGGTCGATCTCAAACAGCGGCCGCTTGAAATCACCGTCGATCATCAGGTGATTCGCAGCCACACGCTGATCATCTCGACCGGCGCGGCGGCCAAGCTGCTCGGCCTGGCCTCGGAGCGGCTCCTGATGGGCTATGGCGTGAGCGCCTGCGCAACCTGCGATGGCCCGTTCTTCAAGGATCGCGAGGTTGTCGTCGTCGGCGGCGGAGATACCGCGCTGGAAGAAGCGATGTACCTGACCCGCATGTGCAGCCAGGTAACGGTGGTGCATCGGCGCGACCAGTTGCGGGCTTCAAAGATCATGCAGGAGCGCGCGCGCAAAAATCCGAAGATCGCTTTCGTCTGGGATTCGGCGGTGCAGGAGATCCTCGGCGATCCGAAGGGCGGCGTGACCGGCGTGACGCTGAAAAATCTGAAGACCGGCGCCGTCGTCGGGCTTCCCACGCACGCGGTCTTCGTCGCAATCGGCCATCATCCCAATACCGATCTCTTCCACAGCCAGCTCGAAATGGACGAGCACGGTTACCTCAAGGTCAAGCCCGGCTCGACGCATACGAATATCGAGGGCGTGTTCGCGGCCGGCGACGTTGCCGACCGGATCTACCGGCAGGCGGTCACCGCGGCAGGCACCGGATGTATGGCGGCGCTGGACGCCGAACGATGGCTCGAAGCGCGGCAGCTTTGATTTCGCGCGCGCAGTCTGGGAAATTTCTATGATGGAGCAACGCGACGGCGCAGACGACGCGGCGCCGGCGGCCGGCAGAGGGACCGGCGAGCTCAAGGCCGGCACGGGATCCCTCCGAGCGGCGGCCGGAATTGCGCGGCCCGATCCGACGATCGGCGAGCTGATCATCTATCTGACGGCGATTCTCGGCGCGATCGCGCTCGGCCTCGGTATCAGCGATTATTTTTTCGATCATCTTTACGTCGCTGCCTACCTGGTTGCGTTCGCGGGTTTCATCGTCGCCGAGCATCTGGTGCGCGCGTCGGAAGTACGCGGCCGGCCTGATCCCGCGTTTGCATATACCACCGGGCGCCTACCGATCCTGCTGCTGTTCGCCGCCGCGCCGTTCGAACGCACTTATATCTACGGCGGTGGAACGCCGAGCTGGTCGGCCGCGCTCGGTCTGCTCATCGAGCTGCTCGGGCTATGGCTCGCACTCGGCGCGCGGATTCAATGGTCGTACTTTGCGGCTTCGGCGCCGGAGTCGGCAAGCAAAGGGATCATCAACAGCGGCTTTTACGGTCGCATCCGCCATCCGATCTATGCCGGCTCGTTCCTGGTGCTGCTGGCGTGGCCGTTCGAGTACTGCGCGCCGATAACCTTCCTGATCGTACTGGCAGTCGGGGTGATCATCCTGCGGCGTGAGATTGCGCGTGAAGAAGGCGCGATGCTCGGGCGTCTGGGTGAGGTTTACGCGGCTTACCAAAGCGCCACCGATTGCATGATCCCGGGAGTCTGGTGAGCGCTACCGATTCCGGAAGTGCGG
>DATJRJ010000160.1:0-9995 GCA_035504735.1 Binataceae bacterium (SeqCode)
CCGGGTAGTACGCGGTTAATCGGAAGTCGTTTGAATTATGAAGTGATCCGTGAAATTTTCCGATTACGCCCCCTTAGCTCAGACGGATAGAGCACAGGATTCCTAATCCTGGGGCCGTGGGTTCGAATCCCGCAGGGGGCACCATTAAACTATCATAAATAAAAGAGAATCGTAGAGCTACGAATCGAACTTGAAAAGACAATCCGTCTGTGTAGACGCCATGTAGACGGTAGCCGAGAAGTTATCTGCGGCGATTGATAATCAACCTGACCGATAAGGTTCCCGGTATCGGGAGCGAAAAGCGAGATACCAAGCTTGCCAATGTACTTTTCCCTGCACCGGAGCGACCAACGGGGACAAGGTCATTGTGATGCGGTATGATTTGGGCAAGCCGACTGCCGCTTCCGAAGCGTCCCTCCAGCGAACTACGAGGTCGAAGGAAGATCGTGCGCGGCTACCGCCGTTCGGAGACCGCGCGTTTCATTGCTTTTCGTTCACAATTTCAGAGTGGATTACTTTTTCAGGGCGATTTTGATCGCTTTTTATGCGTTGAGCTGTGGTTCATTTTCCCGCCGTACGGTGCGCGCGGCGGCGCGGTAGGACTCTTTGGCGGATTTGGCAAGCTTCAGCAGGAGATCGGCCTTGCGTTTATCCTTAAGCCGATAGCTTTCGCCGTTGATGTGATTATCGCCGCGTGATGGAGAATACAATCGAGCATTGGCCGCGGCCAGTCCGCTGTCACCGGCGAAGGCGGCGTCCCAACTACCGAAAGTTAGATTCAAGGTGAGAATCATCGAGCTACGCCCATAGCGCTTGGCCACTACTTGTAAGAAAAGATTGGCCTGTTTACGGCTCATCGGCAGATGATAGCCAACCTCGCCGAGGATCAATAGCCGACACCCGCTCACCACATGGTGCATCACTCCGCGATTACGGTCCCGGCGCTGCGACGCTTCCAGCATTGGCACTAAATCGGCGGTGAAGAAACGGGGCTTAATAGCCTTGCCGGGTGGCGAGATAACCGAGTGCTATGACAAGATGGTTTGCCGACCCCCGACGATCCGAGAGCAAAATTACATTCTCGCCGCGTCGGATGAAGGCCAGACTGGCGAGCTCCATGATTTGTTCGTTCGGCGCGCCGGTTGCGAAACTCAAATCGTGGTGATCGAGCCGTCTTGATCGCCGGGAAACCGGCGAGGCGTGCGAACATCGCGCTCGATGACTACCGTGTCCATGTTGTCATGCAGCACCTCGCGCGTACCCCGCCGAAATATTCGAAGGCGAGCCCATAACGGCCGAGCAGCATTTCGAGCCGCTCGTCCTCGACGAGCTCGACATAAGCCGTGCGGCTCCAGCCGAGAGTAGCAATGAATACTGACAGGCGCTCCGCGCCGCGCTGGATGTTAGCGAAATCCGCCTGCAGCTGCCGTCCGGGTTCAGTCTCGAAGAGTAGCAGCGGTTCACTCTGCGGCGCCGGCTTGAGCCTGGCGAGATACAGCTTGAGCGTGGTCAAGCCGCCGCTATAGCCGAGCGTTTGCAACTCGCGGAACAGCACTGCCGCAAGAATCCACTCGGAAGTATTCCCGATTCTGACGCTGGGTGTTACTTAGATAGCTCCGACCATTTGGCGGTTGAACGGACCACGAAAGTTGACCAACAGGAGCTTCGGTAATGGGTGATAGGCCGCGCCATCTTCTCGACGGGTACAAAGTCCTCGACTTCACCCACTTCGTTGCAGGCCCAACAACGACGCGCCTCATGGCAGGGATGGGGGCGGAAATCATCAAAGTCGAGATCGCGCCGCGAGGCGACCATGCACGCGAGTTCGACTATATCGATAATCATCGCAGTGCCTTTTTTGTTCAACAAAATCGCGGAAAACAGAGTCTTTGCGTCGATCTGCGCAAGGTGGAGGGCATCGATTTAATCAAAGCTCTGGCCCCGAAGGTCGACGTAGTCGTCGAGAATTTCGCGCCCGGTGTAATCGGTCGAATAGGTCTTGGGTACGAAGTACTGAAAGCACTCAATCCGGGAATCGTGATGTGTTCGATCTCAGCGCTTGGCCAGACGGGACCGCTGGCAGAGGATCCCGGATTTGATTTCATCGGCCAGGCGTATGCTGGGATCACGTCACTCATCGGCGAGGAGCAGGGACCACCTTATATGCCGATGGTGGCGATCGGGGACGTAAGCGCCGGCGCGCATGCGATGGGCGCGATCGCATGCGCATTGCTGTTTCGCGAGAAAACGGGCGAGGGACAGTGCATCGATATCTCCTTGCTCGATTCTTATTTTCATTGCCAGACCGTCGGCGTGCAACTGTACAGCGCGAGCAAAGGTGCACAGGAGATGAAGGCATCTGGTCTACATCATTCACTCGCCTGCCCAGCCGGCGTCTTCAAAGGGCAGAAATGGTGGATCATCATTCTCGCGATGACGGACAAGCAATGGATTAGTCTCTGTGAAGCGATCGGCAGGCCCGAGCTTAGTGGAGATGAGCGCTATTTGAATCGACGCCGCCGCTCTGAGCGCCGCGCCGAACTCGTCCGTATCATCGAAGACTGGCTGGCCGCGTCGCCCAGCGATGAGGCCTCGGTCGAGGCACTGCGCCGTGCGCGCGTTCCGGTAGCACCAATCTTGTCGATACGCGAAGCAATGGAGCATCCTCATCTTATCGAGCGCGGAACTGTTCGATCGATCACAGATCCGCTACTCGGTGAATTCAAGATTCCCGGCTTCCCGCTGCGGTTTTCGGGGTTTCCGGTGGAGTTGGAGTTTGATGCGCCGATGCTCGGCGAACATAACACATCAGTACTTGAAAAATATTTGGGTTACGACGCAGTTCGGGTCGCTAAGTTAGAGCAAGCTGGCGTGCTTCACCACGCTCCGCATTAAACCGGATACGCATAAGAGAATCGTCAGGCATTGCTAACAGCGTCGAGAATTATATTTCCAAGTCCGTCCAGAGACGTGGCCCATCCGGGTGGCACCACGACGGTAGTGTCAAATTCTTCCAGGACGATCGGCCCATGAATCGTCCGCCGGGCCAAGGCCTCGCGCGATAAGATGCGAGTCGGCTGCTCGCCAAGGGTTGAGCCGAAGTAAGCTGCTCGTACTTCATCACTCGATTTCTTTTGTGCGGCGGACGCGTGAAAGCTCTCCGCGAGTTCCTTGAAACTCAGGCTTTGAGTCGGTGCAATGGCCTTCAGACGTAGATTAACAACCGTGATCGGCTCATTCGGGCGCCTGTAGCCATAGGTATGCTCATGTTCTGCGTGAAATAATTCTGCCATGGTCGTCGCCAGCGAAATTGGCGCAAGAGGATCTGGTAGGGCAATAGTAAGTTCGGATGTCTGCCGCCGATAGCGCAGATCGAGAAAACGTTCTGTTTTTAATGTCGCGGGATCGACGTTTTCTGTTCTGACCTCTTCTAGAACGCGCTCTTCGAGGGTTTCGTAGTGTTTTTGCAACGAGGCAACGTCAACCGCGTCAAGACGGCCGGGAATACTCTGTACGTAGTCGTAGCGCAGATCGGCTATCATCAGGCCCATCGCGCTGAAAAGCCCCGGATAAAGCGGGATATAAACTCGCCTCATCCCGCAGCTCGCCGCGAGATCAGCAGCATGAATCGGCCCGGCGCCGCCAAACGCAATTAGCGTATAGTCGCGCGGATCGCGCCCTCGTTCCGTCGTGACAGCCCGGATGGCGCGGGTCATGGCGGCGTTTGCAACCTGATAGACGCCATACGCCGCAGCTTGGACCGAAAGCCCGAGAGGCGTCGCGAGTTCGCGTTGGATCGCGTCGACGGCAGCCCCCGGATCAATCGCGACCGTACCACCTGCAATAGCCCGTGGATTCATGTAGCCAAGCACGACGTTCGCATCGGTGATCGTTGGCCGCACTCCGCCGCGAGCATAGCACGCTGGTCCAGGGTCAGCGCTGGCGCTAATCGGCCCTACGCGCAAAGCACCGCCCTCGTCGATCCAGGCGATACTGCCGCCGCCGGCGCCAGCTTCGACGATATCCAGCGCAGGCGTGCTAAGAGCGTAACCGGCACCGCGACTGTACCGCGCAATAGCATTGGCGGGGCCACCTACCTCCATGTCGTTCTTCTCAATGGGAGCGTATTCCTCAATCAGGCAAGCCTTGACCGTCGTTCCGCCCATATCGAACGACACCGCGCGCTGAACGCCGGCTTGACGGGTCAACGCAGCGGCAGCCAACGCACCTGCGGCGGGTCCTGATTCGATCAATCGCGCCGGATAGCGCCGCGCATGCTCCGCAGTCATCACACCGCCGTTCGACTGCATAATTCGCAGTCCACGCGCGTGCCTGCCTAGGTCGCGTTCAAGCGCAGACAGATAGCGGTTCACTACCGGCATCAGGTACGCATTGATGCTCGTGGTGCTTATCCGTTCGTACTCGCGGATTTCCGGCAACACTTGGTGAGATATCGACAGGGCAGCGTCGGGCAGGAGTTCGCTAACGAGCGCTGCGGCTTGACGCTCGTGCGCCGGATTAGCGAATGAGTTGATAAAGCAGATCGCGACCGCTTCAACGTCCTGAGCCTTGAGCGCGTCGATCGCCTCGCGGACTGCTTCAATATCTAGCGCCATGAAGACCTCGCCGCGTGCAGTGATCCGCTCGGTGACCTCGATGCGACGACGGCGCGGAATCAGCGGCGGTAGTCGTTCCCATAGGAAGTCAAAGACAGGCGGACGCCCCATCCGGCGGATCTCGAGTTCGTCGCGAAAGCCCTGAGTCGTAATCAGACCCGTGTTGGCCCCTTTCCCCTCGATAATGGTGTTGGAACCGATTGTCGTGCCGTGAACGAGTCTGCCTAAAACAGTTTGTCCACTAGACTTCAAAGCGGCTTCGATCGGCTCTCGCAATGACGCGGCGATCTTCTCGGTCAATGAAAGGACCTTGAAGGTCAACAACTGGCCATCGCCAGTTGCGACGATGATATCGGTAAAGGTTCCGCCGATATCGAAGGCAACGCGAGGAGCCTGTCTCATCCATCTCTTCCAGTCTGTGTTTTACGCAACGCTGTCGTGCGGGCGAGATCGACGGTTCGTCTGCTGACGTCTATGGAAACGGCGTAATCACGCGCTGCCGCTGAGGCTGAAAGCTTTCCATCGACGACGTCTTCGAGTACCAGCGAGGGATCGCGATGGAACGCTGAGCCGTATCCGCCCGCACTCGGCTGAATATGCGTTAACCGATCGCCGGCCTTTACAGAGATGTCGAGCATGATATTGCGCGGTAATTCGGTGTCTTTGCCGTTCGAGGTAAGGATCGCCTTTGATGCTCTTCCGTCGCCGCCGCCCGCAACTCCGTACGGGAGAGAGTCAACGCGGCAGGTTCGCAGCATCACGCGCCCATTGGCGAGAAAACGCCAGCGCCGGTAAACCGAGAGAGAACCGCGAAATTGCCCGGGCCCTCCCGTATCGGGTACAAAGCCGAAGCCATCGAGCATCACGGGCAGTTCCTGTTCAAACGCCTCGCCCGAGTTGGTGCGGAACCCCGTCATCGCTACGGGCATCGCGCCGTCGAGGCCGTCAGTATTGGGACGGCCGCCCCACCCACTGGCATAGATTTCGGTCATCATCGCGTCAGCGCCACCGTCGCCATTGGCAGTGGTAAAGACCATCATGCTGACGCCGCCCTCCGACGCCGCAGGCATCCGATCAGGAATGGCCATCGCAAGGGCCTGACAGATCAGATCGTAAACGCGCCACAACACCTGCCCGCGCGATCCGACCGCGGCGGGGAAGCGTGGATTCAGCAACGTTCCTTCGGGCGTGATCGTGCGAATCGGCACAAAGAGCCCCGAGTTAATCGGGACGTCTGAACTACCGAGCAATGCGATAAAGACGTTGTTGCAGGTAAAGTTGCCGATCAGATCGGGCGGGCAATTGAGTGCATTTGCGACCTGTAGACCCGTACCAGTGAAATCAACGGTCAGGTTGTCTCCCTCGACAACCAGGGTGACGACGATTTCTACCCGCGTCCCGGCACCGTCATCGAAGTGCTGAGCACATCGATAACGCCCGTCTGGTATCGAGCGAATAACCGCACGCATCAGATTTTCGCTGCGTCCCAGCAGATACTGGTAGCACTCCACGACTCTTTCGTTACCGTACTTGTCAAACAATGCAGTGAGTGCGCGCTCACCCCGACGACATGCCGCGATTCCCGCCTCAAGGTCGCCCAGGACGTCGTCGGGCGCGCGCACGGCCGCTGCGATGATCTCGCGAACAGATTCAATTGGCTCACCGTTTTCGTAGAACCGGACAGCAGGCAGGCGTAGTCCTTCTTCATAGATCTGGCCACACGCCAGCCCCATTCCGCCCGGAAAACGGCCACCTATATCGGTATGGTGCTGAACCACCGCGGCGAAACCGCGATGCTCCTCGCCCCAAAAGATCGGCAGGACCAGCGCAATATCTGGCAGATGGGACAGACCGCCATACGGATCATTCGAGATAATTACGTCGCCCGGCCGGAATTTGCCCCGATATTTCGCGATTATGTGCGGCATCACGGCGGTGAAGTAACCGAGACCGTAAGGGATCGCTTGCGCGATAACCCGGCCCTCGGGATCGAGCAAGCCTGCGGAATAGTCACCAGCCTCTTTGGCGACGATCGAGCGCGTCGTCTGCCTCATCGTGATGTTCATCTCCTCGGACGCGGAGATGAGCTCGTGGCGCATTACTTCACTGAGAATAGGATCGAAAGCCTGAGCCATATATTTCTCAAGTTAGACGCCGATGCCCTTCAGGTAGGGCAGGGCTTCGAGCAGGTCCCTCATCTATATGCAATCAATCTTTCAGTTCAACGAATGTATGAACTTTAAAAATGCGTCGATGCATTCCTCTGCGCAGTCAACGTAGATTTCATGTCCCGGGCCTTCGACTAGCGCGATGCGGGCGTTCGGAATGAGCGTGCGCATCTTAATCTGATCGTTCAGCCACGTGATCGGGCTTCGCGACGGCGCAAGGACTAACGTCGGCACCTTGACTTGCGGGAGCAAAGGGCTCGTATCTGCGCCGTCCAAAGTTCGCGTGATACCCTTCAATACGTGCGCGGGAGTCTTCGATACTTCGTTGAGGACCCATTCTGTGTGAGCGGGGCTATTGCCGCTGATCACTCGTTGTTCCATAAGCAAACGAGCCCATCCACGCGATCCATCGTTCGCGAGCGTGTTCGCAACTGAGCTGCGCGACCCTGTCGAGGCTTGACGCTCGGCCCGTCGAAGCTCAGTTGGCGAATTACATATTGTGAGGCTTCTGAGACGTTCCGGCCATCGAGTTGCGAAGAGAATCCCGATAATCCCACCGATCGACTCGCCCAGGTAATGCACCCGCTCAAGGCCCAGAGCGTCCATGAAGGCGAGCATGTCTTCAGCCAATTCATCAAGCGACCATTTATGGTCGGGTGGCGGAGCTGACGACTGCCCATGACCTCGCATGTCGCGGCGGATAACACGATACTCGCGAGCCAGCGCCGGCACCCAGTGGTACCAGAACTTCGAGCTACGCCCTACTCCATGCTGGATCCACACAGTCTCTTTGCCGGTCACCCAAGGATCAGTGTAATCGTCGATCTCATAGAACATCTTGCATCCGTTAGCATCGACGGTAGGCATCGCGCGCAAGACCTCCTTGACTGCTCATTTCGGTGAGGCACAAGCTTTCAGCTATTCACCCAGCGAACCGCGGCTCGGGCTTCCCTTTTACTCCTAGTCCTTTGATTGCGAATAACGCACCGCCTTCGGGGCCGGGCTCCATTCCGAGAATTTTCATCCCGATACTCGTCACGTAGAGCACGTCGAGGTTGGCGCCACCGAACATCACGCTCGTCGGAATCGCTATCGGCATCTCAATCGTCCGTGCAATTGAGCCATCAGGGTTGTAGCACACGAGTTTTCCGCCGCCTGCGATTGCCGACCAGAGATTCCCCTCCGCGTCGACCGTTGCGCCATCTGGCACTCCGCCGAGACTCTTGGTCGAGGCGAGTTCGCGCTTGTTCGAAACCCTGCCGGTTACAAGGTCATAGTCGTACGCGAAGATCGTCCGGCTGATACTGTCGGCGCAGTAGAAAGTGCGATTGTCAGGACTGAAGCACGGGCCGTTGGTGCATCCAATTTCGGGTTCGAGAACGCTGCACTTCAACGACCCGTCAAGGCTGAAAACTGTGCCGATTGACTTCGCGAAAGCGGCATCAAGCGTGCCGGCAATGAACCTTCCGCGGGCGTCTGTTTTCCCGTCGTTGAAATGAGTTCCCGGCTTCGCGACGAGCCCGTCGGGAATCGGCGTCGCGGCTCCTGAGGTAAAGTCGAAGACATAAAAGCCATCGCTCAGCGCGCAGATAGCTCCGCCGTTCTGACGGATGGCGAATGATCCGATCGCTTTTGGGGTCTTCCATTCCCTGATCGCGTTAGTTCGCGGTTCGAGCCGATAGATGGCTGGCGCGGCGCCATCGATCCAATACAAAGCCTGCTCGGCCACGTCCCATACGGGGCCTTCACCCAACTTGTTTTTTACGTCAGCAATACGTTCAATCGAAATCGCCATTATGCGGGACCTCCTCTGCGACTGTATGGATTTCCCAACGAACCGGTTTAGTTGTCAAGGCTCACGGAAAAACGGTCGTGGTACTTGGCGATTCCTATGGTGAAGGGTTCGTGACCGTAGCTGATCCGCGGCGCGCATGACGCTACGATGGGATTCGAGCGGTGGGCTTCCGCTCAGGCACCAGGTTCTTTTATCGGAATGTGTCTGTGAGAACGTGGCGCCATCCAAGTACCGGCAAGACAGCCCGAGTGTTCAATTGTCCCCGACCAACGAGTATGAAAGGAAGAATATGGCAACTGGTGTTCCGCGAAGGACCTGGTGTTCCGCGAAGACCTGAGACGGACTCCCGAATCATGCACGTCCGTCTGCAAGTTGGTGATCGATTCTTGATGGGTGGCGACGCGCCGCCAAAGTCTGCCTCGAAGCCACAGGGCTTCTGCGTGAGCATTCAAGTTGACGATCCAACGGAAGCTGAGCGCGTCTTTCGCGATCTGGGCGAAGGCGGGGTTGTTCAAATGCCTATCGGAGAGACATTCTGGGCTCGCCGGTTTGGCATGTTAGTCGACAAATTCGGCACTCCATGGATGGTCAATTGTGAGAAGGCGGCGAGCTGACCGTATCGCTGACGCACACACGCCAAGTCCGACCGGCCCCGTTTAGTTCTCAGCGCGGCGTGTCGAATGTTGAGATCCGTCAATAATGCGAGACGATCTCGCGTCCCAGCTCCTCGATCCTTTCGCGGGTGCCTGCGTTGGGTACGCAGAAGGCTATCTCATCCATCCCTGCCGCTTCCAATTCCCTGATGCGTTCGATTAGGCGCTCGCGCGGCGCCGTCATGCTGAAAGCGGCGATAACCTCCGGAGTCAGGTAACGCTCCTCGCCCGGCTTGACGTAGATTGTATGACCCTCATGGACCTTCAAGTGCCGGCGATCGGCAGGCACATCGAGTTTATCGACGTATTCGTCACGATACTTTTCGTAGATTGATTGGAGGGATGACGGCAGCTGGCCGGCCACCGCCGATGATTCCCATAGCGCATGCAGCGCCACCGCCGCCATTGGGCCCATCTGGCTCATGACACGAGCAGAGCCAAGCGATTCCCCCGGCTTGAGCACGCAAGCAGCGGCGAACATGGTGGCGCTGAAATTCTGCACATCGCGGCCCGCACGTTTTGCGGCGGATTTCACTGCGTCGAAGTTTTGCTTGAATTCCTCTACGCCGGAGACGGGTGCCATCCAACCGTCGCCAATCTCACCAGTAACCTCGAGCGCCTTGGGACCTTGTGCCGCGATAATGATCGGAATGTTCTCCTTGATGTTGATGTAACCGAGAGCGGGATGCATGAAACGAATCCAACGCTCGCGTTTTCCTTCTCGGAAAAGGACTTCGTCGCCGCGCAGCAGCGCCCGGCAGAT
>DATJRJ010000161.1:0-9282 GCA_035504735.1 Binataceae bacterium (SeqCode)
GGCCGATAACGATTACATCCGCGCCGCGCTGTTTGAGCGCACTCAGCACCGCGTCGCCGCTGTCGCAGATTTCGCAGCTGTAGCCTGATCGAGTGAAGAGCCGCTCGGCACTCTGCACCAGCTCGCGGTCTTCATCCGCAATCAGAATCCGGGCCTTGCCCGGCGCCGAGCCTGCCATCGGCGGTGGATTGTAGTTTATTTCAAGTGGCACAGCCGCACGCTCCCGGTAGCATATTTGCCTCACCGGCCCACCCTGTCAATAGACTTTAGCGGGCTTCGCTAAGCTCCTTCAATTGCCGTTGGAACGGATCGCAACGCCGTGCGAGGCCGCGGTTTTGTTGGCGTGCAAATCTGAAACGCGTCGAGTATGAGCGTTGCAACGCCCGCGCCATCGTTCCCAAATTAATTCGCCTACCCTGACTTTTGGCAGGCATTGTCTCGCTTATCGTTGATTTAACCGGAAGTCGACTATTCCGGTGCCAGTTATGTGCCAAGCCTCTGTTCTGCATGCGGACTTCCATCAGCGATGCCAGTCGCACGCATCCTTTGGCTTTGCCCCACTCTATTGTACGTTCAATACTCAATCCGGATTCTCCTCCACGGATTGATAAGATACAAATTTAGTGCCAAGCAAGAATCACAAATAGTTCGATTAAGCTAATAATGCCCATCAGTGCAGTTTTGAACATTAGAGCAGCAACGACTCAAAAGATCGGGTTGCTGCCGCAACATGAGATTTCTATGGCTCGATCGGCGCACTATCCTGACGATCGCGAAGTCGGCTTGATTTCGGCTTCGCCGGCAGTTACCAAAGAGAGGCTCGCATCCTCGCCAGGTGCTCCCCGGTAGCTCAGTCGGTAGAGCGGACGGCTGTTAACCGTCATGTCGCTGGTTCGAATCCGGCCCGGGGAGCCAGATTCCACTCGATCACTGCGCTCCGATCGTCCCCAGACGCCGAATCTCCGCCCGCTCGGCCGCGCTGAAAGTCGAGCTGTGCGATGCCGACTTGAGCGTCGCAAGATCGGCGGCGAACTCAACATCCCCGAGAGTGAAGCGAAGCGGCCGATCCCCGGTGGCGTAGCGAAACGGTTGCTCCTGGTAATAATTCGTCAGCGCGGCAGCCAGGGCGCGAGCCGAGCCGCCGACCGCGAACTGCTGCCCCTGACATTGCAGCCGGGCGATCATGTCGGTCATGTTGCAAGCGGGTAGATTCACCGGTTCGAGGCCAATCGTGGCGATCCTCAGGTCCTCGCCCTGCGCGCTGAGCGTCCCGTTGTATTCCATCCCGGCGTAGCCGATCTCCCCACGCAACGTCATCGTATTGTCGCCGCCCGACGCAATGACGTTTCGCACGGTCATTGGCTGGTCTATCCCCTGCACCTGGAACGGTACGTCATAGACCGGCGCATAGATGTGCAGCATCTGGTTGATGAAGTCGTACTGCGCGTCGGAGACGAGGTTGGCGCCCGCCGGTATCGACGCCATCTCGGCGCGCAGCAATGGGTCGGCCTCGAGCCAGACGTCCGGGTCAGCCACCGCACCGCTGGGAAAGAGCGCGGTCACGATAGTCGTGGGAAGAAACCGGATTGCGAGATCGAACCGGTAGCGATCGGCAGGCGGAGGCAAGAGCTGAAGGCCGGAGGTCGCGATAGACTTGAATTCGCCGAGCCCTTTGAGTGAGCCGGCCGGGCTGGCGCCGCTGGGAACGCCGGCCGCATCGACGATCGCCAGCGTGAGGCGCCACGGCTTCCAGGTCACACGCATTTTGATCACCGCGGCCCATCGCGCCTGTGCCGATGAGATCGGGAGCCGGCTGGCGATCGATGGCAGCGCGCGATCGCAATCCGCGCTTGAGAGCGCGTTCAGCGCGGGCGCCGTCGCTGCTTCCGGATAGACCACTCCGAGCGCCCGCGCGCCACCCGCGCCGTCGCCACCGCACCATGTAAGTCCGACGATTTTGACTCGTGGCGGACTGATATCGGCAGGACCAGCCGGAAGCTCGATCGTGATCGGCGCCAATTGCTGTACCATCGACGGGATCAATCCGGGCATCGCAACCGCCCGTGCCAACGGCCGCGGCTGAGCCCAGCCCTCAGCAGCGCCCGAAAGAAACACCAGCAGTACGCTCGCCAGACCCGCCGCCATCCGCCCCATCGACCTCATCGCCGCCTTCCTTTTGCCCGGAAACACCCGGTTGCATGAACGGCTTCATGATCCCAAAGCGAGAATTGATTTGCTAATCTCGTACGGCGGACGATCGCCTGGGAGTCATCGCAAGGCAACGATTGCAGGGACGCACTCACCGTGAACCGGGAAATTCCAATCGCGGAGTACAGGTACGAGGAGATCTATCCGAGCTTCAAGGCCGGTACCGATGAAAAGCGAATCACCAGCCAGATTTTTCATCGATTCCTGACACGCGTCCTGCCTCTCCAAGCCAGGCGGCAGGGACCGGTCAAGGTTGCCGATATCGGCTGTGGTCCCTGCGACACGATTGTCGACTACCTCGAAGGAGTCGCTTCCGAGCGCGGGTTCATTATCCGTGCGACGGATATCGGCGGCGAATATGCCTCATCCGATGGCAAGGCGCGGATGGTACTGGCGCAGGCGCAACAGCAGCGCCGCGTTCCAATCGCGGATTTTTCGGTCCAGCAGGGTGATTCATTCGCCGGCGCTCTGGTGAATCTGCTAAGCGCTCCGGGCGATGACGCGCGCGGCAGCTTCGATCTGGTATTTGGATCGCACATGCTTTACCACGCCGATCGAGAGTCGGGGGTCGAGACGCTGCTGGACGATGTGACCCTCAACCTGCTTTCGGGCGCGGGCCTGCTGATGCTTTGCCATGGCGCATCGCCCGCAGGATCGTTCAACAACCTGCGGGCAAGATTCGGCCGTCGTTCGACCAGCCTCGACCAAAGCGATACGCCGGCGGTGAATATCGGCGATCCCACGCTGGTGGTGCACGACCATTGCGCCGCGCGCGGCGTGCCGTTGAT
Organism: Binataceae bacterium (SeqCode); assembly: GCA_035504735.1. Lineage (GTDB taxonomy): Bacteria > Desulfobacterota > Binatia > Binatales > Binataceae > JAJPIG01. Next base: position 2,997 of record DATJRJ010000161.1, read on the forward strand.
CGAGCTTTCGTTCATAGCCAGGGTCCATTTCCCCGGCTTGACCGACGAAGATTGGCACGAGTTCGCGCATCCGCGGCGCTATGCCGATTTGACGCGGCGTTCCCCGCAAGCCGCGGAGAATCTGAGACGTCTGCTGTTCGTTACCGAGCGGGCGCCGTTGGAGTTCGAGGGCGACAAATCGGAGCGCGGCCTCGACGCCTACCTCGCCGCCGCGCGCGAGGTCATCGAGGGCAACGCTGGCTACCTGCCCCTGGCAGAGCGTATTCAAATAACCTGCCGGCTCGACACCGAGCGTAGTTTTATCGAGAGCGTACGGGCCGCCGCCGAGGCGGCGCAGCCAGCAACATGAGGATCGCGATGGAGACAAAAATACCGCATCTGCTGCAAGGCTTCGTCGAACAGCTTCGCGCGTTGTTCCAGGAACCGCTCGACGAAGAAGCGCGATGGCGTCGAATCGCGGCCTTGATGCCCGCGCTTATCGAGTCGCCCGAGTTGCGTGCGAGCGCGCGCTCATGGCCGGAGCATCCCGAAGGCGAGTTGCCGCGCAATCTGCTCTTCTACGAAGACCCCGACTACCGCTTCGTCATCAACGGACTCATCAAGAAGGCGCACGAAGGGACTCCGGTCCACGACCATGCCCATACCTGGACGGTCTCGGCCTTGATGGAAGGTGAGGAGCAAGTGACCCTCTATCGCCGCACCGACGATCGCAACCGCGCCGATTTCGCACGGCTAGAGAAACTGGCCGACCACGAGGTGCATCCTGGCCACGTCGACTTGATATCGCCGTATGTGATTCACGAAGAGCAGGCCGGCCCACGGCGCACCATCTCGATGATCGTACGTAGCGAGAAGACCGGGAGCTTCCCGCAGAACATGTTCCACATGCTCTCCGGCAAGGTTACTCAATCACCCGGCGCCGCGCAGTTCCCCTACGATCTCGATTCGCAAGGCGCGTGATTTGCTGGTCCCCTCTCCTTGTCGAAGGAGAGGGTTAGGGTGAGGTCCGGCTAGTCGCCGCCGTGCAGACTCGCACCCTTGCGCTCGCCGCCGAGCGCGATCACAACCGCGGCCATCGCCAGCGAGGAGCCTGCCACGATCGCGAGCGCGTTGGCATAGCCAATCCGCTCGCCTAGCAACGCCTCGACGAAAGCGGCATTGGCGGCGAACAATACTCCCAGATGATAGGCCAGGCCGGCGAACAGACCCCGCACCTCGGGCGGCGACAGTTCCGCGAGATGAGCGGGCATCACGCCCCACGCGCCCTGCACCATGAACTGCATGATAAAGGCGCCCGTGGCGAGCAGTATCAGCGAGCGCGGGTAGAGCCATAGCGGCACCACCAGCACGCCGAGCACGGTCGCAATCACTACCGTCCGCCGCCGTCCGAGGACATCGGACCAGAGACCGAAGACCAACCCGCCGAGAATCGCGCCGAGGTTATAAATAATGGCGATGCCGGCGACCATCCCGGGGCTCAGGCCACGCGAGTGCTCGAGAAAGGTCGGATAGAGATCCTGCGTGCCGTGCGAGATGAGTCCCATCACGGTCAACAACACGACCAGGTAGCAGAAGCGGCGCAGGTTGGCGCGGATGGCACGAATGATCGCCCCTCGCGCCGGCCGATTGTGCTCCCAGACTCGCGACTCCGGCACTTTCGCGCGGATATACAACACCAGCAGGGCAGGCGCGCCGCCCAGGAAAAACATCGGGCGCCATCCGAGATGCGGAAAGATGAAGAAGTAAGTGACGGCCGCAAAGATGTAGCCGAAGGCATAGCCTTCCTGCAGAATGCCGGAGACGATGCCGCGGCGCGCGACCGGCACCACCTCCATCGCCAGCGCCGTGCCGACTCCCCATTCGCCGCCCATCCCAATCCCGTACAGCGCCCGCAGAATCAGGAAGCTCGTATAGTTGGGAGCGAGCCCGCTCGCGAACTCGACGACCGAATAGAAGATGATGTCGAGCATCAGCGGCAGCCGGCGTCCGTAGCGATCCCCTATCCAGCCGAAAATCAGCGCGCCGACCGGACGCATCGCGAGGGTCGCAGTGATCGTGAAGGCGATGTCGGCAACCGAGCGATGGAATTCGCGGCCGACCGCGGGCACCACGAAGACCAGGATAAAGAAGTCGAACGCATCGAGGGTCCAGCCGAGGAAACTCGCCGCCAGCGCATGGATCACGTCACTGCGCGACAGCGCGAACGATTGCGCGGCGGTCTCGGCGCCTTCCCCTCCCTTGCTCACGGCCATTTTTCTGTCGTTCCCCCCACCCTCTCGACACGGCGAGAGGCCGCGGCGTTGTGAACTATTTAGGCGTCACGGCCCAGATGCGCAACTTTCCTCGGCCGAGGACCACGTTGATCCCGGTCGAAGGTGGCTTGCTTGACTGCAATTCGGGGCTGTTCTTATAGTTGGCTCTCGGAGTCAACGACTTTCGAACCGACAAGCGGAAGCGCAGGAAAACCCACGATTTAGCGATCGCTCGGCGCGCTCGCCCGGTCGTCCGGGGCGATGGAGATGGCGACGCGGCGCGCTATAATAGCCGTTACGCGGCGCCCCGGCCACGCGAGCATCATGTATCTCAGGCGTATCGCGGCGTTTCAGGGCGGACTATACCGCCCGTCAGAGGTGACGACATGACGCAACTTGAATTCGCACGCAAAGGGGAAATCACCCCACAGATCGCCGAGGTCGCTCAGGACGAGGGTCTCGCGCCCGAGGACGTCCGCGCGCTGGTCGCCAGCGGCGAGGCGGTCATCCCGCATAATATTCATCATGAGTTTCGCGCCATCGGTATCGGCAAGCGCCTGCGCACCAAGGTCAACGCCAACCTGGGCGCCTCGAATTTCCATCAACTGCTCGAGGAAGAGATCGAAAAACTCTACACCGCGGTGCGCTATGGCGCCGATTCGGTGATGGACCTCTCGACCGGCACCGACCTCGACAAGATTCGCGGCGAACTGCTGTCGCGATGCTCGGTGATTCTGGGCACCGTACCTATCTACCAGGTCGCCTCCGAGCGCTCGATTATGGAGCTCGGCGCCGAGTACTTCCTCGACGTGATCGAGCGGCAGGCGCGCCAGGGCGTCGATTATATGACGCTGCATTGCGGCGTGACCAAGGAAACCGTCCGGCGGCTGCGCGGGCATGGCCGGATCGAGGGTATCGTCTCGCGCGGCGGCGCGCTGCTCGCAGCCTGGATCGAGCGGACCGGCAACGAGAATCCGCTCTACGAACATTTCGACGAGGTCTGCGCGATCCTTCGCGAGCACGATGTGACGATCTCGCTCGGCGACGGCTTGCGGCCCGGCGCAACCGGCGACGCCACCGATCGCGGGCAGATCGCTGAGCTGCTGGTGCTGGGCGAATTGACCGAACGCGCCCGCACACTCGGCGTCCAAGTGATGATCGAGGGACCGGGCCATGTGCCGCTCGATCAGATCGCGGCCAACGTCCAGCTCGAGAAGCGGGTCTGCGGAGGCGCGCCTTTCTACGTGCTGGGCCCACTGACCTGCGACGTCGCGCCCGGCTATGACCACATCACCGGCGCCATCGGCGGTGCGATCGCGTCGGCCGCCGGCACCGACTTCCTCTGTTATGTCACGCCGGCCGAGCATCTGCGGCTCCCCGATATCGACGATGTCCGGGACGGCGTAATCGCAACCCGTATCGCGGCGCACTCGGGCGACCTGGTCAAGGGCGTGCGCGCGGCCAAAGTCTGGAACGACCAGATGTCGCGTTATCGCAAGGCGCTCGATTGGGACGGGATGTACGCGATGGCGATGGATCCGGACAAGGCGCGCCGTTACAAGGAAGAGAGCGAGGCGGCGGGCTCCAACGTCTGCAGCATGTGCGGCTCACTGTGCTCGATCAATATCGACAACGCCGCGATCAAATTCAGCAAGCGTCGCGCGCTCGGCGAGGCCGAGGCCCATGCCGGCGTCAATTGAGGAGCGGCGGCCGCTGGATCAGGCGCCTGCCGGCGGCCTGGAGCTTTTGAACCAGCTCGGCGAACCGGTCAAGCTGGCCGACTTCGCCGGTCGCGTGGTGGCGCTGTTCTTCTATCCGAAGGACGACACGCCCGGATGTACCGTCGAGGGCAAGGAGTTCCGCGATTTTCACGACGAGTTCGCGGCGCTCGATTGCGCGGTGATCGGAGTGAGCGTCGATCCGGTTGAATCGCATCGCGCATTCGCCGAAAAGCACGCTTTCCCGTTTCAGTTGCTGGCCGATACCGACGGCCGGCTGGCCGGCGCTTTCGGCGTGCTGCGCGACGGGAAGGCGGAGCGGACGACCTTCGTAATCGGCTCGTCCGGGCGCATCCGGCATACGTTTCGCGAGGTAAGTCCGCGCGGTCATGCGCTCCAGGTCCTGAACTTCGTGCGCAGCCTGCGCCAATCGAAGTTGATGCTCGGCGGGTAGGCCGCAAAATCGTGGCAGGCGTGGTTAAAATCTGAGATCGATTCTCAACGATTCCAAAGCGACGGTCATTCTATGGCAAAAAGCTCGAAAAACATCCTCGACGAGGCGCGCAGCTCGATTCGTCAGATCGACGCCGAGCAGGCGCGCAAGCTGCTCGACCAGGGCGCGGCGATTATCGACGTGCGCGAGAGCGACGAATGGCGCCAGGGCCACATTCCGCAGGCGACCTTCATCCCGCGCGGGTTCCTGGAACTGCGGGTCGAGGAAAAGATTCCCGACCACCAGCAGCCCGTGATCGTGCAATGCGCCTCGGGAACGCGTTCGTTGCTCGCGGCCCGGACGCTCAGCGAAATGGGCTACGAGAACCTCTACAACCTGAGCGGTGGCTTCAACGGCTGGAAAGATAAGGGGCTGCCGTGGGTGGCGGACCGCCAATTCACGCCCGACGAGATTACCCGCTACTCGCGCCATTTCGTTATCCCCGAGGTCGGCGAGAAGGGGCAAGCCAAGCTGCTCGAGGCGAAGGTGCTGCTGATCGGGATGGGCGCGCTGGGCTCGCCCACCGCGCTTTATCTGGCGGCAGCCGGGGTCGGTACTATCGGGATCGTCGATTTCGACGTGGTCGATCTCTCGAACCTGCAACGCCAGATAATTCATACCGTCGACCGGGTCGGCATGCTCAAGACCCAATCGGCCGAGAAAGCGATCAACGCGCTCAACCCGGCCGTCAAGGTGAACCGCCACGAGGTGCGCCTGACGGCGGAGAACGCGATGGAGATCATCGGCGCCTACGACGTGGTGGTGAATTGCGGCGATAATTTTCCGACTCGCTACCTGGTCAACGACGCTTGCGTGTTCGCCAAAAAACCGCTGGTCGACGGCGCGATCTTCCGCTTCGAAGGCAATGCGACGGTCTTCTACCCCGAGAAGGGCGGGCCCTGTTACCGATGCCTCTATCCTGAGCCGGCGCCGCCGGATATGGCGCCATCGTGCGCGGAGGCGGGCGTGCTCGGCGCGCTGCCGGGAGTGATCGGATCGATCGAAGCGCTCGAGGCGATGAAGCTGATCCTGGGTGCCGGCGCGCCGCTGATCGGTCGGATGGTCTATTTCGACACGCTCTCCAAGGATTACGTCCGGGTGCTCAAGGTGCCACGCGATCCAAAATGCCCGGTGTGCAGCGAGCATCCGACCCAGAAGGGTCTAATCGATTACGAGGCCTTCTGCGGGCTCGGCGCCGCGGCCCCCGCCACCAACGGGACCGTTCATGCCGCAGCAGGACGTTGAGGTCCGCGGTATCGGATAGATGAATCAGCGGCGGGCGCCCCATCGGCGCCCGCCGCCGTCTTGGAGTCCGGGGACAGGGATACGATGGCGCTGGGTCCATTCTACGTCGAGCAGAAAATCCGCAGCGCAGCCGTGCATGGCAGCGTGCTGCTGATGCGCCACGGCGAAACCGAGTGGAATCGCGAGGGGCGCGTGATGGGCCGAAATCCGATCCCCCTCAGCGCCGCAGGGCGCGAGCAGGTCGCGGCGGCGGCGGAGTTCACGCGCGGCCTGAAACCGAATCTGATCGTGACCAGCCCCCTGGTGCGGGCGCGTGAATCGGCGGAAATCGTGGCCGAACGGTTAGGCGAGATCGCGATTACCGAGGATCCGCGCCTGACCGAGGTCGAATACGGCCGCTGGCAAGGGATGACCTTTCGCAACCTGCTCGACGATGAACTCTACCAGCAATACAAGGATCATCCCGAAACCATGGCAACGCCGGGCGGCGAGACCCTCGCGCAGGCCCAAAGCCGCGGCCTGGCGGCAGTACACGACGCGATGCGGGCGAACCACGGGCGGCGCGTGTTGTTCGTCTC
>DATJRJ010000162.1:0-24473 GCA_035504735.1 Binataceae bacterium (SeqCode)
ACCGACCCTTTCGCAGGCCCGCTGCTTGGTCGCCACGTAAATTTCAGAAGCCGGATCGTCGCCGACCAGGATTACCGCGAGCGCCGGGCGCACACCGCGCTCGGTGACCAGGCGTTCGACTCCGTGCCGCACCTGCTCGCGCACCGCGCGCGCAATCCGGTTGCCATCCAGTATCTGAGCGAGACCCGCTTCCTGAGCCGCTTCCGCCATCGCCGGCTCAGTCGAAGACCACGGTCTTGTTGGCATACGCCAGCACGCGCCCTTCCAGATGCAAGCGCACGGCCCGCGCCAGCACCACGCGTTCGAGATCGCGTCCCTTGCGGATGAAGTCGGCGAGCGTATCGCGATGGGTTACGCGCGCCACGTCCTGCTCGATAATTGGGCCGGAGTCCAGATGCGGCGTGACGTAATGGCTGGTGGCGCCGACCAGCTTGACGCCGCGTTCATAGGCGCGGGCATAAGGGCTGGAGCCGACGAACGCGGGCAGAAACGAATGATGGATGTTGATACTACGGCCTTGATATTGCGCGATAAAATCATCGGTGAAGACCTGCAGGTAGCGGGCGAGGATCAGCAGTTCGACGTTCAGCGACTTTAGCAACTCCAGTTGCTGCAACTCCTGGGTTCGCTTGTTCTGCGGCGTAATCGCGAAATGATAAAACGGCACACCGCGGCGCTCGACCGCGCTCTTCAGATCGTCATGATTGCTGATCACGGCGGCCACGCTGCCCGGCATCTCGCCGATCTCCCATCGATGCAGCAGGTCGAGCAGGCAATGCGCGAGCTTTGAGACGAAGATCGCGACCGCCGGTTTTTCGTTCGAGAAACGTAGCTGCCATTCCATCGAATACTTATCGGCAATCGGTTGGAATGTCCCGGCAATCGCGGCCGCCGGGATCGAGAAATCCTCCAGTTCCCATTCGAAGCGGGCGAAGAACTCCCGCGTTTCATAATCCAGATGGTTATCGGCGTGCAGAATGTTGCCGCCATGACTCGAAACGAAGTCGGCGATTTCACGGACCAGACCTTTGTGGTCCGGACATTTCATCAGCAGGATCGCCGTTCGGCCGCCGCTTTCGTATCCAGCCATCATGCCGCTCGTACCCGCGCGTCCTGGCGTCGCGGACCAGCCTTCATCCGGCCGGGGGACGCGCGACTACCGGCCGATCGGCGAGCAGCCGTTTACGCGCGCTCCAATCGACCACGGTCTCGATACATTGCGCCAGTTGCTCGGGCTGGCCGAGGTAGTAGTGCGTCGCGCCCTTGATTCTGACGTGTTCCTTGTCGGGCGTGGCCAGTGCGGCGTGGATGATCGGATTGTGCGGTGCCGGCACTGCGTCGTCGGCCGAGTTTTCGATTTGGATTACCGGCGTGCGGCGAATTCGCGCTGCGTTTTGAGGTCCGCGAGCGTTCGAGAGGTCATAACTCCATTGGCTGAGCCACGAGCGCAGGCTCGAATAGCGTCCCAGTCCGGCGGGCGCGGAATTGGCAACCCGCGGGTCGCCCAGGTAGCACCAGTTCGGCTTGCGGTCATTGGGATCGACGGTGGTATCGATCCAGCGCGGGTCGCACATCGTGCGATGTACGCAGAAGGCGCGCTCGACTTCGGCGGTCCCGCGCTGTTTGAGTTTTTCCAACAGCTCCTGGCTCCACGCCGTGATACGCCGGTTACGCGCCACCTGCGCGGCGCGGAACGCGGCCACGAACGGCTTATCGAAGGGCGGCTGATGCGGGCATTTCGGATTGTAGATGTCGAGCTCGAGGTCGCGTTCATCGGGATTCAATTCATTGGTTACCGACGGATCGGACCACTCGGTCAAAGTCTCGGCGCGCGACAGATGCGCCGCGATGAAAATGATTCCATCGGCCGGCTGCAGGCCGGCCCGTGTCAAATCGACCTCGTCTCCCGCCGGCGTATGCGTAATCGTAGGCTGCTCCGCCTGTGCCTGAAAGAAAAGGCTCAGGGAGCCGCCGCCAGACCATCCGACCAGGATCACTTTCTCGTATCCGCAATCCTCGCGCGCCCATCGCACCCACGCGCCCATATCGATCGCGACCTTCTCCATGATCAGCGCGCTGTCGTTCTTTGGATAGCGGCTCGCCGCGCAGAGTACGTGCAGCCCGTGGTCCGCCAGCGCGGTCGGCATCGGCAGCAGATGCAGCGTCGATGAGGGATGCATGAAGAGATAGATAGTTTTCGACGGCCGGTCCTTCGGCATTAACCGCTGGCCTTCAAGAATTGTGAGGCCCTGGCTTCCGGAGAAGCCGTAGGTTTCGGCAAATTTGACTTGCTCGGCGAACTTCAGAATCGCCGGTACCCGGATGAAACTCTCGCCCTTGTCGGCCATCTCAACCTCGATGCGGATAAATTAAATGTTTCCGCCGCCGCTTATCCCGGCTGGTAGCGCGCCCGCTCGCGGCGGATAAGCTCCACCAGCGCGGTCGGGATGTCGTGGCCCTCGCGCCGCGCATTCTCCTTCGCTTCGAGCCACAGCGCGAGATCGCGGTAAGCGCGATCGGAATGTTGATTCCATTCGCGATCGAGCGGCGTGGTGATTTCGAGCCGCACGCCGTTGGGATCGTGAAAGTAGATACTCAGGAATTCATCGGCATGATTCGTCGGACCGACCAGATCGAGTCCGTGCTGCTTCAGCCACCCATGCCATCGCATCACTTCGTCAGCCGTGTCCACCTGCAGCGCGATATGGTTGAAAATCGCGTAGGCAGGATGGGTAGGCGCCGCTGCCGCGGGCAGGCCGGGGGCCTCGAAGAACGCAATCGTCGAGCCGTCGCCCATCCGGAAGAAGACGTGGAAATAAGGAAACGCATCGCCGGTCGAGGGGATGCGATCATCAAATACCGTGCTGGCGAGTTCCATCCCCATGATCTTCGTATAGAACTCGACCGTCGCCGCGACATCATGGGTGACGTACGCCGCGTGGCTCAGCATCTTGGGGATGAGCGCGGAGGTCTTGAGTTTCGCCGGAGTTTTCGCCCGATTTCTGGTTTGAACGTTTGACACAGCGCGCTCCTCCTCTGGGACTGGTAGTAGTTTCATTCTGAAATCGTGTCAATCGGAGGATTTGACGGTCCGTTCATTGAGCGGCGGCCGTATTGTTGATGTCCGGCTCGAGGACGCAGCAATGCTGGATTTCGGTCTGCGCCTGGTCGGTATCGATCGGATTGAGATGTGGATGTCCGCTCAGCACGCCCCATCCGATCTCTTCGCGGATATAGTAGACGCTCGGTTCGGCTTGAAGCTCGACCTGATCGCCGGCCTCACCCGGAACATCACAGATCACCTTGCCGACCGGAACGATAAAGGCATGGTAGCCGCCCGGACCGATACGCGCGGTATCGTCACCGCAGGTTACCGGCGGACGCAGCAACGATCCGGCATAGCTGTAGGGCCGGTAGACATAGATGATAGCGTGCTGTGGCGGGGCTGAGGCCCTCTCGAACGGAGTGCCCTGCACCGCGCATCCCGCCACCAGGGCCGCCAGTGCTCCGGGCAGAGCCAGGTGCAGATAGCGGCGGTGATTCATTGCGGAGCCGAGCTTTGCGGAGCGGCGCCGCTGCCTTCGGCTGCCATCTGCGCCAATCGATTGGAATCGTCGTAAAGCTTCTGATCGATCTTCTCACGCACTGCGGCGCGCGCTTCCTCTTCGAGTTCCCGATGGGTCGGTTGCGAATAGAGCGTGTACGACTTCGAGACGTGCGCCTTGGCCGTGTAATCGCCGAGAATCCGATCGCCATCGATAATCGAGAGCGAGGCAAAGGCGGTAACGCCGTAGTCGCCCAGCGGCGCGCCCACATAGGTAACCGGATCGAACGCCGTGACGATCAGCGGTATATGGTACTCATCGTGAGTCAGCTCCTCGCGATAAGAAAACGTCACCGGCGAATCGTTTGCCAGCGACATCGCCACTGCCGGCGGCAGCTCATTGGGATCGCCATCGACCAGCCGCCCTTTAATTGGCAGCGGGTGCGTCGGCGACGCGACTGCGGGCGCCGAAACCGTCTGCTCCTGAACGCTGCATCCCGAGGCCGTCAGGGCCAGCACGATAATCGAGAAACCAATCCAATATCGGTACATCTGGATAGAGCCCGCCTACCGACGACGTTATGGATTATAATCTTTCGGGCCGCCGATTGCTCGTCGATCGTATGGCCGCAGGGATGGACTATAGCGATCGACCGCGCGATCATGGCAGTTGAGGGTTCGTCCCGGTAGCGATGCGGATTAACCGATTCGAGGGTCCCTATGCCAACTCTTTATGATCGCGCCGCCGAAGGTCTCGGCAATATCGTCGCGCTCGAGCACGTGAACGTCAGCATTCCGGATCAGGGGCTGGCGACGCTCTTTTATGTCGCCGGTCTTGGCCTGACCCGCGATCCTTTCATCATGGTCAGCACCAACAACATGTGGATCAATGTCGGGCGCAGCCAATTCCATCTGCCGACCAACAAGCCTCAGGTGCTGCGCGGCTATACTGCGATGGTAGTGCCGGACCGCGAGGCGCTGCTGCGCCGGCTGGCGCGCGTGCGCGAGCCGCTGGAGGGTAGCGCATTTGCCTTTCACGAGCACGAGGCGTTCGTCGAAACCATCTCGCCGTGGGGCAATCGCCTCCGCTGCTATCAGCCGCACGATCGCTTCGGCCGCATCACGCTCGGAATTCCCTATGTCGAGTTCGAGGTGCCGCGCGCCAGCGCCGACGGCATTGCGCGCTTCTATCGCGAGCTTCTCGCGGCGCCGGCACAAAGTCTCGAGGATGCGGACGGGCGGTACGCCCAGGTCTCAGTCGGAATCGCGCAGAGTCTGATTTTCCGCGAGACCGACCGTCCGCTGCCGCCGTACGATGGGCATCATATTCAGATCTACATCGCGGATTTTTCCGGCCCCCATCGCAGGCTCGGCGAAAAGGGACTCGTCAGCGAGGAAAGCGATCAGCATCAGTACCGCTTCAAGGATCTCGTCGATCTCGACAGCGGCAAGCTGCTGTTCACGATCGAGCACGAGGTGCGTAGCATGCGCCATCCGCTCTATATGCGACCCCTGATAAATCGCAATCCCGCACAGACCAACGTGCACTATGCCCCGGGATGCGACGACTGGAACTGGCGCTTGCCGGACTCCGAGTGAGCGGTGGGGCGCGAGATAGGCCGTCCGATCGCGATCCCGACGCGCTCGAATTGCCTAGTGCTCGTCGACCAACCCGGCAAAACCCCAGCCCTTGCCCTTTACGAGCCCGGCCAGCTCGCGGCCGCATTCTCGCAGGATCGGCGCCGAGGAAGTCACGTGCTGGGTCGCGGCATACATATCGCGAAAATAGCGCTGGATTACACCCGCCCGCAGCGAGACTCCACCGGCGGTCTTGTAGGCGAAATTCGCGACCTCGGCGACGCTCCAGGTCGCGTTGTTGAGCGCCAGCCGAATCAGCGTGAGCTGGCGCGTCGAGGGCCGCTCGCCGCGCTCGAGCGACTTCTGCACGCTGCCCCACGATTCATGAACCAGCGCGTGCGCGGCGCGATATTTCGCTTCGGCATTCGCATAGGCCTCGACGAAGCTTTCGCTCTCGCGCGGGGTGCCGGTGATACTGACGCGGGTCTGCGCGACGAGCGCCAGCTCATCGAGGATGCGCCGGCCGACGCCGAGCGCGAACCCGGAATGGCCGAGCGTCGCCAAGCCGATGATGCCGAGAAAGAACAGGGCACCGCCGTGACCGGGGTCGGTGGAGTCGGCGACATGGGTGTACTCGGCCGGAATGAAAACGTCCTGCATCGTGTAGTCGATACTGGCCGTCGCCCGCAGTCCCAGCACGTCCCAGTTATCGCCGAACACGACCTGCGCGCGCGGCACGACACAAATGCGGATTTCCGGAGTGCCGTGACGGCCCGGCCGCGGCTCGCCATTCTCATGGACCACCGCGCCCGTATGGATGTATTCCGCATGCTTCACGCCGCTGCCATAGCTCCAGGAGCCGCTAAGGCGGTAGCCATCCTTGACGGCGACCGCCTTGCCGTTGGGAATGCCCTGTCCGCCGATCACCGGGATGCGTCCGCCAGCGAAAAGTTTCTCAGCGGTGGTCTTTTCCAGGTAGGCGCCGCCGGTTCCTGTTCCAACCGCCACCGCGAACATTACCCATCCGGTCGAGGCATCGGCGGCTGAAACCGTTTCGATAACCTCGAGCGCTTCGAGCGGCGGCAGTTCGCTGCCGCCCAGGGATTTCGGCGACATGATGCCGAAAAGGCGAGACTCATCGAGAGCGATGACGGACTCCTCGGTGAGCATCCGCAGCCGCTCGTTGGCTTCCGCATTGGCGCGGAACAGCGGGGTCAGCTTCTGCGCACGCTCGAGCATCGAGCCCGTATCTCGCTCGCGCGCCAAATCCGTGCGCGCACGGGCGGCCTTATCTGTGCTCTGAAACGCCTTCGCCATAACGGTTTACTCCTCGTAATGCGGCTGGTAACCGCCGCCCCGAGCGATCATGAGTTTCACATCCGGAAGCCTGTCGAGCACGCCTTGATATCCATGCTGGGTTCCTGCTTCGCGCGGTTGCCTCAGTGTCGCACCGGATCGCGGATTCCCAGCCGCTCCATCCGCGGCAGCACCTCGTCGCGCAGAATCGGCAGATCATCGAGGAAGTTCACCAGCGCAGTCGCCATGCCGTCGAGGCCGGCATCGCTCATGCGCTTGTAGGCCGCAGCCACTTCGTCCGGATCGCCTTTGACCATAAAAGTTCCGGTGCCGCTGACGAAGCGCTCGCGCATCCCAGCCCGCACCTCGGCCGGGATCGATTCGGAATGTCGATGCATCTGGTCGAGAAATTCCGCCACCTTCCAATCACCCTGCTCGTGAACGATGTAATGATAATACTCATCGGTCTCGCGGCGGGTCTTGCGGCAGAACAGATGCCCGCTGGCGTAGATGCCGAACCGGCGATCGATGCCATCGCGAATCGCGCGGATTTCTTCGGCCAGATGGTCGAGGCTCACGATCAACATGAACAGGCAATCGGCGTGGCGGCGGGCGAATTTGCGGCCCGTGGGCGATGAGCCGGCGCTGATCAGCAATGGCGGTTCACCGCCCCAGGGCTTTGGATTACTGAGTACGCCTTTGAGATCGAAGTAGCGTCCTTTGAAGTCGAACGGCTGCTCCTCGGACCACATCCGCTTGACGATCGTCAGCCATTCTTCGGTGAATGCGTAACGTTCATCGTGCTCCGCCATCGGCACGCCGAACAGGGCGAATTCCGGCGGATTGCCGCCCGAAACGATATTAACGCCGAAGCGCCCTTCGCCAATCTGATCGCAGGTGTTGATCTGTTTGACCGCGAACACCGGATGCAGGAACGGAGCGTGGATGGTGCTGAAGATGGTGATTTTTCTGGTCGCCGCGAGTAGCCCGGCGGCCCATGTCAGCGGTTCCAGGACATGCGACTCGGTGGGCGCCGCGCCGCCCATCCCGAGCCAGTTCGCCAGCGGCAGGAGAAAATCCAGCTCCGCTTCTTCACTCGCCCGGGCCAGCGCCAGGTTGGCCCGCCAGGTCGGTTCCCACCGTTCGGGCGCCAGGGTCTTGGTGATGCCTCCGGAACAATTCGAGCAGAACATTCCGAGCTTGAATTTTCGATCGCTGATCTTGCGCGGCATGTCCCGCTGTCCGGCCTCCAATCAGAGCTGATAGGGAATCTGCTCCGGCCCCGGCGCCTGGGTCACCGTATGGGTCTGCGCGTCGACCATGTTCTGCGGGAAGCTGCCGACGCGCTCGCTGCGAACGATGATTGCGATAGTGCGCTCGCCGGCATACTCGGCGTGCAGCAATCCCGGCGGCACTACGTCGACGTAGCCGGGCGCGACCACGTAATCGTTGATCGGCTCGAGCGTGGCACGCGGCTGTGTGCCGTCGTCGACCCGCCGAAAACGCACCACGCGTTCTTGCCCGCTCAGCACGCCGTAAACGGTCCAGGTATGGGCATGATCGTGAATCGGCGTATCGTCGCCGGCCCGCTTGACGAGCCCGTTGATGACGAAGTGATAGTCGGGGTCCTCGTAAAACAGCAGGTTCTGCGGGCGGCGGCTCTCGAGATCCGGCGCCGGCCACGAGCGCGCGCTTTCCGAGAGCGCTTGGGAGTCGAGTAGCATCGGCAGCAGGGCGCCCATCTTGCGCCAGCGCTCTTCATCAGAGAGCTGCTCGCGCCACAGCGCCCGCGCGGCCTCGATGAACGGACGCAGCATCTCTAATCCATCGGTGCTCATATCATGACCTCCCGCGGCGGCCATCCGGTTGCCCGTTTGGGCCGCGATCGAGTAGTTGCTATCACGCGCGCTTCAGCTCGCACAAACGCGCACCGCGTTCATCGCACCTCGGCAAAGAAACCAGCCACCAGCCGATTGAAGCGCGCCGCGTGTTCGATCTGGGTCCAATGGCCGCAGCGGCCAAAGACATGCAATTGCGCACGAGAAATCAGCTCGAACATGCGGTACGACGATGACAGCGGGATGATGCGATCCTCGCGGCCATGGATGATCAGCACTTCGTGCGGCAGCGCGCGAAGCTTCGCCTCGTCCACCGCCATCACGTCGATCCAGCGCTGGCGTGGCGCCGGAAACATCGCCGCGTATGCCTCCTGGATTCCCGGCCGTGTCCCGGCCTTATAGCGCAACTCGGCCAGCTCATCGGTGGCCAGCTCGCGGTTGAAGGCGAACAGATCGAGCAGGCGACGCATGTTCTCGATCGACGGCGTATAACCCCAAGCCTCGTCCAGGCCGGGAGTGAGCTCGAAACGCACGCCGGCGCTGCCCATCAGGACAAGCCTGATGAACCGATCCGGGTAGCGCGTCGCGAGATGCAGCGACAGACCGCCGCCGAATGAATTGCCGACCAGTCCGACCTTGTCCAGCTTGAGCGCATCGAGGAACCCGATCGCGTGTTTGACCCAGGTATCCATGTCATAGCGGACATTCGCCGGCCTTTCGGTGTAGCCGAAGCCGAGCAGGTCGGGTGCGATGACGCGAAACTGCTTGGCAAGTTCCGGTATCACTCCGCGCCAATTCGCCAGCGCACTCACTCCAGGACCGGAACCATGCAACAACACCACCGGCAGGCCGGTACCTTGATCGTGATAATTCGTCAGGATGTCGCCGGTCCGGATACTGCGGCCGATTTCAGGATTGTCGCTCATGGTTGTCTCCTCTGTCGTGGCGCAGCCGGTAATGATTTGGAAGCGCCGGCGGCGGGCACTTAGCTGATACCCGCTGCCTTCTCTATAGCATCATGAGCCCTCGCCTGCAGACGAGCGATTGATACTGATTACCGCGGCGATCGCTCCGCGCTGCGGCTAGCTTTCCTCTTCGAGCTTGCGTGCAATCAGCTCGCGCAATTCGCGCCGCGAGATCTTGCCGACCGCGGTGAGCGGAAATTGCTGCACGATCTCGAGCCGTTCCGGATACTTGAAACGCGCCACGCGTTTGCTCTCCATATGCGCCACCACGTCCGCGAGCGTCGGCGTCTGCCCCTCGCGCGCAATCGCGAACAGGCAGCCCTTCTCACCCATCACGCGGTCGGGCATCGCCACCAGCACGGCACTCTGGATCTGTGGATGATCGGCCAGCAGGTTTTCGACTTCTTCGGCGCTGAACTTCTCGCCGGCCCGGTTGATTACGTCCTTGCTACGCCCCTCCACGACCAGGTTCCCGGCATCGTCAAGCCGCAGCACGTCGCCGGTACGGTAGAAGCCATCGGCAGTAAAGCCCTTGGCATTATGTTCGGGCGCCCGGTAGTAGCCGTGAATCGTATAGGGGCCGCGCACCAGCAATTCGCCGGTCTCGCCAGGCGCCACCTCACGTTCCTCGGGATCGACCAGCCGGAATTCGTCGAGCTCGGAGAGCGGCCGGCCGACGGTTTCGAGCACCGCCGGAAGCGGATCGTCGAGCCGCGTCACGCAACAAAAGCCTTCGGCCATCCCCAGCACCTGCTGCACCCGGCATCCGTAGAGATCGATCGCGCGCTGTGCGGCGGCGGAAACGAATTTCGAGCCGCCGCCGATAATATGCTTCAGCGACGAGACGTCGCGCCGTTCGCTTTCGAGCCGATCCATGATCGCGACGTGTTGCGCCGGTACCGCCGGCAATACGTTGACGTGCTCGCGCTCGATCGCGGCCAGAATTTCAGCCGGGTTGGGATCCTTGACGAGCACCGCCGTCGCACCCACCATGAAGGGCGCCTGTATTCCCCATTGAATCGGAAAGTTGTGCGAGACCGGTATCGCGACCATCACCACGGTCGAGCGGTCGAACTCGAAAATCTGAGCTACCAGGCGCGAGTTGTAGCAATAGTCGGTATGCGTGCGCGGTATCAGCTTGGGCAGGCCGGTAGTGCCGCCGGAAAGTTGAAACAGCGCTACGTCGAATGGGTCAGGGCGAAAAGCGGGACGGCGCGGCGCCTCGCGCGCGAGCAGTTTCGGGATCGAGATGAATCCGGGGCGCTCCGGGCATCCATCGTCGACCACCAGCACGCTGCGCAGGAACGGATGGCGCTCGCGCTGCTCGGCGGCCAGTGCGAGATAGTCGAAATTGCGGTAGCGGCTCGCGATCACATAGCCGGCAGCCTCGGCATGGCCGATGAAGAAGTCGATTTCGGCGGCCCGATGGGCCGGTATCGCCAGGATCGGCAGCACGCCGATCTTGAGCATCGCGAAGTACAGAATTACGAATTCGGGCACGTTCGGCGTCTGTATGACGACGCGCTCGGACGGTTGGAAGCCGAGCGCTACCAGATGGTCGGCAGCCCGCTCGATCAGTTGATGAAGCGCTGCATAGCTGAGGCGCGTTTCGCCCTGCACAATTGCGATTCGGTCGGGAAAGCGCCGGGCGGCCTCGTCGAGCAGTTCGCCGAGCGTTTCATCGCGCAGCGCGCCGGCATCGCGATAGCGCCGCAGCAGCTCCGCGGGCCACGGCACGCATCCTTCAAGCATCGAAACCCCGCACCTCGTGGAGCGATCGGCCTACGGTCCTTGGTTAGCAGCTAAAGGAAACGGCGGCCCTTGCGCTCATCGGGAATATCCAGGCCCAGCGCCAGCAGCTTGCGATCGGCGTAGTCCTTGTAGGCGGCGCGAATCTCGGCATTGCCGACGCCCTTCAGTCCCCAGCGGATGAACTTGGGAGTATTGGGCGAATCAGAGCGGCCGAACATGTCAAGCGCGGCCGCGTACCATTTCGGCAGCAGCGCCTGCACCAGCGTGCGTCCGCGGCGATCGCTGCAGATTTCATTCAGGAAGAAATAGCCCATCTCGGAATGGCCGAGTTCGTCGCGTTCGATGGTGTGTGAAATCTTGCGCAGCGGCACGTAGCTCGATTCACGCCAATCGCGCGCATGAAACGCGCCGTTCAGATCGACGAAAAAATGGAACAGCGCGTCGTCGGCCCAGCTTTCGCGCGGCAGATGAAACGCATAATGCGCGTACGGCACGTCCTGGAGCGCGAAGTCGCTCTGGAAGCCAACCGCGATCCGATGGAACATGATCGCGTGCTTGAGTTCTTCGGCGATGTACTCGGCCTTGACCAGCCGGTATTCGAGCTTGGGGATGAAGACCTCGGCGATTTCGGCACAGGCGCCCATCAGGCCGAGGAAACTCTTGTTGCCGGCGCGCTCGCCCTCATGCCGCAGCATCTTGCCGAGCAGGACGCGGTATTCCTCGGGCAACTCGTCGCCGTCGTCGAATTCATAGGTCGGACGGCTCGCTTCGCACTTGAGCTCCGGAAGTGGGTCGCCGGCCGCGTACGATTTCCGCCAGAATGGCCACAGCCCGGCGCCTCGCGGCGTCTTGCCATATTCGTATTCCGCTTCTGCCGCTTCTATGATTGAGGTCATAGTCTATCCCTGCCGGGTCAGATATCGGCGCCCACTTTTTCGGCCCGCGCCGGGTCAATCTCGCGGGCGCGTTCGACCTGGTATCCGCATTTGCATCCCAGCAGCCCGGCCGCATACAAATCGAAATTGTCGTCGAGCAGGACCGGTATCATCCCCGGCAGCACGCGGTCGCCTATCGAGCCGACCGTCGTGCCGCAGCGCGCGCATCGCAGCCGCATATAGACGCCGTAGGTTGCCGCCTCCGCCAGGTCGATTCCGAACACAGCGTAGGCCTTGCGCGCCTCTTCGATAATCTCGTTAGCCCCGGTGTGCTCGCGCGTCATCTGGTTTGGCCATCGTCTTCAATGTCAAGACTATTATCGCAGTTTCCGAGGGGTCAAATGTCTGCCCCCGGGTCAGCCCTCGGCGATATCGCCGGCGCCGTCCGCTTTCGAGGCGAAGGTCGTCTGCCGGGTAAACTTGAGGCGCTGATACTCGCCGCAGGTCACCGGCTCATACTTCGCCGGATTTTCGGGAGTGCTGCAGTTCGGCAAGCATTCGATAATCGCGTCGTAGTTGGTCTCGTGGAAGAAGACTAGCGACATCCGTCGGCTGTCGAGCGCGCGTTCGCGCGGCGGATTCACCACGCGATGCATCGTCGAAACCCAGCGGTCGTTGGTCCAGCGCTGCATCATGTCGCCCAGGTTGACCACCAGCGAGCCCGGAATCGCGGGGACATCGACCCATTCGCCGACCCGGTTGCGGACTTGCAGTCCGCCGGGGCGATGCTCGTCCTCATGGCGCAGAATCGTGAGCGTAGTGTAATCCGAATGCGCGCCCGCGCGCAGTTGGCCGGGGACCGGCTCCTCGGGCTGGTCGGGATAATTGAGCACCCGGAGCACCGAGAAGTGCCGGTCGATCTTATCCTCGAAGTAGGCTTCCGGAAGATCGAGCGCGACGGCGAAAATTTTGAGTAGCGTTCCGGACAGCCCCTCCATGACGCGAAAATATTTGCTGTAAATGTCCTTGAAGCTGGTCCGACCCGCCGGCCAGCGGTTCTCCGCAAACAGGTTCGCGGCCGCCGGCGTGTGATAGTAAGCGTCGGCCGAGACCTCGAGCCGTCCGATACTGTAAGATTCCTTGAGGTCGCCGGGGGTCCATTTGAGGCGGCTGTATGAGACGCTCTCCGCCGCCATCCCGCTGTAGCCGCGCGGCACGTCCTCGCCCCACTGCTTGACCGCGAGCTTCTCGTCGAGCGGCAGGTCGAAGAAGGCTTTTGATTCCTCGAACATCCGATCGCATAGCTGCGGGTCAACTCTATGGCCGGTGATCACCAGAAAGCCGATATCCTCGCAGGCCCGATTGACCGCCGCCCCCACCGCGCGTTTGCCCTCAGGATCGCCGGCGAGAAACGGGGCCAGATCGATAACCGGGACATTTAGTAATGCCATCTTTGGTCAAGCTCCTCTGGCGGACATCTTACTAGTATCGGGGGGTGAAACGCTCGGGGTCGAAACTGTCGATTACTCCCGGCTACTGGAGTCTTCGGCACAGTAATTATGCATCCGGAAATATGTCAAGCGCGTGTTTAAGGTGCCGTTCCAAGCTGACGGCTGAACGAAATCGAGAACCGAATCAAGCCGCGTTCCATCAAATCGGCGCGAATCGAATCGCTTCCGAATCGGTCGATTCGGATTGACTACTGCCGGGTTCGGAGTAAGTCGAAAAGTGGAGATCAGGTTATGGACTTTGGCGTTTATCTGACCTTCCGGAACCCGCGCTCGTGGCGGCGTCCGATCGGCGAAATATATCGCGATCAGATCGCGGATGCGGTGCGGGCCGAAGAACTGGGCTACGGTCACGTCTGGACCAGCGAGCATCACTTTCGCGACGATGCCTGGTCTCCATCGCTATTTCCGATTCTCGGTGCGATCGCGGGCCGGACCACGCGTATCCGGCTCGGCACGTACATACTCATTCTGCCGTTCCATAATCCGGTGCGGGTCGCGGAAGACGCCGCCACGATCGATATCATCTCAAATGGGCGCCTCGATCTCGGCGTCGGACCCGGCAACTTTCTCTCGGAGTATGAGACCTTCGGCGTGCCGCGCCCGCAACGCCGCCCGCGGATGCACGAGGGCCTCGAAATCATCCGGCGCGCTTTCACGGAAGATCGTTTCTCGTTCGAGGGTAAGTACCACGCCTTTCCCAACGTGGCGCTCTCGCCGAGGCCCATCCAGCAGCCACATCCGCCAATCTGGGTGGCCGCGATCGGCGAGCAGGCGATCAAACAGGCGGCGCAACGCGGTTATCATCTGGCCGGCGGCGGCCCTCCGCAATCGCAGATGATCTACGACGGCGCGCTGCGCGCCGCCGGCCGCGATCCGTCCGACTATCATATTGCGCAATTTCGCGTGATGTACCTGGCGGAGAATCGCGACCAGGCCTGGGATGATGCGGAACAATACGTTCATTACGTGATGACGTCGTACGATGACGAGTTCAAGCGGGCGCAGGACCTGTTGTCACAGGAGTTCTCGACGCCGCCGGTCTCCGAACCAGGCGCGCTGCGCAAGCTTCCGGAGCTGACCTTCAATGGCGCGACGATACTGGTCGGAACTCCCGCCGATGCGATCGAGGATCTCCGGCGCTATTCGAGTCAGGCGCGAATGACGCACATTGTGTTGTGGATGCATCTGCCGGGCCTCGATCCTCGCAAGGCCCGCCGTTCGATGGAGCTGTTCGCGAAGCAGGTGATGCCTCACTTCCAGGATTGAGCAGTTGCTGCTGGACCGACCGCGCTGGGATGAGGATTGAATTTTTTTGCCTGGGAAATTATCCGGCGTTTCAGATCAGCGGCCATCGCGACTTATTGGGCAGCCCGGTCCGCCGGCAGATCGCCTCGCCGGCTTGCTGAGCCTCACGATAAAGCCGCTCTTCGTCGATCATCGTGAGCCGATAATTCTCGACCACCTTGCGGCCATCTACGAACACCGTATGAACGCTGCGGCCGTCGGCCGAATAGACCAGTTGATTTGCCACGTTCAGGAGCGGTGTCCATTCGGGGCGCCAGCGATCGTGTAGCACCAGGTCAGCGCGCTTGCCGGCTTCGATTGAGCCGATTTGGTCCTCGCAAAGCAACGCTCGGGCTCCGCCGAGCGTCGCCATTTCGTAGGCTTTCTCGGCTGGAAACATGGCTGGATCGCGGCGCGCGTCTTTAAAAAGTCCAGCAACCAGGTAGGTCGCGCGCATCAGGTCGGAATAGTTCGAGGCGTTGTTGCCATCGGTGCCGATTACCAGGTTGACGCCGGCCGCAGCCATCTCGGGCATCTTGCCAATCTGGGTGACACCGTAGGCGACTTTCAAAGCGGTGGTCGGACAATGTGCGACGCTCGCGCCATGCTCGGCCAATAGCTGGATTTCATGATCATCGACGTGAACGCAATGCGCGATGACGACGTTACGGTCCAGGACGCCGATTTTTGCCAGGAATTCCATCGGCCGCAGGCCGTATTCCTGGAGAAAACCGGCCGGATCCATCGCCGCGGGCGACATATGGAAGTTCAGACCTACTCGGTATTTATCGGCAACCTGCTTGGCGGCCTGCCAGAGCTCGCGGCTGCAGGTCGTATGGCCGACGATCATCGGCCACGCCATCAGCCGGCTATCGGCATCTTCGCGATGCGCCGCCATCAGATTTTCGAGACTCGCGATTGCCTCGGCAGTCGTACGGCGGTAGACCGCGGGTTCCGATGGCCGATCCCACACCCACTCGCCGATTCGGCCTCTGATTCCAATCGCCGTCAGCCCGTCCACCACTTCATCGACGAATCTGACCGTTCCGGCCTCGAGAAAGGTGGTAGTTCCCGATTTCAACAGCTCGGCAGCCGCCAGTTGCGCCGAAAGCTGCTCTTCGTGCGCGTTGGCCGCTGAATACAACGGACAGAGCCAATCGAAGACGTTGGCCGCGAAATCGATGTCATCCGGTACGTAGCCGCGCGTGATTGGCTCGCCAGTCATGTGGATATGGCAATTGATCATTCCCGGGCAGATGACGAATCGCGACCCATCCAATTCTTCGCGAATCGCGAAATGCGCTCGAAGATCGGCAGTTTTTCCAACCGCCACAATCTCGCGGCCGCGAATTGCGATGGCGCCGTCGTTAATGACCTCGCGGCGCGGATTCATGGTCACCACCAGCGAGTGAGTGATGAGGATGTCCGCAGGCTGGTTTGCGCTCATCGTGCTCTCACTTATTCCTGCAGCAAAGTTTTTCGGTCGAGGGCTTTGCCACCTCAACTATCATCGAGCGTTCAATCAAGCCAAGCATCGGCAGGCGCCAGCCGGGGAACTATCGAGGGCGTCAGGCAATTTGTAGATGAGACGCCGTGAGGTCGTGAGGACATCGCTAGAAAGGACGGAACGATGATCTGGGTGGCCTTAAGTTCCATTGACTTTCGACACCTTGCAACATAAGCGTAATGGGCAGCAAATCAGGACGGGGCGCATCCCCTGTCGAAAATCATCCGGAGGTAAAGCTTATGCGACACGCGCCGTTAAGAGCGCTAGAGGCGGCATTTGGAGCGGTGCTGATAGCGCTTGTTCTGGCTGGGAACGTGCGCGCGGCCGGCGAGGAGGGCGGAGTGCCTCCACCGGGGACGGTCATCACCAGTCAGAACTGGCAGCAATACAAGAACGTGATGGAAGACGGCCTGCAGACGCTTTTCGCGGGGCAGTATTTCTGGAAGTTGCCGGCGGATTTTCAGATTGAAATCGGGCCGACCCACGACTATCCGCTGCCTAAGCTCTATCAGGAATATACCGAGAGATACAGCAAAAACGTGCAGATCGTCACGCTCCCTGATGGCGGCCACAGCATTAAGGGTTACGTAGGCGGATTGGCCTTTGCCAATCCCTCGGGGCCGCTCAAGGGCTGGGAGATACTGGTCAATACCTGGTTCGAATATGTCCCGCACATCACCTGCTCGCCCAATAACCACGTCTTTCTGCGCGATCGCTACGGCAACCTGTCGACCGAAGTTGCCGCCACTGTTTACCGGCAATTCAGCTTCGTCAGCGATCCAGGCGTGCCTAATTCCGATCCCAACAACGTCGGTATCTACTATTCCGAGTACACCCGGGTTCTCGAGCCCGAGCAATCGCGCTATACCACGCAACTTACGCTCTACTATACCGATCCGACTAAGAACGAAGATCTTTTCCTCTTCATCCCGGCACTCAGGCGCACGCTACGCCTGTCGTCGGCCTCGCGATGCTCGCCGTTCGTTGGCACCGACTGGATTCAGGACGACGTCAAGCAGTTGTTCAACGGCGGGATCGTGCGTTTCGACGCGAACCTGGTCGGCGAACCCAAGATCCTCGCGTTGACGGTCGCCAACGAGTCGGATGTGAGCAACATGAACAACTACTCGATCTTTTTGCCGAGTCCGAAGATCGGGAAATGGGAGGTGCGCGATTCATACCTGCTTGACGTGCGGCGCATCCCCTCCCAGCGTTCCGGCTACTGCATCGGTAAGCGGATGCTTTACGTCGACAAGCAGCAGTGGACCCAATTCTGGGCCGATCTTTACGACGAGAACATGAAGTACTGGAAGTCGACTTCCTTCCAGCAGATCGCTCATAACGTCCCTGATGTAGGCCCGGTGATGTATACCGGTGAGTATCTGGTTGCCCTTTGGGATCAGCAGAACAACCATGCCAGTGCGTGGATCGCAAATCCGCCGTATGGAACCAATCAGCAGTGCGAGAACCTGGGCGGCGTCAACTATACTGACACCAAGCTCTACTCGAGCGTCGGCGGATTGAGTTCAATCATGCAGTAAGCGCTGCGGAATCGCAGGTTTCAACGAGGGCTCGGCCGTGGACCATACGGCTGAGCCTTCGTCTTTTCAGGCCTTGAACTCCCCATTCGCCGGGCGAGGCTGCGGCGGCGCCGAGGTTGCCAGCATCGCCGCGCCATAACTATTGTGCGGCAGCAACCTAGGGCTGCAAGATGGCGATTTCATCGATCAGTATCGAGGCGGCGCCGCCCACCCGTTGGCCGCGCCGCTATACGATCATAGTGCTCTTCGCACTCGGCACGGCGCTCTGCTACATCGACCGCGTCAATATCTCGATCGCGATTATTCCGCTGGCTGCCGACAAGGGCTACGATGCCGCCGCCAAGGGCCTCGTATTGTCATCGTTTTTCTGGGGCTATCTCTGGCTGCAGATGCTCGGCGGATGGCTGGCCGATCGCTTCGGCGGCAAGCGCGTACTGATGGCAGGGGTGGCGGTATGGTCGCTGGCGACCGCGCTCACGCCGCCGGCAGCCTCGCTCTCTTTCGGCGCGCTGCTCGCAACCCGCGCGCTGCTGGGCGCCGGCGAAGGACTTAACTTTCCCGCCGTCCATAGCGTTGCGGCGCGATGGACGGTCGTGGCCGAGCGCGCCCGCGCCATCTCGTTTCATTTCAGCGGTCTGACCTTCGGCACGATGATCGCGCTGCTGGTGAGTCCCGCGATCATAATCGAACTGGGATGGCCTTCGGTGTTCTATATTTCCGGCGCCCTGGGCCTGGTATGGCTTGCCGCCTGGCAGACTAAGGCCGCCGATGCTCCCGAGGATTGCCCCGGAGTGACGGCTCAGGAGCTGGCGACGATCGCGGCGGGCCGGCCAGGGATGCCGCTGGCCGAAGCCATCCCGTGGGCCGCGATCCTGCGCGAGCCGGCAGTATGGGCGATCGTAATCGCGCATCTATGCAACAATTTCGGCTTCTATATCATCCTGCTCTGGCTGCCGAGTTATCTCGCGCACAACTTCAATGTCCCGATGGCGCGGCTGGGCGAACTTTCGGTCATCCCATATGCCGTCGCCTTCGTGATGCAAAATGCCAGTGGATGGATGGCAGACACTCTGCAGAAACGCGGAATGAGCTTGACCGCGGTGCGCAAGTCGATGCAGGGGACGGCATTCGTGCTAGGCGCGCTGCCGCTGCTCGCGTTGCCCGCGGCGAGCTCAGTCGGCGTAGCGGTGATACTGGTAACGCTCTCGATTGGCGGTTCGGCGCTGGGCGTGGCGGCGTTCGCGGTCAATCACCTCGACGTCGCGCCTCGCTACGCGGGCATCCTGATGGGGCTGTCGAACACTTTCGCCACGATTCCCGGCATCATTGGCGTCGCTTCGACCGGCTTCATCCTGGAGAAGACCAATTCATTCGCCGCGACTTTCTATTTGACCGCCATCGTCTATACCGTCGGACTGGTATGCTATCTCGCGCTCGCCAGCGGCGAGCGTAAGATCTGACCGGTCCCCGGCGGGTTGACCGTTTGACCTCGGGCGCGGAGATTGATGAGAATTACGATACCTACGAGTACCCACGCGTGCATTCTACGATGAGGGCGGCCGATGGCCGTAAAAATTATGGCAATTGATATGCATGCCCACTGGATTCCGAAGGCGCTGTCCGATGTGCTGCGAAAGCGGACCGAGCGGCCCAAAATCGGACTGACCAGCGACGGACAGGAATTTATCGATTGCGAGCTGCCCTCGCTCCGAGTGCCGAAGGGGTTCGACGATCTCGCGACCCGGCTGGCAGACATGGAACGCAACGGCATCACGCACGGTGTGCTGTCGCTGTCGACGGTCTATGGTGTCGAGGGCCTGCCGCTGGGGGAATCGATCGCGCTCTGCCGGCTCTATAATGATTCTATCTCGGCCGCCTGCGCGACCCATCCGGAGCGCTTTTCCGGTCTCGCCGCGCTGCCCGGGGCCGATCTCGAAGCGATGCGGGCCGAGTTGGAGCGCGCCCTCGAGCTGCCCGGGATGGTAGGCGCGCTGCTTCCCGGCGACGGATTCCTATCGGTTCAACGGGCCGAGAGGTTCCGTCCGCTGTTCGAGGCCGCCGAGCGGCATCGATCGATCCTGCTGATTCATTATGGCCGCCTGTTCGACGATCCGGATGCGCCGCGCGCCGATACTTCGGATAACGCGCACGCCCGTATCGGCACCCTCGATATGCAGGCGCGGCTGTCCTCGAACATGATTACTTTTTGCCTGAGTGATTTCCTGGCCGATTACCCGAACGTAACGGTTTTGAGCCATAACCTCGGCGGCAACCTGCCGTTCGAGGTCGAACGTCTTGACCATCGAATTCTGGTCGACCGGCCGGGCGACGAACTGCCCTCGCGGCGAATCCGCGCCGCCCGCGTTCTGGTGGATTGCAACTCGTTCGGCGCACGCGCTATCGAACGCGCGGTGGAAGTCTATGGCGCGGACCGGATCGTGCTCGGCTCAGACGGCACCGACTTCGGGATGAAGTGGTCGCGCGACGCGATCGCAGGCGCGCGTATCACCGAGGCCGAGAAGCAGGCGATTCTCGACGGTAACGCGGCATCGGCGTTGGCCCGCGTGAAACGTCCGCGCGCTGCCGCCGCCGCATAATCCCGCCGCGCGCGCTTCCAGACTCCGGGGTTGAGGCTCAGCCGCCGGATTTCTGCGCGGCGGGCGAAGCCATCTCTCCGATTTGAGAACCCGCCGGCGATTGCTGGTAAAGGTCCGGGAACTTTTCGCGTAAGTTGGTGAGCTTGGGCTCGTCATTCTCGACGATGTACGGATTGTCGGGATGCAACTCGAGAAAGTTCTGATGATAGGCCTCGGCCGGATAGAAGGTCTTGAGCGGGGCCACCTGGGTAACGATCGGATCGGGAAAAGCCTTGCTATGGTCGAGTTGCGCGATATACGCCAGCGCGGCCTTCTTCTGCTGTTCGTTGGTATAGAAGATCGCTGAGCGATACTGAGTCCCGGTATCAGGCCCCTGCCGATCCAGTTCGGTCGGATCGTGGGCCACCATGAAAAACACCTTCAGCAGGTCGTGGTACGAAATCTTGGACGGGTCGTAGGTTATCTCGACCGACTCGGCATGGCCGGTCGTCCCGCTGCTGACCTGCTCATAATCCGCCGGCGCATCGCCGCCCGCGTAGCCGGATACGACGTTGGTCACGCCTTTGACGTGCTTGAAAACCCCGTCGACGCCCCAAAAGCAGCCGCCTGCCATCACCGCGGTCGCTTGGGCGCCCGGTGCAGTCTGCTCAGCCGTCATTCCGCGCGACGCCATCGTGACGGCCAGAAGGGGAAAAGCAATCAGAAGCGCATAGGAAAGAGCGCTGCGGAATCGATTCGTCATATCAGATCAATCCCACACCCGGCCCGGCGGTTCCCTCGATCTTAGGCAAGCACGACGCCGATAAACAAGCTAACTATCAGCGCCAGCATCGTGACGGCGCCGATGGTGAACACGATCGTCCGCAGCGGCTGCATCGAGTTCAGATAAAAAATCGTGTGAAGGATCCGGCAGACCATGAAGACTACGCAGTAGATCACGAAAGCGGTGGCGGAAAGTCCGGCCGCCACGTAGATCCACGCGAGGATCAGGAAGATCGGGATATTCTCCAGATCGTTGCGCCAAGCACGCGATGCGCGTTGCACCGCCGGCGCTTCCTCCACGGCCGCGGTGCCGCTGAAGGTGACCGCATCTTCGGGATTGATGAAGATCCCGGCGGCCACCCGTGCCCGCCCCTGCGCCAGAGAGACCGCTGCCATTTTCAAGGCCAGAACGATCGCAGTAATCGTGTACATCTTGAGCAGCGTCACGACGTCACCTCCGTTTGATTCAGGCGCCCGTGAGATCCCTTTGCGCCCGAATTGGTTTTCACGGAAATCGCAACACCATCACGCAGCCAAAGGATGCTGCGTGCGATCATTCGATCCACTCGCTGACGCGCGATCCACTCGCCGACGCACTGCGCTCAGCGATAACTAGCTCCAACCATCCAAACTCATCGAGCTTGGACGAAGATTCGCGCCATTATCGGCCCGCGGCCAATTTCGATATCAAGTACCACAATCGACCGACAGCGAATATATGCAGATGGGTTGCCTGAAGCCGTCGAATTGACGCGGAGCTGAACGGCTGGTGGGTGGGGCACCAAAAGCTGCCGTTTCGGCGCTTTTTTCAACAGCTCGCTGCTATCACGTTCGAGGGCTGTGAATCAAAACCGAGCCAGGACCTTGCCGGGGGAGCCCTTACCATCTATATCCGCGAGTTGGCAATTTTGAATCACAGTTAGGCTGATTGACACTTAAATGAAGACAGCGCTCAAGAACCGGCCAGTTCTAAGTATAATCGTTGCGCTCGTCACTGGCATTGAATTGCTGTTCATCATTGGCGCCCAACCGCAAGAGCAGGTGGCCGTCGAAGGGAATCATCCTTTGGCGAGCATCCAAAACTGGCAGCCGGCCGCGGCCGACCTCCAGCTCCACCTGATGGCGGTGCTGGGATTGCGCCATACCGGCCAGCTCGAGAAGCTGAAAGAACGGCTCCAGGAGCCGCGTTCGCCTTCGTATCATCAATGGTTGAGCAGCGCCGACTTCGCGCGACAGTTTGGCCCGACCGCCGGTCAATTGCAGGCCGTGACCAGTTGGCTCAGAGGCAGCGGCTTCACGATCGAGTCCGCCGACCTCGGCACGCGCGAAGTACGATTCAGCGGGTCCGTGGATCTGGTGCAGAAGGCACTGGGCACCGCCATCGTGAGCAACGGCTCGCAGTATGCCAACCTTACCGATCCGCAGATTCCGGCGAGCCTGGCGGGATCGATCGTGGCGTTTTTCGGCCTGAACAATCTGAGTCCCGGCTTGCTGAGTCCCAGCCCGGCACCGACGCCCACGGCGTTCGACGTGAATTCGCCGCCGGCAAAAGTTCCCGGTAGCACGGAGTTGCACTTCTCACCGCAGGATTTCTGGCTCTTCTACAACGAGGCTCCTCCTACCGACCCGGGCGCAAACGGTGGCACCATGGCGCCCGATTGTATCGCGCTGCTGGAGGTCGCCACTCTGCCGATGGTTCCATCGCCATCTTCTTCGCCGACGCCTTCGGTGCTCAACATCTTCACCACCCAGTTCAATCTTCCCACTACTCAAATCAAAATCATTCGGACCGATCCGAACAATCCGCCCAGCCAGCCCACCGATAATGAGCCGCCGCTCGATGTAGATTGGGCCCATGCGGTAGCCCCCAACACACCGATCCGCCTCTACGTCGGCACCATTCCGAATTCCCACGCTCCGGCCTTCGACACGCTATCGTTGGCGGTCAGTCAGAATGTCTGTGGCGCGATCAGCTCGAGCATCGACGATTCAGGTAGTAACTGTCCCGATTTGGCGCAAATCCACGCCTATGCCCAGACTGATGCGCAAGCTGTGATGCAAGGGCAGACGCTGTTTCATTCGTCCGGCGACTACGGCTCTTTCTATCCGTGTGGACAACCATCCAACCAACGGGGTGAGACCGGAATCCAGCCCAGTATCGAAGAAAGCTCCGCCAGCTCCGATGTGACCGTGGTCGGCGGCACCCAGTTCGATCCGGTTTACGACCTCAACGGCAACAACACCTCGGTCCTGGCGCCGGGATTCGAGCAGGTGTGGCAGACCGCCACTCCCTTGAGTCCCGTACCGTCGCCGACGCCGACGCCCACGAAGGGCACCAGCGGCGGGGGAATCAGCGTCGTTTTTCCGGCGCCGCCATGGCAAGCCAGTATCGTTCCCTATGGGCTGACCGCGCCGCTCACGATGCGTGGCGTGCCGGATGTTTCGGCCGCCGCCAGCCCTAATCAGCCGGGCTACTGGATCGCGACGACCAACGACATCAAGTCGAGCTGTAAAAATATCACCACCACCTGCTTTGTCGGTGACGGAGGAACCAGCGCCAGCTCGCCGATCTGGGCTGGAATCTCGCGTTTGATCGCGCACAGCTTCAACACCACGCGCCTGGGCAATATTAATCCACAGCTCTATTCACTGGCGGCCCACGGAAGTCCGGGCGTGGTCGATACTTCGCAACCGGGCAATAACTGCTCGTACGATAACTGCAGTGCCTTCCCCGGTTATCAGGTTGGACCCGGCTATGATTTGGGCACCGGCCTCGGCAGTCCCAACATCGAAAATCTGATTGCAGCATTTCAGCCGGGCGCGACCGCCAGCGCCTCCAATATCGTTTCCAGCGGGCTGACCGGCCAGACCGTGCCCGGCGGCACCTTGACCGTGGATAACACCAGCACTTCGACCGAGACGATCACCACAGTCACCATCGCATTGAGCAATCCAGACGTGTTTTCCAACCTGGCGATGGGCGCCTCGATCAACGGCGCAGCGGCTCAAACCGGCGTTGCCGGGACTCTCGGCAAGACTACGATTTTCACTTTCAATCCGCCCCTAAGCCTGCCGGCGAACGCCGTGGCGAAGTTCACGCTGAAAGCCACACTCTCGGCTATCGCCGCGCGGACCGGAGCGACCGTCACTTATGCCGGTCTGCTGACGGGGGGCCGATCGCGAAACAGATCGCCGATGGGCCTAGCCTTGGGATTGCTGGTAATCGGCCTGCTGGCGATACCCGGCGGCCGGCGTCGCAGCGCGCTCATAATCGCAGTGCTGATCATGCTGCTGGCATTCAGCCAGTTTGGCTGTGGCGGCAGCAGTTCCGGGATGACCGTGCTGAACTCTTCGCAGCAGCGCGTGCTGTCGGGCGGCGTTGCTGCCACCAACGCGCAGGGAGTGGTCGGCGTGACGGGACTG
>DATJRJ010000163.1:0-42823 GCA_035504735.1 Binataceae bacterium (SeqCode)
CATTGCTCCGGTGGCCTCGTTTGCCGCGCAACTCTAGCGAATCGGCCGGTGAATTGTCACCAGCTTGGTACCGTCGGGGAAGGTTCCTTCGATCTGCAGCTCGTCGATCATCTCCGGCACGCCTTCCATCACATCTTCGCGTGTAAGGATCTTGAAACCGTATTCCATCAGCTCGGAGACCGAGCGTCCGTCGCGAATTCCCTCCAGCAGCTCGGCGCTGATCAGTGCGACCGCCTCGGGATGATTCAGCTTGAGACCGCGCGCGCGGCGCTTTCGCGCCAGCTCGCCGGCGGTGAAGATCATCAGTTTGTCGATTTCTCTAGGTGTCAGTTTCATGACGCTGCCGGCGCCCGCCAAGTTGTTGCATCACTTTCAGGGTGCTGGCAAGAAAAACGCACTTGGCACCGCTCGTGGGCTTCGAGTAGTTTATCGACCGGAAAAGTGACGCGGTAGTGATGAGAGCCAGCCGGTGCCGATAAAAATTCGACCGCTCGATCCGAGCCGCGCGCGAACCCGCAAGCTGGCCACGCTGTCGCGCAAAGTTGCGCGCAAACAGTTCGCGGTCAGTGTAAAGCCCGGCGCCTCGATCCGTACTTTTCTCGACTCACTGCCCGAAGTTTTGGCAGCCGCCCAGTTGCGCGAGCTCGCGC
Source organism: Binataceae bacterium (SeqCode) (assembly GCA_035504735.1). Taxonomy (GTDB): domain Bacteria; phylum Desulfobacterota; class Binatia; order Binatales; family Binataceae; genus JAJPIG01. The sequence goes on from DATJRJ010000163.1 coordinate 651, forward strand.
GTCGCATCGCACATGCCCATCGAACGGGCAAACCATTCCTGATGCTCTCCGGAGCTCATGCGATCAAGCTCGGTCTGAGCCCGATAATCTGCGGCTTGATGCGCGACGGAATCATCAGTGCCATCGCGACCAACGGAGCGGCGATCATCCACGATTTTGAACTCGCGTTCGCCGGCCGCACCTCGGAGGACGTCGGCGAAGGGTTGTCCGACGGTAATTTCGGGATGGCGGAGGAGACCGGCGCGTTTCTGAATCGTGCTGCACAGATGGCGGCCGCCGAAAGCCGCGGTCTGGGCGAGATTGTGGGGCGCGAGATCTGGGATCGCCGCCTGCGCTTCCGCGATACCAGCCTGTTCGCGACCGCCTGGCGCCTCGGGATGCCGGCAACCGTGCACGTCGCGCTCGGCGCCGACATCATCCATATGCATCCGTCGGCCGACGGCGCCGCAATCGGCGCGGCCACGATGCATGATTTCCGCCGGCTGGCGTCAGTGGTCGCCGAGCTCTCGGGCGGCGTGGTACTGAATCTCGGATCGGCGGTGATAATGCCGGAGGTTTTCCTGAAGGCGCTCAATCTGGCGCGCAACCTGGGCCGCCGGGTGCGCAATTTCACCGCTGCCGACATGGATTTCATCCGTCACTATCGACCCCGCGCCAACGTGCTGGAGCGCCCAACCGAGTCGGGCGGCCGTGCGATCATGCTGACCGGTCACCACGAGATCATGTTCCCGCTGCTGGCCGCAGCAGTCCGCGAGGAGCTGGCCCGCCGCTAGTCAGGCGATGCAGAGTCGTTCCGGCCGGCGTTACCCGATCGCGCTGCTCACCGATTTCGGCTATCGCGATCATTATGTGGGTGCGATGAAGGGCGTAATCGCGACCATCGCACCCGATGCCACGGTCATCGACATCAGCCACGGCATCCCGCCGCAGGCGGTGGTCGCGGGCGCGATTGCGCTGCGCGAAAGCTGGCGCTATTTCCCGCGACGTACGATTTTCCTGGCGGTAGTTGACCCAGGCGTTGGCACCGCTCGCCGTGCCATCGCGATCCAGACCGCGGCCGGGTGCCGCCTGATCGGACCGGACAACGGCTTGTTGTTTCCAGCGGCCGAGGCGGCCGGAATCGTACGCATCGTCGAATTGACCGCGCAACGCTATCGCCTGCCCAACCTGAGCGCTACCTTTCATGGTCGGGATCTCTTCGCACCTGCCGCCGCCCATCTTTGGAATGGTACGCGGATCGGCGCGCTGGGCCAGGCGCTCGAGCGAATCGAACCGCTCGACATCGGCCATCCACAAACCGCCAGGAACGAGCTGCGCGGCGCGGTGATCTACATCGATGGTTATGGGAATCTCATCACCAATATCGACCAGGCAGGCTTCAGGCGCTTTGCCGCTCGCTTTTCCGGCCGCGGCCTTTCAGTTAAGATCGCTCCCGGCGCTTCGCTCCCGATTTGCCGGACATACGGCGAAGTAGCCAAAGGTGCCCCACTCGCAACGTTTGGAAGCTTCGAGCTGCTGGAAGTCGCGGTCCGCGATGGCAGTGCCGCACAGCGATATGCGGCGCAACCCGGCATGCCCGTGAAAGTACACGTGTGCAAATGAACGAGCCGGTCAAGCAACTCGAAATCGACAAGAGCGCTCCGACGGTCCTCAGCGAAATCCCGCGCTACCCGACCGATCACGAGCCCTACGCGCAGGCCGAAACGCCGTTCACGATTCCGCGTCTCAACACGGCCCTATTCTTCCTCACCTTGCTAACCACCACGATGGCTGGGGCTTACATGGCGGGGGCCGATCTTTCGCTACTCAGACCAATTTCGACTTTCGCGGCACTGGCAAGCGGACTCAGTTTCTCACTCCCGCTGATGCTGATTCTGCTCGCGCATGAACTCGGCCATTACATTACATCCCGCCACCACGGCGTCCGAACCAGCCTCCCATACTTCATCCCGGCGCCATTTCCGTCGGTTTTCTTCATCGGCACCTTCGGCGCTTTCATCTGGATGCGCTCGCGGCCGAATTCACGCCGCGTGATGTTCGATATCGGTGCGGCCGGCCCGTGGGCCGGGATGCTATTCGCGCTGCCGGTGACGATCATCGGCCTGCAGCATTCGACGATCGGGCCGCTCGATTCCTCCGCCGGCGGACTCGATCTCGGTAACTCGTTGCTGTTCCTGGGACTCTCGCACTGGATCCTGGGCGTCGATCCGAACTCGGTCAACGTCAATCTGAATCCAATCGCATTCGCCGGATGGCTGGGCCTTTTCGTCACTATGCTGAATCTGCTGCCGAGCGGTCAGCTCGACGGCGGCCACGTGGTCTATGCGTTGTTTGGACGGCGCCATCGTCTGATCTCGCGATGCGCCGTGCTGGTGTGCGTGATGATGGTGGTCGTGCCGTTCATCCTGGGCCGCAATTACTGGACGGGATGGCTGCTGTGGGCGCTGCTGCTGATCATCCTGGGCCTCGGGCATCCGGTCACCGCCGACGCTGAAACGCCGCTCGATCTGCGCCGGCAGGTGGCAGCGTGGCTCTCGGTCGCTCTGTTTATCGTCACCTTCACCCCGGTGCCGCTCTCTTTTGCACCGCCGGGCGGCCCCGACAAAAACAAGGTTTACCAGGTGATGCAGCATCAGGCTGCGCCCTCTGCCATCGCGCGAATTCATTTGCATGGACGCGAAATCTGACCGCAACCTCAAGCGTCCGAGCTGGGATCAATATTTCTTGACCATCACGCGCCAGGTCGCGGAACGCTCGACCTGCCTGCGCGCCAAAGTCGGCGCCGTAATCGTGCGCGATCGCAGCATCCTGGCGACCGGCTACAACGGATCGCCCGCCGGCCTGCCGCATTGCACCGAAGTCGGCTGCCTGATTTATGAATCGAAGAACCCGGACGGCGAGATCGAGCTCAATTGCTTTCGGACCATCCATGCCGAGATCAACGCCATCACGCAGGCCGCCCGCAATGGTGCCGCGATCCGCGACGCCGATATCTACGTAACCCACACCCCCTGCATCCACTGCCTAAAGGTGCTGATCAACACGGGGATTCGCACGATCTACTACGGCCAGCCCTACAAGCTGCAGACCGTGAGCGAGCTGCTGAAATTCTCGCGGGTGCAGATCGTACAAGTGCCGGCCGAGGAGGCGGCGCAGTGAGCGCCGCAGATTCGGCCGCGACCTCGGGATGCGGTATCTGCGGCTTGATCGCGCGTGTTCGCGCCCATACGTTCCCCGATTTCATCGCTGAGCTCGATCAGCATTACGTGATCCTGGGTGACGCCCAGTTTTATCGCGGCTACTGCGTCCTGTTGTATAAACACCACGCGACCGAACTCCACGAACTGGCGCCCGAACCCGGGCGCGCTGCCTTCGACGAGGTCCTGCAGGTCGCCGGCGCGATCGCGGCCGTGGTTCGTCCTATCCGACTCAACTACGAAAATCTCGGCAACCAGGAACCGCATCTCCATTGGCATATCTTCCCGCGTTCAGACAGCGATGAAATGCGCCTCGCGCCGGTGTGGCTGCGTCCTGAAGCCGAACGTAAACTGATACTTGAGGACCGAGAGCGGCTCGACCTGATCGCTGCGCTGCGTGCCCAACTGGCCCGGCGGCGATCGTGATGCGGCCGGCGACCTGGCGCGGCTGCCGCGCCACGCTCGCCGTGGCAATCCTCGGCGGAATCTGGGGATGCCATCGCGCTCCCCTGCCCGAGACCGGCAGCTATGCGGAACGCCTTTACGTCGAGCGTTGCGGCGGATGCCACGCCGCCTACAATCCACGGTCGATGACAGCCGCGATGTGGCAAGTGCAGGTGCAGGCGATGGAGCCGCGCATCGCGCAGACCGGTCGACCGTTGAGCCTAGATGAGCGCCGCGCGATCGTCGATTACCTGACGCGCAATGCCGGCGGCTAGCCGGCACTTTTGCACACGGCCGGTTTGCGATATCCAGAGTGCGTCGGGCACAGCGCCGCGATGAAGCTTTCAGGACGGTGAATCGAATGCGCCAGATACCGATCGGGACCAAAGGCATCTACACGCTGGTGCTCGGAATCGAGCATCTCGCGAGCAGCGCGAATCCGGCCTTGCCGGAGGTGATGGCGACACCGATGATGATCCTGACGATGGAACAAGCGGCCATGAACGCGCTGACGGCTTACCTGGAGCCCGGCGAAACCTCCGTCGGCATGGTGGTCAACGTCGAGCATCTCGCAGCTACGCCGATCGGGCACACTGTCCGCGGCGAGGCCGAGGTCGTGAAGGTCGAGGGCCGTCGTATCGAGTTCCAGGTCGCGGCCTTCGACGAGCAGGAGCAGATAGGACGCGGCACGCACGGGCGCGCGGTGATCGACTTGCAGAAGTTCAACCAAAGGTTGCAGGCCAAGATGCGGCCGTGACGCGACCGGAGGCAAGCCCATGGAGACTGCACTGTTCAATGTGAGTGAAATTTACGTCGGGCGCGATTTCGGCACCTTCGAGTACGAGATCACGCCGGAGCTGGTCCGGAAGTATATCGCCGGCACCGGTGACGATAATCCCTGGTACACGCGCAGCTCTCCGTTGGGCGGCCCGATCGCCCCGGCCCTCATTCTCCATTCGGCACCATTTCGTACCTTGGATTGGTACCTGCCGAATCTGTACGGCAATCTGCACGCCCGTGAGGAGTGCGAATTCTTCGGGCCGGTGATGGTCGGCGAGCGGCTCACGAGCCGCAGCCTGATTGTCGATCGCTACCTAAAGCGCGACCGCGAGTATGTCGTCAACGAAACGCTGATCTTCAATGCAGCCGGACGCCTGCTGACGCGCCTGCGCGTGCATCAGAGTTTCCTGGTCGAGCGGCCCGCAGGCGAGGCGGATAAATTTGCGGTCGATCGTTCCAGAGAGCGCGCGGCCGGGCGCGAGTTCAAGGTGGGCGAGCGCGGCGGCGAGCCGATCGAAGCGCCGACGCGCCGTATCACGGAACCGATGTGCATCGCCTTCTCAGGGCCCTCGCGCAACTATCACACCGACCGCGCGGCGGCGCGCGAGTGGGGTTTCCCTGAAATCGTGGTGCAGGGGATGCTGTCGGTCTGCCTGATTGCGGAGATGATGACCCGCCGGTTCGCGATGGGCTTCATCTGCGGCGGTAGGATGGATGTGAAGCTCGTCAACGTGCTGTGGTGCGACGAAACCGCGGGCGCCAAGGGGCTGGTCGTCGAGCGCCGGCCCGAGGGCCGGCATACTCGCGCGGCAGCCGAAGTCTGGTGCGAAAAGACCGACGGCACCAAGACTATCGTTGGTTCCGCGACCGCCCTTGAAATTTGACTACCAGCATCCTCGCAGCAACCTGAACAGTACGATTCAAGCAGTATCCCAGGAGTGATCTTATCGATGGGTCAGCGAGTCAGTGACGCAGCGTTGCTCGGCGAGCGCCGGCGCAACCACACCATGTTCAACCGCAACCGGTTGAAAATCGGCATCTTCGCTTCGAATTGTTCAAGCGGAATGGCGGCCACCACGGTACCAGAACGATGGGACGCGAGTTGGGAGAACAACGTCAAACTCGCCCTGATGGCCGACGAAGCGGGCATCGAATGTATGGTGCCGGTCGGACGCTGGAAAGGATACGGCGGCGAGACTGATTTCGAGGGCAGCACCTTCGAGACCATCACCTGGGCCTGCGGACTGCTGGCGCATACCCGTAATCTCACCGTCTTCGGCACCGTCCACTGCCCATTGATCCATCCAGTGCTGGCCGCGAAGCAGGCAGTCACCGCCGATCACGCCGGCCAGGGACGCTTCGGCTTGAACATCGTATGCGGGTGGAACCAGGACGAGTTCAACATGTTCGGCGCCAGCCAGCAGGATCACGATCGGCGCTACGATTACGGACGCGAATGGTGGGAGGTGATCCAGCGCATCTGGTCGGGCGACGGGCCGTTCGATTATCACGGCGAGTTCTTCAAGCTCGAGGGCGTCACCGGCCATCCGACACCGTGGGGCGGCGAACGCCCAATCATGATGAATGCCGGCTCCTCGCCGCCGGGCCGCCGCTTCGCGGCCCTGAATTCGGATTTGCACTTCGATCAGGTGTTCTTCATCGATCAGGCGGCTGAGCGTATCAAACAAACTCACCAGCTTGCCCGCCAGCACGGCAGAGAGCTCCAGGTTTTCACACACAGTTACGTGGTCTGCCGGCCGACCGAAAAGGAAGCCCGCGATTATTTCAATTACTTTGGCGTCGAGCATGCGGACTGGGTAGCGGTCGATCGTCTGATCGATCTGGCGATCGGCAGCGGCGGATCGCGAGCGATTTCGCCCGAAGTGGTGCGGATGGCGAAGGAGCGATTCGCGGGCGGATACGGCGGTGTGCCGCTGGTTGGCGACCCGGACGGCGTGGCCGCCGGGTTCAAGCAGATGGTCGATTACGGTTTCAACGGTGTCGCGATTGGGTTCGTAAATTTTCTGGACGAGTTACCCTACTTCTGCCAGGAGGTCCTGCCGCGTCTCGAACGGATAGGCCTTAGAGAACCGCCCAGATAGTTGCAGCCATCGGTACCCACAGGTCTTGGCGGGGGCTTGGATTAACTGGCCAGCGGCTGGGTGCAGAAGGCGCAGCGCCGCGCCTGAATCGGAATTTCGCTCGCGCATTCCGGACAGCGTTTGGTCGTAGGGTCGGGCGGCGTCTCGCTCGACATCGCGATCAGGGCATTGATCGGCAGCACCACCAGGAAATAGACGACTGCCGAGATGATCACAAAAGAGACGATCGCATTGATAAGGTCGCCGATCATGAATCTGCTGTGATTCAGCTCGAACGCGAGCGCGGAAAAGTTCGGCTGCCCGCCAATCGCCGCGATTAGCGGGGTTATGAGGTCCTTGACGAAGGCCTGGACGACACTGTTGAAGGCAACCCCAACGACCACTGCTACCGCCAGATCGACAACATTGCCGCGCAACAGGAATTGCGTGAATCCTTTCACCATGGGTCCTCGCCTATTCGTCCTCGCCGTCGCGCTGACTCTGGTCAGGCGTCGGTAAGCGCTTCCACGTCCTCAATCCGCTTCGGTATTTGCGCCGACAGTACCTCGTAACCATCCGCGGTGACCAGCACGTCGTCCTCGATCCGGATTCCGATACCGCGCATCGCGGCGGGCGCTTCCTGGTCATCGGCTGCAACGTAAATCCCGGGCTCGACCGTGAGCACCATCCCGGGCTCGAGTTTGCGGGTCGCGCCGCCAACTCGATACGACCCGACGTCATGGACGTCCATGCCCAGCCAATGGCTGGTGCGATGCATGTAAAAGCGGCGGTAGGCGTTCGAGTTGATCAGTTCGTCCAGCGAGCCGGTGAGCATCTTGAGCTCCCGCATCCCTTCGACCAGGACCCGCACGGCGACTTCGTGCGGCATATCGAACGCAACTCCGGGCCGAATCGATTCGATCGCCTTAAGCTGCGATTCGAGCACCAACGCGTAAAGCTCGCGCTGGACCGGATTAAAGCTGGATGCGATTGGAAAAGTCCGGGTTATGTCGGAGGCGTAGAAGTCGTACTCGGAACCGGCGTCGATCAGGATCAGCTCGCCCTGCTCCATGCGCCGATCATTATGGATGTAGTGCAGGATGGTGGCGTTGGGGCCGGATGCGACGATCGACGGGTAAGCCGGTCCGGAAGCGCCTTGCGACCGGAACGCATACTCCAGTTCCGCCTGCACCTCCCATTCGCCGGCCCCGCCCCGCGCCGTGGTCATCGCGCTGCGATGGGCTTGGTCCGAAATCGCGATCGCACGTCGCATGGCCGCAAGCTCTTCGGGCTGTTTGAATAATCGCTGCTCGTGAATTATCTCGCGCGGATCGAGCAATGCAGTGGGACCGGCGCCGAGTCGCTCACGATTGGCTTCCGAAGCGCGCATCAGCTCGATTGCCTTCGCGTTCATCGGTTCATTCGCGCCCAGCGGATAATAGACACGCTGCGCCTCGCGCAGATAGCGCGGCGCAATTCCGTCGAACTCGTCGATCTTGAAAGCGCGGTCCGCGCCATAATCGATAACCGCGCCCTCCACTCCAGCGCGCCGCCCCGTCCAGATCTCGCGCTCCTTGTCGCGCGGCCGCACGAACATCACGCACTCACCGTCCGGATGTCCGGGCGCCACGAGCATCACCGCCTCCGGCTCGTCGAAGCCGGTAAGGTAATAGAAGTCGTGATCCTGATGATAAGGAAATTCGACATCGCGCGAGCGTACGGCCACCGGCGCGCCAGGAATGATCGCGATCGCGCCCGGCCCGATCGCCTCGATGAAACGCTTTCTGCGCTGGCGAAAAATTTCGACCATTTCGGGTGTCATCACAATTCCGTTATACAGGAACAAGCAGCTTTACTTGAGGGCGCCCTGAGCGCGCATTTCCGCGACCTCGTCGGCGCTGCAGCCCACGACTTGCATGAGCACCTCGTCCGTATGCTGGCCCAACAGCGGCGCCGGACTGCGCACCGAGCAGGGAGTTTCGCTCATCCGCCACGGTATGCCGACGTGCTTCACCCGGCCGATCTCCGGATGCTCGAGTTCGACAAAAAAGCCGCGCTGCGCGAGGTGCGGATCTTCGGCGAGATCGCGGCTGGTCGCGCATACGGCTGCTGCAACCCGCGCGCGTTGCAGCACCTCAGCCGCCTCACCCGCGAAGCGGGTCGAGGTCCATTCGTTAACGATCGCCTCGAGCTCGTCTTCATTGCGTTTGCGCGCCGCCAGCGTGGAGAAGTGAACCTCGCCGGCGAGCCCGGGCTGTTCGATGGCTGCCGCGAGCCGCTCAAATTCCTCATCGTCGGCAACCGCGATCGCGACCCACATGTCGACCGGCCTGCCGGCCACCGTCTCCGCCATATCGCGGCACCGGAACAAGCCGTGCGGCGCCATCGAGGGATCGCGGCTGCCATCGCGCTCCGGCTGATGCCCGTTCATCGTGTAATCCAGTATACCCTCCCCGATCAGCGCCATCGTGCTTTCCCACTGACTCATGTCGATATACTGGCCCTCGCCGGTGCGCTCGCGATGATAGAGTGCGGCGATAATCGCCAAGGCGGCGTGCGTGCCGGCATTGGGGTCGCCGTAACTGAACCCGACATGCATCGGCGGCCATCCGCGATAACCCGTCAACGCCGACATCCCTGACAGCGGCACTTGCGCCGGCCCGTAGGCGACGTAGTCTCGCAGCGGCCCACTGTCGCCGTAACCGGTCAGCGACACGCCGATTATATCTGGCCGGGAGCGGACCAAGTCGCGGTAGCCGAGTCCCAGCCGATCCATTACGCCGGCCGCGAAATTGTTGATGACTACGTCACACTTCACGGCCAGCCGCAGCGCCGCTTCACGCCCGCGCGGATGCTTCAGGTTGAGCGTGATCGATCGCTTGTTTTGGTTGTATTGGTTGAAATAGCCGGAGCGATTTACCCCATATTGTCCACCGGCCCAGGGCGGAGTCACGCGCGACACGCAGAGGCGAGTTTCCGATTCGACCCGGATGACGTCGGCACCCATATGCGCGAGCTGCATCGTGCAGTATGGTCCCGCCCATACCCACGTGAAATCGGCGACCCGGATACCGGTGAGCGGCGGTTGATTCATCAGATCACCGCGTCGCGCCGCAGTAGTTCGATTTCGCGCGCATCCATCCCCAGCTCGCCGCGCAAAATCTCCTCGTTATGCTGGCCCAGCGCCGGTGCGGGAAACCGGATCTCCCATGGCGTGCGGCTCAGCTTGGAGGGCGCGCCGGGATACTTAAAAGCGCCTGCCTGCGGATGGCCCAGGTCCATGAAAAAGCCGCGGGCGCGAAGATGATCGGAATTGACCAGGTCGGCGAGGTTCGAGATCGGTGCGAACGGCACCCGGCGCGCCTGCGCCTTCTGGTAGAGATCTTGTACGGTTTGTTTGCCGATCCATTCGGCCAGCATCGGCCTGAGGGCATCATAATTCACGCCGCGTTTGAAACGCTCGTTGAAGAGCTCTTCGGAGGCCCATGGCGGATTGCCCATCACCTCCACGAAGCTTTGCCACTGATGCTCCTCGACGCAGCAGGCGAAAATCCAACCATCCCGGCATTCGAACGAATCGAGCGGCTGGACCGGCTTGGCGCCGTAACGTGTCAGTACGAGGCCCATATACGGCCAGAAGGTGTTGGCCATCTCGATAATGGCGGCGACCGATTCCTGGATCGAGACCTCGACGTGCTGCCCGCCGGCGCCGCGCGCCGCGCCGAACAGGGCACCCATCGTCGCCATCGCCGCGTGCGCACCGCCCTGGTAGCCCGCCTGGTAACCGTAGGCTTTGAGCGGCGGGAGATCGGGACGGTCGCGCGCCCCGTTCAGATAGCATGCGCCGCCGTCCGACCATAGCGTGAGGTCTTCGGCGCGCCAGTCGCGGCGTGGTCCGCTCAATCCATAGGGCGCAACCGTCGTCATCACGAGCTTTTGATTGATCCGATGGAAGCGCTCGAATTGAAAGCCGATACGATCCATTTCGGCAGGCGCCAGATTGTGAATCAATGCATCGGCGCTGCCGATCAGCTTGTCGACCATCGAAAGGCCGCGCGGCGAAGCAAGATCGATCGTGACGCCGCGCTTGTTGGTGTTGAGATAGATGAAGAGTCCGCTTTTTTCCGGATGCGCGGTGCCGCCGGCGAACGGGCCGCGCGTGCGGGCGCGATCGCCGCTTGCGGGCCGTTCAACCTTGATCACTTCGGCGCCGAGGTCGGCCAGCAGCTTGGCCGCGTACGGCGCCGAGACCATCTCGCCGACTTCGACGAGTCGTATCCCCGCGAGAGGACCCGCCATGGCGCACCTCGATTGAGCGGACGGATTCAGGAAAGCGCGTTACGCTAACCTTCCGGGAAGGCGCGACGCCACGGATGAACCTCGAAGCGGTCGTGCACGCCCTCGGTCATGAAGGGATCGTTGCGCGCGAACTTCTCGGCGTCGGCTTGGGTCGCCATCTCGACTACTATCAGGTTGCCGGCCTCGTCGGTGAAGGGGCCGCCGTAGATCATCTCGCCGGTCTGCTTGAAGGGCTCGAGGTACTTCTGATGCGCAGGGCGAACGCGGTTGCGCAGCTCGCTGCGGCCGGGTGGATCGTGAGCGATGATCGCGAACAGCATGGTCATCTCCTCCTGATGCGCGGGCCTGTTGCTGCCGCTTACTTAGCACGCATGCGATGGGCTTCCAAACCGGACGACAGGGTCCGGCCACTACTTTAACGCGATCGCGCCGTAGCCAGTGTAATAGATCATGAAGTAGATCGCGCCGATGGCGAGCAGCACGATCGCCGCGATCAGGTCACGTGCCGCCACCGGATATCTGATGAAACTGGTCGGCTGGCTGATGTGCCCGAAGCCGCGCGCCTCGAGCGCCATCGCCATCGCGTTCGCCTTGCGCAACGCGCCCATGAAGACCGGGATGATCACGGGGACGTAACGCCGCACGCGTTCCAGCGGCCCGCCGCGATTGAAATCATAGCCGCGCAGGCTCTGCGCCTGGTAAACCGTCACGGCGGAATCGATGAAGAGCGGGGCCAGACGAAAGGCCAGCGTGATCGCGAAACCTGCCCGATAGGGCACGCCGAGCGTCGACAGCCCAACCGTGAACTCCTCGATCTTGGTGGTCGACAGAAACAACACTGAGGTTGCGAGCAACTCCGCGAGCTTGAGCCCGCGCCCTAGGCCGAACATCAGCGAGGCACGGCTAAGATGAATAATCTTCAGATCCAACAACGCGGGACCGCGTCGATAGAAGATCATCCAGGCCAGCGTGGTGAAGAGAATCACCATGATGAAAAGCCATCTGAGCCGATAGAAATTCGGCCACGCGCCCGCGCTTTGCGCCGCGAGGAGCATCAACAATCCGAGCGGTAGCAGCGCCACCGGATTATCAACCCAGTAGACCGACCAGAACATCACGACCAACGCGAACACCTTGACCGTCGGATGGAGCCGATGAAGAACTCCGGTGCGCTCGATGTAAAGATAGATCGGCATCAGCGATACTGCCTGAGCCAGTCGACCAGCTCCGCCGCGGTCAGCGCGACGACGCCGAAACGTCGCCCGAGCGCGGTCACCTCGGGAGCCCGAAAAGAGGAGCCGCGCAACAGTTCATCGTCGGCGAAGAAATCGCGCACCGGGCCGTCGAACAGCAACCGCCCGTGGCGCATCAGCACTACGCGCCGGGCATAGGCGGCGACCAGCCAGGGCGTATGCGTGATAATCGCGATCGCGATACCGGCGCCGTTCAGTTCGGTCACCAGTTTCATCATGCGGCGCTGCTCGCCGTAATCCAGGCCGGTGGTCGGCTCGTCCAGGATCAGGAGCCGCGGGCGCAGCGCCAGCACGCTCGCCACCGCCAGGCGCTGGCGCTCGCCCTTGCCGAGCAGAAACGGATCGCTGTCGCGCGCGCCCTCGAGATTAACCGCGCTCAGCACTTCCGCGCTGCGGAGTTCGATCGCTTCGGGAGCGAGCCCGAAATTGCGTGGTCCGAACGCGACTTCGTCCTCGACGGTGGCCGCGAAGATCTGGTGGTCAGGGTTCTGGAAGACATAGCCGACTTGCTGCGCGGTTGCGGCCGGCATCAGCGGCGTCCGGTCGCGTCCCTCGATCAGCACGCGGCCCACGCCGGGTTTGAGCAAGCCGACGATCTGTTTGGCGAGCGTGGTCTTGCCCGATCCGTTCTGCCCGATAACCGCGATGAACTCGCCGGGCCTGATGCTGAGGCTAACCGAATCGATCACGCGCGGCCCGTTGGGATATGAGAAGCTGAGATCCTCAATTTCGACCAGCGGACGCTCGGCACTCTCGGGCGCGGCCGCCTGGCGCAGTGAAGCGCTCGGCGGCGGCGAGCCTACGTTGCGAGGCAGATGCGGAAAGAGGCCGCGCAGCAACGCTTCAGCGTGGTCGACATCCGGCGCGTGCTGCGCAATTCCGACCGCAGCAAGCACGTGGTTCAGTTCCGGCGGATGCACGCCGCATTCCTCGAGCAAATTCAGCCTGGTCAGCAAAGCGGCCGGCGGCGCATCGGCGATTATCTCACCGTCGCGCATCAGCATCAGCCGATCGCAGGCGCGCAGCTCGTCGGTCTCGTGCTCGATGATCAGCAGGCTCAGGCCGCGCGCGCGAAGCTCTCGAATCAGGGCGAAGACCTCGGCCTTGCCCTCCGGGTCGAGATCGGTGGTGGGCTCGTCCATCACGATCAGGTCCGGCCCCAGCGCGAGCACCGCCGCGATCGCGAGACGCTGCTTCTCGCCGCCGGAAAGCGTGGTCGGATCGCGGGCCTCGAAGCCCGCGAGCCCGACCGCTTCCAGAGCCGGTCCGATTCGCAGGTTCATCTCCTCCCGGCTCATTCCGATCTGCTCCATCGCGAAGGCGACTTCGTGCGCAACGTTGGTCGAGAAAAGCTGGGACTCGAAATCCTGGAAAACCATCCCGACAGTGCCGGCGACCTCGCTCACCCGCGTGCCGTCGAGCGGCCGCCCCTCAATCCTAACGACGCCGCGAAATTCTCCGCCCTCAAACTCCGGGATGATGCGGTTGAGGCACTTGGCGAGCGTCGACTTGCCGACGCCTGATGCCCCGATGATTCCGATCGCCTCGCCGCGGGCCTGAACGAACGAAATGCCGCTGAGCGCGCGGCGATCCGAACCGTGGTAAGTGAAGCTGAGCTCTTCGACGCTGATCGCCGGGACCGGCTCGGCGCCGGGTACGATGGCTTGCGGTTTGGTGCTCACATCAGGCCGATGCCGGCGATGGCCAGGAATATGAACGGGCTTACCACGATCGCGATCACGCGGTCGTAGGGCGCCTGCGCCATGGCGGCCGGAATGAATGAAGGGATCCAGTAACCGGCCGAGACCAGGTTACCGGTAATCCAGGCACCGATCTCGCCCGTCAGCAGCATCGCGAGTCCGCACCAACTCCGGACCGGGGGCGACGGCTTCAACTCGGGCATCACATCTTCGTAAAGCATTCGCGCCTTGCGTACTCGCGGGTAGACCGCGATCAGAATAAATGGCGAGAGCGCGAGTGCCGCGAACATGTTGTTAAATATGATGATGTTGCCGAGCACGCCGAACGGCCTGAACCCGAGCAGGTTGTCGCCCCATCCGACCATGTCGGCGCAGATCATGCTCGCCATCAGGCAGGTGAAAACATACTTTACGATGGTTACGGGCGAACGGAGAACCGGGCTCTCGCCGGCGGCGATTATCTGCCAGACCTTGTACGGAACGTAACCGTAAAACAGATTACCGGCAAAGCCGAAGATATCGCCCGGTCCGACGCCACCGAAGAAGTCGCCGATCATGTTGCCGATCGCCGAACCCCACGCGGCCGCCGGACCGAACAGAAATGAACAGACCACTGGAATCGCGTTGGCCGGACGAAGTTCCGTGACCCCCGGGATCAGCGGAACGACCTTGAACGGCACCAGTACCGCCGCATAAAGCGCCGCTGAGATCGCGCATAGCACCACCATCCGGGTGTTGCGCCAGATCAAGCCGAGGTCGCGCATTGGGCGTCAGTATGCCGACCCTAATTGAGTAATCAAAGCGAGGCGACTTGCCGGATCGGCGGGCGAGCGTAGACTGGTTGGGCAGGGATGGTGATCCGGGAGATTCCCCGCGATGCCGATTTACGAATACGAATGCCCGAAATGCGCCAAGCGCACCAGCATCCTGACCCTCAGGGCGAGCGAGCGTGTGACGGCGAAATGCCGCCATTGCGGCGCGTCGGGGATGCGGCGGCTGATGTCGCGATTTGCGATGCCACGCAGCGAGGAAGCCCGCATGGAATCTCTCGCTGACCCGTCAAACTTCGGCGATATCGACGAGAGCGATCCAAAAAGCGTCGCCCGCATGATGAAGCGGATGGGCCGCGAGATGGGCGACGAGTTCGGCGGCCCCGAATTCGACGAGGCGGTCGAAGAGATCGAGAAAGGCGGTGATCCCGAAAGCGACGAGGGCGGCGGCGACACCGGCGACGATTTATGAGCGGGGGCCGGCCGGTTCAAGCCGGCCGGAACAGGCGCTCCGCGTTGCCGTGCATCATTGCCTCGCGATCTTCTTTGCTGCATTCGACCTGGTCGAGCAGTTTGGTCGGCCGCTCCCACGGACCGTGCGGATGGTCGGTGCCGAGCAGCAATTGGCTCGCCCCCATCGTGTCGAGGCACAACTTCAGCGGACCCGGCTCGTAGGTAACCGTATCCATATAGAGCCGCTTGAAGATCCGCGTCGGATTATGTTCCTGATTACCCGTCCCGTAGCCCGGTATCAGTCCGACGATTCGCTCCATCAGATACGGCAGCACGCCGCCGACGTGCGGGATTATCAGCGGCAGATCGGGAAACTCCGCCAATCTTCCTGAGAGCGTAAGCCGCACCGCCGCCAGGGTGGTGTCATAGATAAAGCCCAGCGCCGGCACCGGAACCAACTGCATCAGGTAATTGCGATTGAGCGGCGCGGTGGGATGCATGAAAATCGGTCGCTTCAGCTCGGCCATCCGCGCGAAGATCGGACGCAACTCGGGATCGTCGAGGGCCTTGCCCTTGATGTTCGAGAAAATCTGCAGGCCGCGAAATTTGAGCTGCGCGACGCAGCGATCCAGCTCCTTGAGCGCGCCGTCGATGGTTCCGTAGCCGAGCGACGCCATCCCCCAGAAACGCTTGGGATGGAGCGCCACCGCTTCCGCGATTCCGTCATTGGCGATGCGCGCCAGCTCGTCGGCCTCGGCCGGTTTCATCGCGAGCTCGGGTCCCGGCAGATTGACGGTGAGTATGCAGATATCGACGCCGACGCGATCCATGTCCTCGAGCTTCTTGTTCATGTCGGCGAAGGACTCGAAGTTCTGGATCGTCAAGTTATCGCAGCAATGCAGGCCGAGGCGGCCGTTGCCGGGACGCGCATAGGGATACTCGCTGCGCTTTTCGAGACGCTTGACCAGCTCTTTGGGAAAGATGTGGTTATGAACGTCGATTCTCACGCTTCAATCCTCATAAAGGTCGGCGGCTGCCAGAGCGGACAGCCGCCGAGGTGATGCAGAATTAACCGGCGCGATTCTCAGGCGCTCTACGCGAGCCCGTAACACTCGGCCAGGTTGTCGTGCAGGATCCAGTTCTTCTCCTGCTCGGTAAGATCGCCGGTATGCTTCGCGATGACGGCCTGCGAGTTCGGCCAGGTCGAATCGAAGTGCGGAAAGTCGTTGGCCCACATCAGGCGCCGGATGTTCATCAGATGCCGGACCTGGAAGGCAACATAATCGTCCTGGAACGAAATGTAGACGTTGTTGCGGAAGTAATCGCTCGGCGCTTTGCTCAGCAGCTCGGTCTTCATGTGATGACGATGATGATCGTAGGCGTAGTCCATCCGGTACATGAAGTGCGGAATCCAGCCGGCGTCGGCTTCGGCGCAGACCAGCTTCAGTTTCGGATGGCGCTCGAAGACGCCGCCGAACACGAACATCGCGAGCAGATCCTGATTGCCGCGAATCAGGTTCATCCAGGAGCTCAACTTCGAGTTGACTCCGCGGCCCATCGGCGCGTACGGCGACTCGATCGGATCGTTGGGATTCTTGGGTCCCGGCAGATGATGGAACGTGACCGGCAGGTCGAGCTCGACGGCCGCCGCCCAGAACGGATCGTAGAGGCGGCTGTCGTAATCTTCGAGCGCCGGCCATCCCGGCAGCATGATTCCACGCAGCCCAAGCTTTTTGATCGCATGGGCTTCGGCGACCGCGTCCTCCGGCGTCCGCATCGAGACCAGCCCGATGCCGAGCAGACGATTGCGATTGGACGCGCAATACTCGGCCAGCCAGAGATTGTAGGCATCGGAGCAGGCCTTGCGATAATCGTGGTCGGGATGCTTGCAGAGCACCATGCCGACGCTCGGGTAGAGGATCTCGGCGGCGATTCCGTCGCGCTCCTGGTCCTGGATACGCTTCTTCGGGTCCCATCCGCCGCTCTGGAGCTGTTCGAATTCCGCCTTCTCGTCCATCCGTTCCGGCGGCCGGCCCGCGCCCGAAAGCAACGCCATCGGCAACGAAAAGTTGATTCCAGGTATGACATAGACCGCGCCGTGGCGGTCGCTCTTCTGCATGTATGGCACACGGTCCCGGAACCGGCTGTCGATCCGCTCGGACCAGACCTCGGGTATTTCGAGCACGTGTGAATCCGCCGATAGAACCGGCTTCAGCATTTTCTTATTCTCCTTTGCTTCCCCTGACTGATGATTATCCGGGCCTCGGTTTATTTCAAGTGCGGTCGGGCTGAGCCCGCACCCGGCTAAGCGGCCCGATGGCTAATCCCAATCGAAAGGGCGCGACACGCGTAAACTCGAATAGTCGTCAGGTCTCTCGAGCAGATAGCTATCGGCGCCGATGCTGTCGCAGAACTGCTCCCGACGTTCAACGTCCAGAATGAAAGTGTGTCTCGCGGAGCACCGTGATGATTGGCTGGCGACCGATCGTCCGCAGTACCCTCGGATACTGCCCTATCGGCTGGCGGAGATACCGCAATCGAGGCGCTGGCAGCGGGACCAACCTGTCAATCCGTCGAGAGCAGCACGATCGCGGCGGCGGCCATCCCTTCGCCGCGCCCCAGTGCGCCCAAGCCCTCGGGGCTCGAAGCCTTGACGTTCACCTGCTCCGGCGCGGCAGCCAGCACCCCGGCCAGCCGCTGGCGCATCGCAGCGATATACGGCTTGAGCTTCGGGCGCTCGGCAAAGACCGTCAGGTCGGCGTTTTCGAGCCGCCATCCGCGATCGCTCGCCATCGCCCACACCTGGGTTAATAGCCCGATACTGTCGGCCCCGGCATGGCGCGGATCGCTATCAGGAAAATGGCTCCCCAGGTCGCCCAGTCCGAGCGCACCCAAGATCGCGTTGGCGAGCGCATGCGCGAGCACGTCGGCATCCGAATGGCCGGCGAGCCCGCTTTCGTGGGCGATTTCGACGCCGCCCAATATCAGCTTGCGGCCAGCGCGCAGCGGATGAAAATCGAAACCATTGCCGACCCTATATTTCATAGCTCATGAGCGTTGGGGCTCAGCCCCGCCATGGTGGCCGATCGGTGCAGGGTGGACAGTGCCCTTGCCGCGGTCCGCGTTGACAAGCCTGACCCAACTGTCCAAGCTTTGAACGCCGCAGAGCGGGGGTGAGCGTCGATGCCGGCCTTTCTGAAAAGTCCCAGGTTCATCATCAGCGCGATCGCAGTGGCGTGGATCGCGTACATAATCTACTTCAACTCGCGTCTGGTTCCGATCCAGTTAACGCTGCTGCCGTTCGTCAACCTGCAGATTAACGTCTCGGCCGTGATTTTCGGCGGGATCGTGGTAGGCGCGGCGTTAACCCTTTGGATTCAGTCGGTATGGCGCCGATCACGCGCCTCCAGGAATGCGCCGGTGTCAGCCACCGCACCATAGTCGAGCAGCAGGGCCGTCAATTCGCTTCCCGCCTTGAGGGGATTTTCCCCCGCCGGTCCGATGATCAGGGCGTCGGCCTTCGAAAGCGAGCTGAGCGCGCCGGAGCTTTGATTCCCGGTCGGCCGCGCCATCCATGTATCGCCCTCGCGCGCCAATTGAACGCGGCCAAATTCGGTCAGATTTTTGGGTTTGAAGATATCGACCGCGCACCGCACCTTGATACGCGGCAAGCCGAGGTCTTTCGCGCCGGCCATCTTACGAAGCGCTGCGCGCGCATAGACGAAGAAGCAAACCATCGTGGAGACCGGGTTGCCCGGCAGACCGAAGAACGGCCGGCCCTCGACCAGGCCGAATTTCAGCGGACGACCGGGCCGCTGCGCGACGCCATGAAACACCTCCCGCATCCCAAGCTCGCCGAGCACGCCTTTTACGTGATCGAAGTCGCCGGCCGAAACACCGCCGGTCGAGAGCGCCATATCGAAGCCGGCCGCCTGCTTGAGGCGGGCGCGGATTTCTTCAGGCTGGTCGGGCGCGATGCCGAGCATGACCGGTTCGCCGCCCGCCGCCTCGATCGCGCCAAACAGGCCGTAAGCGCTGGAGTTGATTACCTGGGACCCGGACGGAACCTGGTCGAGGTCGACCAGCTCGTCGCCGGTCGCGATAATCGCGACGCGCGGCCGCCGGTAGGCGTAAACCATCGCGCGGTTGAGCGAGGCAAGCGTGCCGAGGTCGGCGGCGGTCAGCACCCGTCCGGGGCTCAAAACAATCTCGCCGCGGCGCAGATCCTCGCCGCGAGGCCGGACGAACGCCGCGGGTTCGGCCGCGGCCAGGATTTCGACGGCAGTGCTCTCGCTGCGGGTACGCTCAACCGGCACTATCGCGTCGGCGCCCGCCGGAACCGGCGCTCCGGTCATAATTCGTGCAGCCTGTCCGGGAGCGACGGTTTTGGAAGGTATCATACCAGCCGCAATAGTTTCGGTGACGACCAGCCTGACCGGCCGGTCCTCGACCGCGGCCGCGACGTCGGCAGCGCGGACGGCATAGCCGTCCATCGCGGAGTTGTCGAAGGCGGGGATATCGCGCGGCGAACGGAGCTCCTCGGCCAACACCCTGCTGCGTGCATTCAATATCGACACCCGCTCCAGGCCGAGCGGTGCGACGCTATCCAGAACCAGTGCCAGTGCCTCATCAACGCTAATCATCGGAGTCTCAAGCATAGCCGGGCCGGCGCGCGATGAGAATCGGCAGCGACCCTTAAGGTCATGTTCGACACGAAAGCTGGGAAGCTGGAAGAGCGGGCGAAGACCGAAACTCGATCAGATCAGAGTTCCGCCTTGGCGCTGTTGGGGACACGAAGATCGAAAGATGCGACCCGGAGCGGGGTCCGGTCGCGCAGCAATGCCGGGTTGAGCGAATGGAGCTTCGCTACGGTGGTGCCATAGCGGTCGGCCAGCGTTTTGAGCGGTACGCCGGGCTGCACTTTGACGGTGTGGTAGGTCGGCGGTATCGAGAAGGTCACCGCCTGCATGCCGAATTCGCGCGCATGATGGGCAATCACGGCTACCGCCATAAAGCGGTTCATCAGGGCGCTGGTGGTACGCGGCAGATAGGCCATCAGGTGGTTATAGTCGACGCCGTGAAGCGAAGAGAACCCATCCAGCGCGCCCTCGCCCTTGTTCCATCCGATCAAGGCGACGTGCCAGTCATTGGTTTCATCGTGAAGTGTGGCCAGATACTCGGCGGCGGCACGGGTCGATTTGATGGGATCGCGGCGTTCGTCGACGAAGTTGTTCACTACCAGGCCGAAACGGCGGGCGGTCGACTTGCTGAGTTGCCATGGTCCGGCACCGCTGCTGTTGAAGCCGCTCTCGGCAAAGCTGAGATAAACCAGGTCGCGCGGCAGGCCATTCTGCTCGAGCACCCGTACCATATCGGCGAAATACGGCCGGCTGCGTTCGAAAGAGGTCACCAGGCCGCCCGGATGGGCGAGCATGTCATCGACATACTGGCGGATGGTACGATTCAGGACGATCGGGAATGGCGCCACGCCGCGCGGCTCGCTGCGGACGAAAGGCATCGCGCCCGGCTGGCCGGACGGCGACGGGCTGAAACGGGGGCTGCTTGGAGCCTCGAGTAAGGCGGCGGCATCGGCCCAGGCGGGCATCACGGCTGGCGCAGAATCGTGGCGCGCTTCTGCCGGGTCTGGAGCATGGGTACTCGCCGCAACTCGACCCACAACCTGAATGGCCGGTGTGACTTCCTGGGCCCTACCGGCGCCGGGCGCTAGCATTGCCAGGGCCAGCAATCCGAGACCAAAGTACGTCAGGTGGTCCTCCCCCATAAGTGGTCGCAACCTTAGCCGCCGACTCAACCACGATCAACACGGTTCCGGCTGAGATTTGATTAAAAAATCTTATGGATAACTGAATCGTGACTTATGCACCCGATCAACTCTTCTTTCTTTAAGGCAGATCCTCGTGCACTCATGGTCAGCAGTGATTTAATGCAACTAAAGGCCAAAGGTGGCCGGTTGTGAGTCTATCTTTCAGATTTCCGTCACACTTCTATGCGATCGTCGATTCGGCCAGCCTGCTCACTCCTTTTGGGACCGCGCAGCTCCTGCTCGACTCCGGAGCGCGGGTCCTCCAGCTCCGTCTCAAGAGCGTACCGACTCGCGAATTCGCCGACGCCGCACAATCGATCGCCGCGCTTTGCCGGCGCTCGGGTGCAACTTTTATCGTCAATGACCGGGCTGACCTCGCGATACTTTCCGCGGCCGACGGCGTGCATCTGGGGCAGGATGACCTGCCGCTGGAGGCCGGTCGGCGGCTGATAGGACCCGCCCGCCTGATCGGGATTTCGACCCACAGCATCGTTCAGGCCCAGGAGGCCGAGGCTAACGGCGCCGACTATATAGGTTTCGGACCGATTTTCGCCGGTGGGACGAAGCAGAACCAGACTGGGCAGGGACTCGATGCCCTCCGCCGGGTTCGTGCAGCCGTACGGATTCCGATCGTTGCGATCGGCGGAATCATGGAGGCGACCGCCTGCGAGGTAATCGAGGCGGGCGCCGACGCAGTTGCGATAATCAGCGACGTGCTGAAGTCACCGGATATCGGTGCCAAAGTCCGCTCTCTGCTCAAAACACTGGATGAGTAGGCGGGTCGAACAGCCGCTTGTCGTCCGTCATCCAGGTTATGAAGCCTAGGCAGGCGCAGTCTGTTTGACGAGGCCGCCCTGCTCCTCTTCCAGCCCGGAACAGGCCAGCGCCGCGCCGGCGCCGATCAACGCGAATACTGCGAACAGCGCCAACGCGCCGGCGTAGCTGCGGGTCAGATCGTAGATTCGGCCCGAGAGTACCGGCCCGATCGCCGCCCCCAGCGTGTAAGCAAGATTGGTCAGCCCGACGATCGAACCGAAACGCCGAAGTCCCAGGCATTCCGCAGTCAGAAACGGGACCAGCGCTATCGGCGCGCCGATAACCGTGCCCAGGATCGGAATGGCGGCGATCAGAAGCATCGGCGAGCGCGCCCCCAGGAACATCAGGAAGCCGGCCGCAGTGATCGTAAAGTCCAGCGCAACCGCGGCCCGACCGCTCACTCGATCCGCGATCGTGCCCATCACCAGCTTCCCTAAAGAAGCGCAGACCAGCACCATGCTGAGCGCAAGCGCTGCAATCCCGGAGCGATAGCCGAGCCCAATCAGATAGATCGGCAGATGCACCACGATTGCGACCGCAAAATAACCGAAACAAAACTGGATGATGAAGATCATCCAGAAGGATCGGCTGCCGAGCGCCGGACCCACTTCCAGGCCGGGCAGTTCGAGAGGTTTTCCGGAGGCGATGCTCGCAGCCGGGTTCGGCGGATGGCTTTGCACGGTGAAAATCAACACCGGTACCGCGATCAGCAACATCGGGGCGGCCAGGAACAGGTAGCCAAAGCGCCATCCACCGTAGCCGATGGCCCAATGGGCCGCGAGCGTCATCAGGCTCCCGCCCACCGAGGTCCCCGCCATCGTAATTCCCATCGCGAGTCCGCGCCCTTCCCGGAACCATTTGGCGATTACCAGCGAGGCAGGCAGCAGCGAAGAGGCGCCCAGCCCGAGACCGACCGCCACATAACAGAGGAACAGCGGCATGAAGGAATGGATTCGGCTGGCCCCGACAAAGCCGAGCGCGACCAACGCGACGCCCCCGGTCATCAGCCATCGCGCCTCAACCCGGTCGAGAATCCAGCCGAAGACAGGCGTGCTGAGTCCGAGCGTCGCCTGGAGCGCCCCGGTGACCGAGGCGAGTTGGGCGCGGCTCCATCGGAATTGCTTCAGCAAGGGCGTGAAGAAGATTCCAGCCGTAAAAAAGCCGCCGCCGAAAACCAGCAGCAGCTCGGTGAAGAGGCTGGCGACGATCGCCCATCGGCGCCGTTCCTCGGCAGTCATCGTGGCACGCCTAGCTGATTCGATCGATTTCGGCAACGGCTCGCGATGGCTGCGGGGCGGCGCAATGGGCTATGAGAATGAAACTGCCGCGAAAAAGACCGCCGGAGGGAGCTATGCAACAGATCAAATCATTCGCCGTACTTCAGACTGCCAAGATAATGGGGATAGTAGATTTCTTCCTCGGTATACTGGTCGGGCTCGGTGCGACGCTGCGTTTCGTGATGCGCCATCATGGCCAGCATCATCCTCGCGTGCTGCTCTTTTTTCTGTTTGTCCCGATTTTGTACGCTGTAGGCGGTTTCGTGATTACGGCAATCTTTTGCGGGATCTACAATTGGGTCGCGCGTCGGATTGGGGGAATCACGTTCGAGCTGACTCCGTAGCGGGGATGATCAGTTGGCGGCAAAACATCGTTATCAATTGTCGCTTCCGGCCTGTGGATTAAGCTCTCGGCGGCGTTTGGATTCGCGCCGCCGCGGCGCTAGGCTGGCCATCCGTAGGGATAATGTTGCCGAACGGGTGCACTTTCGGATTCCGCGCAAGGCGGAGCAGGCACCGGCTTTTTTTCGCGGGCTTGGTGATGGGCTGCGGTTGCTCATCGTCCTTGCGTTTGGCCCTGGGTGCGGTCAGGGTGCGGGGAGGATGAAGCTATGAATAAGCGGCGAAAAGCAGGCCCGAGGTACGATCGCCATCGGCTGCGGGAGGTTTATCTGGCGAGCGATCGCGGTCCGGTGCGTGGGCGATTCGCGAGCACTGGACGACTCAAACTGTTCCTGATCCTGCTGGCGTTCGTGGCCGTCGGTTCAGGTTTCTTCTTCGCCCGCACGCGGATACCGGCCGATCTGCAATTTCGGGCTCACGATAGCGGCGCGCAATATATCCCGGGCACCAGTGTCCGCTTCGGCCAGGACGCGCCGGCCAATAGCAATGATACTTTCGGAGAAGCCGTCGATCCCGATACCACTCAAGTCCCGGCTCCGCAGGCCGAAGACCAGGATGCCGGTGGCACCGCCGCCCGGTGATTGCAATCCGGCTATTCGAGCGCGGTAGTCGGGATATAACCTTCGAGTCCGCTGCGCATCCGGATCTTCATGTAGTAAAGCGCGATTCCGATCACATGAACGTTATGTTCGCGATGCACCTCTGAGACCTGCTTCGCCCACTGGTTGGGTTCGGCGCGCACGGCAGCATCCTTGGTGAGCGCGAAAATCTTATCGGTCGGCTTCACCAGATTGACGTCTTTCTGCTGCACGTAGCCGGTCTCGCCGTTCTTCAGATTGACGCGCAGCCAATGGCGCGTGACGCCGGTCACCTGCACGAATTTACCGGCGATACCGGGTTCGAGCTGGCGGGCACTCGTCGAAGGGCTCGCGTAGATAGTCGTGTCGTGGCTGAGCTGAAGACGCGCGCTGGCCTCTTCGAGATCGAAATGGCCGACGCTGGCGCGATGCGTGGTCCGGTGATGCTTCGCTTTCGAAGCTGCCGGCGGTTCGACCGGAGGCGCGGCTAGAGGAGCGCCAAGGTCCGGTATTACCGGGGTCGCCGGCGCACCAACCGGCGGTGGAGCGCCGGGCGGCGCATTCCCGCCCTCATCCTGGGCCGGCGCGATGCTGGTCGTAACGATCGATGCCGCCAGGATGATAACGCCTATCGCGACGCTTCTCAGCCGATCGATACCGGCCTTTTCTCCTCTCACCCTTCCCCTCCCGGCAGGACTCTCAACACGCTCCGCATACAGTACAGCGCGTTACGTCGCAGGGTTTGCTCTGATGCTCGTAATGTGCCTTTTTGCGCTCGGAAAGCAGGAACCATTTGTGGATGTGATGGTCGATAAAATCCCAGGGCAACAGTTCATCATTCTGGTAATGGCGCGTAACAAAAAAATCCGGATCGGGAAGCGCGCTCGCTCCTGCCGCGGCCTCGCGGCTGATTTTGCGCAGTTCATGCCAGATCGCGCCGGGCGAATCGCAGCCGGCTGAATCGAGGCGGCGCAGGATCGCGCCGACCCGGCGATCACCGCGCGAAACCAGAGTCTGGAAGTAGCCTTCGCGGGGTGACTCGGCATCGAGATCGACGCCGCCGCCCATCCGCGCGAACTCCGCCCGCAGCATCGCGACCTTGCGTTTGAGAGCCGCGGTATTCTCCATCGGATCCCATTGAAACGGGGTCCACGGCTTGGGCACGAACGGGTTGAGCGAAACCGTGACGTGGCCAACCCGGCGGCGGCCGGCTCGCGCATGTTCGAGGATACGGCCGGTCAGTCGCGCGATTTCGAGCACGTCTTCATCGCGCTCCTCAGGCAGGCCGATCATAAAGTAACACTTGAGCTGTTCGACGCCCTGCCCGACCATAAGGTCGGCCGCGCGCAGGATATCGGCCTCGGTCAGATTCTTGTTGATCACCTTGCGCATCCGCTCGCTGCCGGCCTCGGGTGCGATGGTGATGCTGTGATTGCCGTTGCGCGAGAGTGCGGCCGCCAGCGCGGGCGAAATACAATCGGCCTTCAGGGAAGACGGCGAGAGCCGCGCGCCGCGCGCCGCTACCCGATCGGCAACCTCGGCAACGCCGGGCACGCTCGCCATCTCGGCACCCACCAGGCCGATCACGCTGCGCTCGGCGAGTCCACGCTCGGCCTCGGCAGCGAGCTTTTCGGGGCTGCGATAGCGAATCGGGCGGTACATAAAGCCGGCCGCGCAGAAGCGGCATCCCCACTGGCATCCGCGGCTGGCCTCGACCAGGTACATGTCGCCGAAGACGGATTCCTCGGTCAGGATGAGTGAGGCGGTGCTAAAGCGATCGAGATCGCGAACCATCCGCCGGCTGACGCGCGGCTGTCCGGGACCGAGATAATCGACCGCCGCAAGGCGCCCCGCCGCGTCGTGGACGGGCCGGAAATAATCGGGACGATACGCGCCGCCGACCGCCGCGAGCTCGCCGAGCTGGCGCAAGTGATCGAGTCCGCGGGTCGCCTGGTAGCAAGCCAGGAATTCCGGCACCATCTCCTCGCCCTCGCCGATCAGAAATAGATCGATAAAGTCGGCGATTGGTTCCGGATTGAGAAACACCGCCGAGCCGCCGGCGATAATCAGCGGGTAGCCGCGGCCCGCGCGCTCGCTCCGTTCCAGCGGAATCCCCGCCATCCGCAGCATCGCGAGTAGGTTCAGATAGTCGGTCTCGAAGGCGATCGAAAACGCCAGGATATCGAAATCCGCCAGCGGACGGGCCTGCTCGAATGAGACCAACGGCGTGCCGCGCGCGCTCATCATCTCGCGCTCATCGGGATCGGGCAGAAAGACCCGGTCGGCGCTCACCGTCGGGTCGGTGTCGAAGATATGGAAGATGGCCTGGTAGCCGAGGTTAGCCATCCCGAGCCGGTAAAGATTCGCATAGGCGACACAGACCGCAATATCGCCGCCGCGCCGCCGCTCATAGAGCAGCTTTTCATTGGCGATCCGGTCGTGCGCGCGCTGGCCTGGAAACATCCGGTTCGGTCCTCGTTTTCGGCCGGTCTAGGGTACTGTGCGGGTGGCGCAATCCGCAACGGGGTTCGCCTGCGCGCCGTGGGTGATCACTCGGCGGCCACGCGCTCGGGATGGCAATAGACGTTGAATCCGCGCTCGCGCATGAAACCGATGAGCGTGATACCAAGGTTCTCCGCGAGATCGACCGCCAGCGATGACGGTGCCGAAACCCCGGCCAGGATCGGCACGCCCGCGGCGGCCGCCTTCTGCACGATCTCGAAGCTCTGGCGTCCGCTGACCATCAGCACCGTGCCGCCCAGCGGCAGCATCCCGGCCAGCAGTGCATGGCCGATCACCTTGTCGACCGCATTGTGCCGGCCGATATCCTCGCGGATCACCTCCGGCGGATGCGATGCGCCGTTGGTCCCGTTGCTCGCGATTCGGAACAGCGCCGCGGCATGCAGGCCGCCGGTGCTGGCGAAGATTTCCTGCGCGGTGCGCATCCGCGGCCCCAGGCTGAGCAGAAAATCCGGCCGCACAACGGTCGCATCGCGAAGCGGCTCGAGGCGGCGGCGCAGCGACTCGATCGAGGTCTTGCCGCACAGCCCGCAGCTCGACGAGATCGTGAAATTGCGGCGCAGCCGCTTGCGGAGCGCATCCGCCGGCACGGCCAGGATCACATCGACGATATTCGGCTCCACCTTTCCGCGCCGATCGCGCACCTGCCGTATTTCCGCAATCTCGGCCGGCGTCGCGATAAAGCCTTCGGTCATCAGGAAGCCCGCGACCAGTTCCTCATCATGGCCGGGCGTGCGCATCGTGACGGTGAAGCGCGTCCCGCCGAGGCGGATTTCGAGCGGCTCCTCGACCGCCAGGTGGTCGAGCTCGCGGCGCGCGGCGCCGCCGCGCCATTTGAGCGCCGAATGATCGTGGACGGAATCGTTCACCGGACTACCCGTGCCATCAGGCTTAGCACTCGTCCAGAGCGCGTGACAGTCCCGCTAATCCAGGCTCAGGACGGCAGCGCGCGCCACCGCGCTCAATTCGGCGCCATCGCTTTTCGCATAGGCGACGATTTCGCGGCGCATCCGCGGCTCCCAGAAGTTGCGCAGATGCGTGGCGGTCGAGGTTACCGCCGCCTCGTGCTCCATCGCGCTCTCGAAGAAGTCGCTGATCTGGTTGGCCATCCGGGCCAGATGATGAATATCCATCCGGGCTCGCCGGCCGCCCCGCTACTTCCCGAGCTCTTGCTCGGCGGCGCGGATAATCTGCTCGGCGGTCGGCCGTTCGGGAACCCGCCGCGCCGGCATCACCTGCACCGCGGTCACCTTGTACTCGGGACAGTTCGTCGCCCAGTCGGAATTTTCGGTGGTAACCACGTTCGCGCCCGATTCCGGATGATGGAAAGTCGTATAGACGACACCGGCCGCCACGCGATCGGTCAGCAGGGCGCGCAGCGCGGTCGAGCCGGCGCGGCTGGCGAGCTCGACCCAGTCGCCATCGCGAATCCCGCGCTGCTCGGCATCATGCGGATGGATTTCGAGCCGATCCTCGAGATGCCACAGCACGTTGCGAGTGCGGCGCGTCTGGGTACCGACGTTGTATTGCGTCAGAATCCGGCCGGTCGTCAGGATCAGCGGGTAGCGCGACGAAGTGCGCTCCTCGGTCGGGACGTACTCGGTCACCAGCATCCGTCCCTTGCCGCGCACGAACTCGCCGACGTGCATGACCGTGGTGCCCGCGGGTGCATCGGCATTGCATGGCCATTGCACGCTGCCCAGGCGCTCGAGCACCTCGTAGCTCACTCCGGAAAAAGTCGGCGTCAGCCGCGCGATCTCGTCCATGATTTCCGACGGATGAGCATATTCCATCGGATAGCCGAGCGCGTTCGACAGCAGGCACGTCACCTGCCAGTCCTCGTATCCGGCCAGCGGCTTCATCACTTTGCGGACGCGCGAGATGCGCCGCTCGGCGTTAGTGAAGGTGCCGTCCTTCTCGAGAAATGACGAGCCCGGCAGGAAGACGTGAGCGAACTTCGCGGTCTCGTTCAAGAAGATATCCTGGACGACGACGATCTCCATCGCGCCCAGCGCCGCCGCGACATGATGGGTATTGGGATCGGATTGCGCGACGTCTTCACCCTCGACATAGAGCCCGAGAAAGCTGCCATCGAGCGCGGCGTCGAACATGTTCGGGATACGCAGGCCGGGTTCGGGATCCAGCTTCGCGCCCCAGACCGCCTCGAACTCGGCGCGCAGCTTGGGATCGGACAGGTGCCGATAGCCGGTCAGCTCATGCGGGAACGAACCGACGTCGTTGGCGCCCTGGACATTGTTCTGACCGCGCAGCGGATTCACGCCGACTCCGGGCCGGCCGAGATTGCCGGTCACCATCGCGAGATTCGCCATCGCCAGCACCGCAGTGCTGCCCTGGCTATGCTCGGTGACGCCCAGCCCGTAGTAGATCGCCGAGTTCGGTCCCTTCGCATAGAGCCGCGCCGCGCCACGAATCTGCGGTGCCGGCACACCCGTCATCCGCTCGACCGCTTCCGGCGAATTGCGCGGCTCGACGATAAACTTCTTCCAGGCCGCGTACTCGGCCGGTTCGCAGCGCTGGTCGACGAATTGCTGATTGGCGAGACCCTCAGTGACCGCGACGTGGGCCATCGCGTTCAGGACGGCAACGTTGGTGCCGGGCTGGAGCTGTAGATGGTAATCAGCGGCGACGTGCGGCAGCCGGACCAAATCGATCGCGCGCGGATCGATCACTATCAGGCGGGCGCCCTCGCGAATCCGGCGTTTCATGATCGAGGCGAAGACCGGATGGCCTTCGGTGGGATTCGCGCCGATTACGACGATCACGTCGCTCGAGATGACAGAATCGAAATCCTGGGTGCCGGCCGGCGTACCGAAAGCGGTCTTGAGGCCATAGCCGGTCGGCGAGTGGCAGACGCGGGCGCAGGTATCGACGTTGTTGTTGCCGAAGGCCGCGCGCACCAGTTTCTGGACCAGGTAGGTCTCCTCATTGGTGCATCGCGAGGAGGTGATACCGCCGACCGCGCCGCGGCCGTATTGTTTCTGTACCCGCTTGAACTCGCTGGCGGCGTACGCGATCGCTTCGGGCCACGAAACCTCGGTCCACGGATCGCTGATTCGCTTGCGGATCATCGGCTTAAGCGCGCGATCCGGATGGGTCGCATAGCCCCACGCAAAGCGCCCTTTGACGCAGGAATGGCCGTGATTCGGCAAGCCGTTGCGATTGGGAACCATCCGCACGACCCGGTCGCCGCGCAGTTCCGCCTTGAACGAGCAGCCGACGCCGCAGTAGCCGCAGGTGGTGATAACGTCGCGGTCTGCCGTCCCGCGCTCGAGCACGGTCTTTTCCATCAACGCGTCGGTCGGACAGGCCTGCACGCAGGCGCCGCACGAGACGCATTCGGAGTCGGCATATGGTTGATGCTGCCCGGGCGACATCAACGAGCCAAAGCCGCGCCCATCGATAGTGAGCGCGAAGGTGCCCTGCACTTCGTCGCAGGCGCGGACACATCGCGAGCACAGGATGCAGCGGGTGGGATCGAAAGCAAAGTAGGGATTGGAGTCATCGACCCGGAGATCCAGATGGTTCTCGCCCGCCGGATAGCGCATCTGTTCGAGGCCGACCACCGCGGCCATTTGATGGAGCTCGCATTTTCCGCCGGCCTTGCACTGGAAGGGATCGAGCGGATGGTCGGACATGTAGAGTTCCATCACGTTGCGCCGCAATCCCTCGACTCGTTCGCCGCGGGTATGCACCTTGAGCCCATCGCCGACCGGCGTGGTGCACGAGGCCGGAAAACCGTTGCGCCCTTCGATCTGAACGATACAGAGGCGGCACGAGCCGAACGGCGACAGCGCTTCGGTCGCGCACAACCGCGGAATCTGCACATCGGCGAGGGCAGCGGCCCGCATGATCGAGGTGCCGGCCGCGACCGTCACTTCGCGCCCATCGATTTCGAGCGTCACGAGCTGTTCGGATTGCGCAGCCGGAGTGCCCAGGTCTTTGTCGTCGATCGATTGCACGGCTTAGCTCCAGATTGACAGTATATCAGGTCCGTTCGTGATCAGGTCCGCTCGCCGACAAGGCCGAAATCCTGCGGGAAATGTTTGAGCGCGCTCATCACAGGCAGCGGCGTCAGGCCGCCCAGCGCGCACAGCGAAGCGTTGGTCATCGTGTCGCACAGGTCGCGCAACAGGGCGGCGCTGGCGGCGCGATCCCGATTGCCGATTATATGATCGATCAGTTCCATCCCGCGCGTCGAGCCGATTCGGCAGGGCGTGCATTTGCCGCACGATTCGATCGCACAGAATTCCATCGCATAACGCGCCATCCGGGCCAGGTCAACGGTATCGTCGAAGACCACGATTCCGCCATGACCGAGGATACCGCCCTGCGCTGCCACCGCTTCGTAATCCATCGCGACGTCGAGCATCGAGTCCGGGAAGTACGAGCCCAGCGGTCCGCCGACCTGTACTGCGCGCACCGGGCGGCCGCTCGCCGTCCCGCCGCCGTACTCATAGACCAGTTCACGGAGGGTTACCCCGAAAGCCTTCTCGACCAATCCCGGATGCTTCAAATTACCGGCGAGTTGAAAAGGACTGGTGCCGCGCGAGCGGCCCATTCCGAATTCCTTATAGAAGTTGCCGCCCTTCTCGATTATCACCGGAATCGTAGCTAGCGTGATGACGTTGTTGACCACCGTCGGCGCGCTGAACAACCCTTCCACGGCAGGCACGGGCGGCTTGTAGCGCACCATCCCGCGCCGCCCCTCCAGGCTCTCGAGCATCGCGGTTTCCTCGCCGCAGATATATGCGCCGGCACCGACCCGGACCTCGATCCGAAAGGCCTTGCCGGATCCACGCACGTTCTCGCCCAGATAGCCACGCGTGACTGCGGTGGCAATCGCCGCGTTCAGCGTGCCCAACGCATGGGGATACTCCGAGCGCAGGTAGATATAGCCCTGGGTAGCGCCGACGGCCAGCCCAGCAATTGTCATACCCTCGAGCAGGACGAACGGGTCGCCCTCCATAATCATGCGGTCGGCAAAGGTGCCGGAATCGCCCTCATCGGCGTTGCATACGACGTATTTTTGTTTCGCCGCGGTCTGCAGGGTGGTCTTCCACTTGATTCCGGCCGGGAAGCCGGCGCCGCCGCGGCCGCGAAGTCCGGAGGCGGTGACCTCGTCGACGACTTGCATGCCCGCGAGGCCGAGCGCGCGCTCCAGTCCGCGATAGCCGCCGTGTGCGAGGTAATCATCGAGCGACACCGGATCGATAATCCCGACACGCGCGAAGGTCAGCCGCTCCTGGAGCTTTAGGTACGGGATCTCACCGGTGGCGCCAAGGGCGAGCCGATGCTTTCCGCCGCCGAGGAATCCGGCCTCGAACAGTGAGGCGACATCGCTGGCCGCGACCGGCCCGTAGGCCAGGCGTCCGGATTCCGTCGCGACCTCGACCATCGGCTCCAGCCAGTAGAGTCCGCGCGAGCCGTTGCGCACGATCTCGACATCCATACGACGGCGTTTCGCCTGGTCAGCAACCTCGCCGGCCACCGCCTCCGCGCCCATTGAGAGCGCTCCGGAATCGCGTGGGATGAAGACGCGCACGCTCATCGCCGGCTTCCGTCTAGATTCGCGATCAGCCGATCGAAGCGTCCGGCGGTCACTCGTCCCATCAGTTCACCCGCCACTACTATTGCCGGCGAACAGGCACAATTTCCCAGACAATAGACCGGCTCGAGCGTGAAGTTCCGGTCGCGTGTGGTCTCGCCGAAATCGATCCCCAGCCGCTGCCGGATATGCTCGGCGAGCGCGCCACCGCCCATCGCCTGGCAGGATTCGGCGCGGCATACCTGGATAACGAAACGGCCCGGCGGATGGTGGCGGAAATCGTGATAGAAGCTCGCGACGCCATGGACTTCGGCCCGCGAAAGATTGAGAACCCCTGCGATCAGCGGGATGCTGCCGGGGGGAATCCAGCCAAGTTCATCCTGCACCTGGCGCAGGATCGGCATCAACGCCCCCGGCGTGTCTTTCAGCGAGGTTGCGATGCGTTCGACCGTCTCGCGGTCCCAATCGTGATCGGAGGCCATCTGTGTCCCGGTGCCGCCGGCGATAAGCCGCCCGCGGCAAACTCGCCCTTCGGCAGCAAGGTTCCTCGACAAGGCTCGCCCATAGTGTCATTTCCGTCAAGGGGCTCTGCGAGCGGCCCGAAATGCTATAATTGAGCTCGTCCGACTGAGTTTGTGACGGTTCCGGGAGCGATCCCTATGATGCGCCGATTTAGATTCGAAGATGAAATTTACAGCAGCCTCTATTGCGTTCCGATGGCGGTGCGGCGCAAGCTCGACCGCCTCGGCGTCAAGATCGGGCTCAAGCAATGGCAGGCGCTCGGGCGCGGCGAGCGGCTCGCGGTCTGTCATCTTCCGGCCGACTCCGACGAAGAGGCCGAGGCGTTGAAATTGTTTATCCTCGAAGCCGTCCAGAGCCACAGTGGTGAAGAGCCCAAGCGTATCCCGGAGGCCGAGCGCGTCGCCGCCGATCCCCCCTCAGATCCGCCCGACGCGCTGGTGCAGAATCTCGGCGCGATTGGGGTCGCGCTGGACCGAGGCGCGTGGATGCGACTCGATTCCGATGAGCGCTACGCCCTGGTCAAGCTCGGCGGCGGCAAGGAAACCAGCCACAACCTGAAGGCGGCGGTCGCGGAGTTGCTCGGCGCCCGCTGAAACTTAATCCGGCGGGATGCGATACGATACGTCGCGTCCCTTCCCAAGCCTGATCCGATTTCGCAGCGCCCGCCCGATTACGGCCTTGGCCGCACGGACCGCCGCTTCGAGCGGCTCGCCACGCGCCAGGTAGGCGGCGATCGCGGCCGAGAAGACACATCCGCTGCCGTGCATGCTCGCCGCCGGGACGCGATCATCCTCGAGCACGATGAAACGCCGTCCATCGTAAAGCAGGTCGTCGGCCTTTGATCCGGGCGCTGCACCGGTAAAAGGATGGCCGCCTTTGATCACGACCGCCCGCGGCCCCATCCGATGAATCTCCATCGCCGCCTCGCGCAGCGCCGCTTCATTGCGAATCGCGATTCCGGCGAGTGCCTCGGCCTCGGGAATATTCGGCGTCACGATGGCAGCCACCGGTATCAGCGAGGCGCGCATCGCGGCCTCGCCCTCGAGGCTGAGCAAGCGCACGCCGCTGCTTGCGATTAGCACCGGATCGACGACCGGGGCAGGCAAATCGAGCCGCGCGATCGCGGTGGCGACCGCATTTACGATACCCGCATCAAGCAGCGCGCCGGTTTTGATCGCGTCCGGTTTGCGCTCGGCCACCAGCGCCTCGATCTGGGCGGCGACCATCGCGGGCGCAACCGCCTCGATGCGGTCGATTCGAGTGCTGTTCTGCGCGGTGATCGCGGTTACGACTGAGTAGCCGTAAACGCCGAGCGCAGCGAAGGTCCGCAGATCCGCCTGCAGACCCGCCCCTCCGCCCGGATCGCTGCCCGCGATAGTCAGCGCGACTGGAGGAATCATCCCGGGACGAGATTACCACGCCCGGGGCGAGACACCGCTAGGCGACCGCGCGGCGCCGGCTCGGACTGCCGCCGCGCATCTGCTCCTGCCATTTGCGCCACAACCCGCGCATCTGCTCTTCGTCTTCCATCACCGGATCGCGGGTGAGCCCGCGCGACATATCGGACCATTCGACTTCCCGAAACGCGCGAAAGCCCCGTTGGCACGATTCGAGAGCCTCGACATCGTCGGGCGTCGATAGTCCGCCTGGTCCGAGAGAGGTCAGGAACGCATCAAGCCGAATCGACCGCCATTGCGCCGGTTCATTCTTGCGCGCCAGGCACCAGGCCGAAACTTCCATGTAGCCGGGCGCGATCGGATAGAAGGTGCGCAAGGTGAGCGACATGATGTCGTTGACGATCAGGTTCGGGTAGATGAGCGTGTTGCGCTGGTAGTCGGCGATCCGGAGTCCGCGCTCTTCGCCATGGCGCGCGATCAGGCGCTGGCGCAGCGCATCGAGCTCGACTCGCGCCGCTTCGCCCCAGCGCGGCTCCCATGAGGCGACCGGCTTGCCCCACGGAGCCTTGTATTCCATCGCGCCGTGGCCGTTGCCCAGGCTGCGCGCGCTGCCCGGAAACTTGACGCCCGCAGAGGCGGGAACCCCGACCATCGTCAGGTAGTCGATAAAGGTCTTATGGGTGGTGCGGACGTGATAGCCGTCGATGCTGTTCTCGCACAACAGCTTCCAGTTGGCGCGGATCGAATACTTATGCGTACCGCCGACGATCTCCATCCCGTCGTCGCCGCCCTGGTCGAGAACCGCGTCGAGCAGTTCTTTCGCGCCCGCCAGGTAGGTAACCAGGTCCTCGATTTCGAGATCGAAGCTGACGAAAATCAGGCCGCGGTAAGCCTCCACGCGGGCCGGCGATTTTAATCCAAGCTCCTCTTTTCGAAACGCGCCGCCATAGCCGGCTGCGTCGGGTACGCCCACCAGCTCACCCTGATTATTGAACGTCCAGGCGTGATAGAAGCACTGAAAAGTCTTGGCGTTGCCCTGATTCTCACGGCAGATTTGCGCGCCGCGATGGGTACAAGTGTTGACGAACACGCGTATCGCGCCGTCGCTGCCGCGACAAATCAGCAGCGGCCGCCCGCCGACGTCGCGCGTGACGAAATCGCCGGGCCGCGAGATTTCCGATTCGTGCGCCGCATAGAGCCACGAGCGATCGAAGACCCGCTCGCGTTCAGCCTCCAGGATTTCGGGCGCCACGAAGGCCGAGCGATGAACCCGGAATAGTCCGCGCTTGCGGTCTTCCCTGACCAGATCCCGAAAGCCATTCGCGCCCATTCAGGTTCCTCCAGCAATCGAAACCACAGGACTCAGGTCCTCTTTGGAGCACTAACATCCGCCGAAATACAGAGTCAACCGGACCGCCGGCGGGGTGGCTCTCGACCAGCCATTAGATTACCCTCGGCGTTGCCTTGAAAAATCCGGTCCGCCACGCGCGCAAGCTTAAGCGCCCTCGCCTACCGAGCGATCTGCAATTCACCCATCAGCCGCGGCATTAAAGGACGCCGGGTCTTGGTGACGAGAATTATGCTTCTCAGCCTGGGACTCGGTATCGCGGCCGGCCTGATGCTCTCGGCTGCGAGCCGCGCTTACGCTGAGGATGCCTCGCTCGATTTCAAGATTTACTGCGCGCGATGCCACGGCGAGAGCGGCCAGGGCAACGGGCCCGACGGCGTGACGCTCCATACCAAGCCGCAGAATTTCACTGATTGCGCGGCGATGGGCAAGTTGACCGATAAGGTCATCTTTAACGCCATCAAAGGCGGTGGCGCGTCGGTCGGGCTGCCGGCCGACATGCCCTCCTGGGGTGAAAGCCTTAGCGACGATCAGATCAAGGCGCTGGCTCATTACGTCCGCGGCTTTTGTAAAAAGTGAAAGCGCGACGCCGAAGCGGCCGGTCGGGATCTTCAGCGTCGTCGCAGTGATACAGGCTATTTCCCGTTTGCCTCACCTGCGCAGAACGAACGGATCAGACGCACAAGATTTGCCGTCTTCTGATCGTTGAAGATCGATCCCCACGGCGGCATCTCCTGGCTGAGCCCGGCGGACGGACCACCCTCACTGATGATCTTCGCCAGCATCGGATCGGAAAGCTTGCGCATCGCGGCGCAATCGGCGAAATCCTCGGGCTTGCTCTCGAGCGTTGCGGCGGCGGGACCGTCGCCGCGGCCCCCTGCACCGTGGCAGCGCGCGCAGTAGAGCAGGTAATTCTCGCGGGTGGCGCCCGCCTCGCCGGGGGCCGGCGAGGCCGCGACGGTCGGCGCACCGGGATCGACACTCGACTGCGGTGCGTTCTGCGCAAGCATGGGGCACAGGCGTTGCGAGATAAGCGTGCCGGCGAGTTCATGACCGGCCGTGTTCCAGTGTCCGGTTCCCGCCCGCGTGCCCCTGAAGCCATGAAGAAACTCGTGATGCGCGTCAGCCCAGTGCTGCATCGGCTCCGCCAGGTTGAGGACCGCAAAACCCTCGCGCGCTCCGAGCGCCTGCAAACGCCGATCGGCGTAAAACAGATCGCTGACGCCGAGATGGCGCATATAGGCCGCGCGCGCCGCGGCATCGGGATAAACCTGGATCCCGTTGCTGAGCGTCAGAACCAGGAACGGCACATGATGGCTCGCGACCTCGTGCGACATAAGCACTAGCTGCTGTTCGGTCACGTTCCACGCATCGCGCCAGGCCGCGTCCTCCGGCGCCCGGTAGATAGCCTCGCTGATACCCAGTTCGCGGCCCAGGACGGCAGGATGCGCGCGCGCTCTGCGGGCCCGAATGCGATCCCTGATCAGCACTCGCGCGCGGCTCAGCAATGCGATGACCCGCGAGAACCGCGATTCGAATCTCATCCTGCATTGGAAGCGAAACCAGGCCGAATCGACAAATGGACCGCCCAACGTGATGCCGCCGGCATGCGGGATAAAGAAGGGGCGGCACTTGTCGCCCTCGAGCGTCACCGAATTGTTGCGCATGTCATTACCGGTGAAGAAGGCCAACACCACCGCGTCAGGATCGAATTGCCAGACGCGCTTTCGCAGCGTGATCAACTCCTGCGTGGTGCCGTAGCCGTCGACTCCGAAGTTCAGCACCTGCACCGTGCGCGGCTTCAGGCAGGCGCCGAGCTTGCGCTGCATCACCGCACAAAACGTCGACTCCTGCGGCACCTGCTGCGCCTCGGTGAATGAGTCGCCCAGCACCGCGATCCGGACCGTACCCGGCGGCTTTCGTACGCTGATCTCGGGACCCCGCAAACCCTCGCGATTAACCGCCAGCCAGGCCGTGCCCTCCTCGTGCTGCCATCCGGCTGCGCCCGGATTTAGCGTCCATCCGGTATCGGGGTCGTAGATATAGAATGTCGGCCGAGTAATTAGGAGGTGCAGCGCGATTTCCGCGATCAGCAGCGCCGCCACCACACCCGCAGCGGCCAGCGCCAGGTTGCCAAGCCAAGCGCGAATCTTTGATCGCTTAGTGCCCGTGGCCCTTTCCGATCATCGCGCACAGCCGCGCCGCGATTAGCTCACCGGCCTGCTGATGCCCCACGGCGTTCCAATGTCCAAAGCCCATCGGCGTGTTCTTGAAGCCGTGCAGATAGACGTCGTGCGCCTCGGCATATTTCTGCAATGACGGTGCGAGCGCGAGCACCGCGAAGTCCTCGCGCCGGCCGAGCGCTTCGATCTGTTCGTCGGGATAGAACAGGTCGGTGATTTTTTGCCAGCGCATGAACTTCTCGCGCATCGCGGCCTCCGGCAGAACCTGGACGCCGGTGTCGAGCGTGACCGCCAGGAACATCGCGTGATGGGCGACCGACACATCGCGAACCTTTACGACCAGCGCGTCGGTCACGTCCCACGCATCGCGCCAGGCCTTATCGCTGGGCGGCTTGTAGATGTTGTAATTGATCGCGCGCTCGACAGGATTCTCAAGCGTGGGACCGCTCGGATGGTGGCGGATGATGGTCCAGGCCTGACTGAACAGATCGGTCAGCGCCGCATCGCGATAATTGAAGCGCGCCATGCACCAGAGCCGGAACGACGGTGAATCGAAAAACGGACCGACCGGCACCAGCTTGCCATCTTCCAGCGCATCAAACGGGCGGCATTGATTCCCCTCCAGCACCACCGAATTGTTGCGGATATCGTTGCCGAGGAAGATCGCGAGCACCACCGCGTCGGGCGAGTAGGCCAGTGCCTGTTTGCGCAGTGTCACCAGTTCCTGGGTGGTTCCGTAACCATCGACCCCGAAATCCAGCACCTCGACGTGCCGGCCGGCAAGCGCTGGACAAGATGACAGCCGACGCTCGGTCACCGCGCTGAAGGTCTGTTCGTAAGGCACCTGGATCGCCTCGGTGTACGAATCGCCAAGCATCGCGACCCGAAACGTGCCGGGCGGCTTGGCGAGCGGCCGCTCAGGACCGCGAAACCCTCCGCGATTGATGCGGACATACGAACCGCCTTCGCGTCCGTAGTAACCCGACGCGCCGGGCCGCAGATTCCACCCGGCGGCCGAATCGAAGCGGAAAAAGTACGGATACCAATGGTTGGCGATGCGAAGACCGGCCGCGGCGATCAACAGCGCCACTACGATCCCGCCGAGCACGAGCGCCAAATTGCCCGCGGCGCGTCTGAAAAGACTCACTGGCTGTAATATTCTGCCGGAATACTATTTCTTCGCCGTGCGCAGGCCACGCCTGGAAATCAGTCACCGCAAGCGCATCAGGAAGCGCGATGAGCATAGCAGGCCCCCGCATCGAAATCACCCGCCCGCGCCACCGAGCTGCAACCTTGACTTTAACCAAGCCGAGTCTAAGCTTCCTTGCACGCGGCACGAACTCTCTCCAACAGGCAGGTAAACCCGATGGACAAGAAGTTTATCAATCCCCCCACGCTCTCTACTCCGACCGGCTACACTCACGTCGTTACGATCGCCGGCGGCGGTAAGCTTATCTATCTCTCCGGCCAGGTCTCACTCGACAAGACCGGCGCGATCGTCGGCAAAGGCGATTTCGCCGCCCAGACCCGCCAGGTTCACGATAATCTGCTCGCTGCGCTGGCGGCAGCCGGGGCCAAACCGGCGGACGTCGTCAAGATCAATACCTACGTCGTGAATTACAGGGCGGAGCATCGCGCCATGATCCGCGAGGTACGCGGACCGATTTTCGGCAAGGACAATCCTCCCGCGAGCACGCTGGTCGGTGTTCAAGCCTTGGCGCTGGATGATTTTTTGCTCGAGGTCGAGGCGGTCGCGGTAGTGCCCTGAATCTCCGGCGGCCGCAATCGCTCCCGACTACAGCCGCTACCTAATCTCTGCGAGGCAATGGATCAACGGCGCCGCGTCCGGATGGACGCGGCGCCGAGTTGTTTCACGCAAAAAAAAGGCGCCGCCGGCCATCAGGGCCGGCGGCGCTTCCAGAGCTGTTGTTACAGCATGTTAAAGTTCCACTGGAACTGGGCCAGAACGAAGTTCTTGCCCTTGAACTGACCGCCCGCGTAGTCATCCTGGATGTTGTTGCTGATGATCTGGATGTATTGCAACTTCATGAAGTACTGACTCGTCCACGGGGGCACCAGCGCGATGTTCGGGAACAATAGGAACGTGTTGCCGTCCGGATTGTAGACCGAAACCCACTGCGGCGCGATCGACTGCCACCACCATGAAGTGCTGGCCGCGAAGATAAAGCTCTCTTCGTTATGGCGCGCCTGCTGATACACGAACGGAGCGTATTCGTTGAAGCGGCTCGGGCTCAGTATCGTGTAGTTGTTCCACTCCAGGTTAACCGTGAGCGATCCACCGGTGCTGGTCAGCCACGGCGCGTAAATCTGGTCGGCGTCGAGCGCCACCAGAGTATTGAGCGTGCCGGAGTACTTGATACCACTGTCCGAGACGCGGTTGGCGAACGGCGTATGGTCCTGAAACACGCCTTCGGACCGCAACACGAACGGGAACATCGAGCCGAGTTGTCCGGGAATGTTGATCGGCATGTTGCCCGTGAAGCCGACGTCGTTAAACTGCGGGAAGAATTCGACGATCCGCTCCACTGGACGCGGATCCGGCACCGGGGCAGCGACCGGCGGGCCAAGTATCTGCAGGCGCCCGGCGGGCAGCAACTGATGGCCGTGCCAGTAGAGCAGCGTGCCCTCGACCAACTGATCGATCAGAGCATGAAAGCGGATTCCCTCGTTGCTGTACGTCATTTGCGAGGTCGGGAACCGCCAGCGGGCGATTTCGTTAGTCGGCAGGAAATTCGAATCAAACGAGGCCTGCGGATAGGCCGCCCAGGCGAGAGCCGTAGGAGTGCCCGGGATAGTGTTGCCGGTCGGATTCGGGAAGGGGACCGGCCCGCCGTACGGGGTTTGGGTATTCAGATCGAAACGTCCGCCGAAGGGAGCAAGGATGTCGACCGAGCCGCCATTGGTGCCAGCGCCGGAGTAGCGATGGTCAGGCGTGTCAGTCCAGATCCAGTCGCTGTCGAGCGCCTGGATGGGCGGCTCCCAGATTCCTTCCACAAAGTTCTGCGTGAGCCAGCCGAACTCAGGTAATTCGAGAATCGGATGGATCATGTACTGTGGGAGGCGCGACTGCTCGAGGTTCGCGAACCCGAAGTTCCAGCTCAGATCCTGAGGGTTGACGACGTCCGCGATACGGAACGCCAGCGATTCACCCCAAGTCACAATCTGGCGTCCGGTGAACAGGCGCAACGGGCCCATCGACAAGCGCCACCAGGCTTCGCGAAAACCCACCTGATTGTAGAAGTCGCTCGCGGCTGACGCCGTACAGTGAGTGAACCCGTCCACTCCGGGTACGGCCGCACCACCCGTCGGCCCCGGGAAGCAGCCCGTCTGCCGTCCGACTGCATTCAAGGCTTCGGCGTCGGCGCCGCGATAGTACTGCTCGAAGTCATACGCCGGTTCGTAGACACCCCACCACCGCAGGAAGAAGTGATTCCTGCCATCCAGGTCGTAGTTGGTGTCGACCTGCATCAGATTGCGTTCGGTCGCGAGGAAGTTGGTTGCAGTCTCACCTGAATAGAATTCGCCGAGCGCGGCCTGTGCTGAATTGCCGCTATTGGTACGAATCCCGTGCGGGTTGACCCAGATGCCGGTGGTATTCTGGAGCAGACCGGTGATGCGCAAGCCCTGCAGCCACGGATTCTCCGGATGTGGAATCCAGGCGCCCGGAGGGCCACCCTTGATAATCTCGTCCATCAATGAATTAGGTTGCGCCGATCCGCCCGGCGATACTGCGCCAGGAACCTGGCTGTATGCCTTGGGCGCGCCGATGACCATCCCAATGACGGCCAGTGCGAGAACCCAGCCGGTCAGCCCACCGACTCCGAACCAGGCTGACCTACTTTCCGGCCTCGAGTTACAGGTGCTCATAGTTGCCTCCCCGGATGCCTTCGCATCGCTCTTGCCCACACCTGGCCTGACCAGCTCGTCACAGTCACCCCAAGAGCTGGCCTTGACCGCTTATTGCGTGGATCCAGCGCAGCTCGTGAGCTGTGCTAAACCCCTCAAGGTTTGTGCAGTCTGTACCCTCACAGTTGCGATAGTCAATACCTGCACCAAAAAACTTACGACGAAGAATCGTCTGACCGCACGCCGACAGTTTTTATTTCGCGGGTCATCTGCTCACTGAATTTTCCATCGTATCGATCGCCGACCCGTGACGGTTCGAACTCTCGGTCGCGCTGGTTGTACGTCGATAACATAACCGTAACGCAGATGGCAATTCCCGCCGAGACAATTTTGCCTGCGGTTGCGGCAGATCAGAAATCGGCGCGAGCAGGATCATAATCCAACCGGCCTCAAGACCCGAAAGCTTTGGTTCGTCTGAAATGATGCGCACGCCACATCCGCCACCCGACACTCCACCGCGCGAGAATCATATCGCACTGAAATCGCTACAATGTCAATAGAGTTTAAATAACCGGAAACACTTTTTTATCAGCCTCGCGGGGTGGCTTGCGGCGCCTTGCCCTCGGGCCATCCGGGAGTGCCGGGGTCGAGCGGAACCTCGACATTCTTCAGGAAAATCGCGAATAAACGCCAGTTGCTGACCGCCAGCAGTAACTCCACGAACTGCTCGGGCGTGAAGGACCGCTGCAGGATCGCCCGGGTCGCCGGCGAGATCTCGAAACCATCGAGCAGCTCGTCAGTCATCTTAATGATTGCGCGATCGACGTCGCTGTAGAGCGGGCATCGATCCGGATCACGCACGCCCAGGATTTCCTCCTCTTTCATCCCGATTCGCT